>JACPAT010000325.1 GCA_016180655.1 Candidatus Methylomirabilota bacterium | reverse complement strand
GCGCGAACTCGGACGCCTCGACGCGCACATGAATCGGACGATAGACCTGCTCGACCAGATGCATACCCTGGCCCAGCAGGAGATGACGGAGTATCTGGTGCTGGCCCATGCCGTCAGGCGAAGGGCGCTACTCGTCATCGGCACCGTCTTCGTGCTGGGGCTCGGGACCGCTCTTCTGGTTGGCAGGGCCTTGACTCGCTCCATCCTGCTCCCCCTTCGGGTGCTCGAGGAGGGCGCGGAACGTTTCGGGGCGGGCGACCTTGCCCACCGGGTCTCGCTAGGGACACCGGATGAGCTGGGGCACCTGGGAAGGACATTCAATGCCATGGCAGACAAACTTGCGAAGAGCCAGGCCGCGCTCGAGGATCTATCCATCCACGATGGTCTCACGGGCCTGTACAACTACCGCGAGTTTCGCCGGCGGCTGACCGAAGAGGTGGGGCGATCCCGACGCTACGGCCGTCCCTTCTCTCTTTTGATCCTGGACATCGACAACTTCAAGGTCATCAACGATACCTATGGCCACCTGGCCGGCGACGAGGCCCTGCGGGCCCTCGCGGCCCTGATCCAGCAGGAAGTCCGCCCCGTGGACGAGCCGGCCCGTTACGGGGGGGACGAGTTCGCCATTCTCCTGCCAGAGACGCCGGGCCCTGGCGCCCTGACGATGGCGGAACGGGTGCGGGGAATCATCGCGGGGCACACGATGACCGTCGCCCCTGGGCAGACGATCACTCTTACTGTGAGCATCGGGGTGGCGACCCTTCCAGGGGATGCGGAGTCCGAGGAGAAGCTCATCAGCGCCGCGGACCAGGCCCTCTACGCCGCCAAGAACGCCGGCCGCAACCAGGTGCGCCGATCGGGAAAATCATAGCGCCAGGGAGCCTCTCGCCTGCGGAAGGATGTCTGATGCGTTTCGCCGTGGCCCTTGTACTCGTGGGCACCCTCTCGGGGTGCGCCAGCCATTCGCCCGTCCTGTACCCGAACGCCCATCTCGCCCGGGTCGGCTCAGGCAGAGCGCGACATCGCCGAGTGCAAGCAGTTGGCGGACCAGTTCATCAAGTCGGGGGCGGCGGGCACCGTGGCTGGGAGCACCGCGGTGGGCGCGGGAGCTGGCGCGGCCGTCGGGGCGGCGGGTGGAGCCGTTCGGGGCCAGGCCGGCACCGGGGCGGCCGTAGGGGCGGCCACCGGCGCCACCGGGGGATTCCTCCGCGGCCTGTTCAAGGCCAGCGAGCCCAGCCCCCTCTACAAGAACTTCGGGGAGCGCTGCCTCCACGAGCGCGGATACGAGCCGGTGGGCTGGGAGTAGCCTGTGGAACGCTGGGAAGGGGCGAGGGGCAGGATATGAAGGGCGCTGTGGTCGCACCCGAGATCAGGCTTCTTCTTCAAATCATTGATGAATCGTACACCAAGAAGGCGTGGCATGGGCCCAACCTGCGCGGCTCGATCAGGGGGCTCGATGCCCAAGATGTGGCCTGGAGGCCGGCGAACGGCCGCCACAACATCTGGGAGATCGTGGTGCATTGCGCGTACTGGAAATATGCCGTGCGCCGCAGGATCTTCGGAGAGAGGAGGGGCTCGTTTCCCCTCAAGGGGTCGAACTGGTTCGTTCGCCCGGAGGTCATGACACCCGAGGCGTGGCGAAATGACGTTGTCTTGTTGGAAGAGATGCACCGGAAGATGCGCGCCGCCATTGCCGGGTTGGCGCCAAGAGACTTGAACCGGGTCCCCCCCGGCAGCAAAGTGAGTAACGCGGCCCTGACCTCCGGCATCGCCGCCCACGACGTGTACCACGCCGGCCAGATCCAACTGCTAAAGCGGTTGGCCGCCTCAGAACAACGGGGTTGAGTTGCGGAGGGACGAGCCCGGATTCCCCCGGTGCTGACTTGTGTGTAGAGGTGGGCGGTGAGACGGCTTCCGGATAAACCCGAACAGTGCAATTCAACCGCAAAGCACGCGAAGCACGCAAAGGAAACCCCCGTATTCAAAACGCTGACACGGACGTACTCAGAGACGCGCCCCGGAAGATTTCGGTCCGGAAGCGCCTCTGACCTGATGACCTGCCCGCCGTCGCGGCGCAGGCGGGGAGTTGGCGCGTCTTTGCGATCTTTGCGGTTTTAGCGGTGAGATTTTGGGGATAAATGGCGTCCGGTACTGATTGCCGGTACCGAATTCTCCGGAGAATAGGATAGTGAAACGAACCATATCCCTTTTGCCCAGCAGCACGGAGATCGTGTGCGCCCTGGGCTGTGAAGACCGATTGGTCGGGCGGTCGCACGAGTGCGACTATCCCGAATCGGTCAAGCTTCTTCCCGTGTGTACCGAGCCGAAGTTTAACCCTCTGGGCACCGGCTCCGACATTGACCAGCGCGTGAAGGCCATCGTGCAGGAGGGGTTGTCGGTTTATCGCGTCCACGCGGAGGCGCTGAAGCAGTTGCAGCCGGAGGTGATTATTACACAATCGCAATGCGAGGTCTGCGCGGTCAGCCTGCGGGATGTGGAACAGGCCGTTTGCGAATGGGTCGGTTCACGTCCTCAAATCGTCTGCTTGGAGCCGAACGGCCTGTCGGATGTCTGGACAGATATGCGCCGGGTGGCCAAGGCGCTTGGGGTCCCGGAACGAGGTACCGAATTGGTCACTCGCCTGGAGCGGCGGATGGCTGCGGTTGCCGAAAAGGCCCGTGGTCTGCCGGAACGACCCACGGTCGCTTGCATTGAGTGGATCGAACCCCTGATGGCCGCCGGGAATTGGATGCCTGAACTGGTGGCGATGGCGGGCGGTGTGAATCTGTTCGGCGAAGCCGGGAAGCACTCACCGTGGATGGCGTGGGAACAGTTGGTGCAAAAGGATCCTGAGGTGATCCTCGTTCAGCCGTGCGGGTTTGACATCAAGCGTTCGCGGGAGGAAATGCCCGCACTGGTGCGGAGGCCGAAGTGGTCACAGTTGAGGGCGGTGCGGAACCGGCGGGTGTACTTGACCGACGGCAACCAATATTTCAACCGCCCGGGGCCGCGCCTGGTGGAATCGCTGGAGATCCTGGCTGAGGTGTTGCATCCTGCTGTGTTTCATTTTGGCCACGACGGGGCGGGCTGGCAGCCGCTCTAAGTTCAGAACTCCTGACATGCGCAATCTTAGATGCAACATCGCCTGCGAAGCGCCCCTGGGACCGCCCCTCGGAGGCCAGCCCGCGACGGCACCCCAATCCGCATCTCGCCGCGCGGACCGGATGTTCCGCCGGAAAGCCCGATCCTGCGGCAGGCGGCGGAAGATCGTATCGCCATCCTCCCGCCCTACAGGCTCTCGGGGGAGAATCCGCCCGAGACGGATCCGCGACCGTGCAGACTCAAGGGGTGAGGCGCTAAATGGTGTCCGGTCCCCATTTGGCCGACTCTCTCAAACGCGGGATCATCTTCGTGTTGGAGGCTGTTGCTGATGTGGAAACGGCGGTCACGCATATCCGGGCGCTGGCGGACCCGCCCAAGGTCGAATCCGGACCGGTCATCAAGGTCGGAAATCGAAGCTGGATCATGGAGAGCGACCCGGGGGAGGTCCTGGTCGCCATCGAAGACGTACTCGTGGACGAGTAAGTCAATAGCGATTCCCGAGTCGGCTCCCCTCTGGTCGAAACGGTCGCCGCCTTGCGGGCAAAATCGAGTAGAATCGGCCTGGGCACCGCCGGCGCAGCAGTATCGCTTTTGGGAAAATGCCGCGGGCCGGAATAGCGCTGAGGTTCCGCAGACCCGCTCGGGGCTGAGGACGCGATATGACGTGTCCGATCCCCGATTTCGCCAGACGAGGATACGGAATTGGTACTCACCCTGACACAAGGCGTGATCCGAAGTTGGCGGTCGCAGGACGTTCCTGCTATCGTCCGCCATGCAAATAATCGTCGGGTCTGGCGAAACTTGAAGGATCGGTTTCCCCATCCCTACACGACATCCGACGCCGAGCATTGGATCCACCAGGCAACCGGGGCAACGCCGGAGACTCACTTCGCCATCGCGATTGATGAGGAAGCCGTCGGAGGGATCGGCCTAGATCTCCAGATGGATGTCTTCCGCAGGTCGGCGGAGATCGGAATCTGGCTTGGCGAGGCGTACTGGGGGCGCGGCATCGCGACAGAGGCGGTGCGCGCCATGACCGACTTCGCCTTCGCCAATTTCGATCTGTGCAGGATCTACGCGGGGGTCTTTGAATGGAATCCCGCGTCCATGCGGGTGCTGGAGAAGGCCAGTTACTCCCTGGAGGGACGCCTGCGAAACAGCGTCACCAAGGATGGCCAGACCATAGATCAGATGCTGTATGCGATTGTCCGGGAGTAGGGACCAACCACGGCCTTCAGTGGGGTTGCCCTCTTTCCGGGGCAAGGAACGGTCGATCCGCGGCGTGCTCATTGACTCTTAGTGGCTCGCGGACATCCATCCCGTTTCTTCGCAGAGCAACACGACTGAACTCCGGCGGAGGATATCTTCGAATTCATAGATTGAGGTGGACTTCATTTGCGTTTATTTGCGTTCAGCTGCGGTTGCTTATAAGTCTTACAGGAGACATCTGCCATGACCGCCGCCAGCACCCCGCAGACCCAGTTACCCGCGGCAAAGCCAATGGCCCTCACAGACGCGGTGCAGTACGCGCCGGGCTCCGTGGTCAGCCGGACGTTGCTGAAGAGCGACACCGGCACGCTGACCCTGTTCGCCTTTGACGAAGGGCAGGGGTTGAGCGAGCATACGGCACCGTTCGACGCCCTGGTCCAGGTCCTGGACGGGACGGCGACGCTGCGCATCGGCGGCACGACGGTTAGCGTCGGGACGGGCGAGCTGGTCCTGATGCCGGCCGACGTCCCTCATGCGGTCCAGGCGGCCGGCCGCTTCAAGATGCTGCTCACGATGTTCCGGGCAGGCACGCGATGAAAAAACAGCGTTCGGACGTTCGGCAGTTCGGGAGTTCGGGAGTTCATGAACAACCGAACCCTCGAACGCTCGAACCACCGAACGCTTCTCGGGCTGCCCCGAAGATCCTGGCCCTGGACTTCGACGGCGTCATCTGCGACACCGCCCACGAGACCCTGACGTCCACCTGGCAGGCGTACCGCGAGATCTGGGGCGCCAACGGGGATGAGCCGCCGCCGGAAGCGGCGGCCACCTTCCACCGAATGCGGCCCGCCCTGGAGATCGGCTGGGAAGCCCCCGTCCTCCTGCGCGCTATCCTCGAGGGGGTGCCGGAGGCCACGCTCCTCCGCGAGTTTCAGACGACGTGGCGGCCGCGGATCGTCGAGGCCAACCGCCTCGATCCGGTGGACCTGGCGGCGCGCTTCGATGCCGCGCGGGATGCCTGGATCCAGCGGGATCTTCCAGGCTGGCTCGCATCCCAGCAGTTCTACCCCGGCATCGCCGATCGGTTGCGGGCACTGCTCCGAGAGGAGGTGCGGGTCTTCGTCATCACGACCAAAGAGGGGCGCTTCGCCCATATGCTCCTGAAGGCCAATGGGGTGACCCTGCCGACCGTCCAGGTCTGGGGTAAGGAGCGCGCCCGCCCGAAGGCGGATCTGCTTCGTGTCCTGCATCAGGAGTATGCCGTGGACTACGGCGACATCTGGTTCGTCGAGGATCGCCTGCCGACGCTTCGGGCGGTGGAGGGGGAGGCGGACCTGGGCGTGGTCGGCCTGTTCCTGGCCACCTGGGGCTATAACACGCCGGCCGAGCGGGACGAAGCCGCCGCGGACCGGCGGATCACGCCCCTGACGCTCCCCCAGTTCTGCGGAGACTTCTCCGCCTGGACGCCACGCCCCTTACGCTCCCGCAGTTCTGCGGAGACTTCTCCGCCTGGACGCGGTCGGGGCCCGACTGAACCCAGACATTTAACCGCGGGGATTCTCTGCGTGCTTTGCGTGCTCTGCGGTTCAATGCAAGTCTGGGCTGGACCGTCTCGCGAGGAGGTGCGACATGAGGGTGGGCATCTACCTGACCAACCAGCACCCGCCCGGGACCGACATGGTCTCCGCCCTGGAAGAGCAGTTGGTCATGGTCCGGGCGGCCCGGGACCGGGGCTGGGACGCCGTGGCCACCGGGCAGCACTATCTCAGCGAGGGCATGGCGCAGCTCCAGCTCGTCCCCTTCCTGTCGCGCCTGGCCGCCGAGGCGGGGGAGATGACGGGGATCGCCGGCGTGCTCCTGCTGACCCTCCATAACCCGGTGGAGGTGGCGGAGCAGGTGGCATCGCTGGACGTCCTCTGGCGGGGAAACTTCGTGTTCGGGGTCGGGCTGGGCTACCGCGAGGTGGAGTTCGACGCCTTCCGGGTGCCCCGCGGCCAGCGCGTCCGCCGTTTCGAGGAGTGCCTGGCCCTGGTCAAGCGCCTCTGGACCGAAGAGGCGGTGAGCGTCGAGAACGACATCTGCAAGCTGGTCAAGGTCACCATGACCATCCGCCCGGTCCAGCGACCCCACCCGCCCATCTGGCTCGCCGCCACGACGGATCAGGCGGTCCAGCGGGCGGCCAAGCTGGGGGATACCTGGTTCATCGGCCCGCACGCCACCCTGCCCACCGTGGTGCGCCAGCTCTCGCTCTACCGGGCGGATCTGTCCCGCCTTGGGCGCCCGTTCCCCCGGCACCTGCCTATCCTGCGGGAGATCTATTGCGCCAGGGATCGGCGGACCGCGCTGGAGATCGCCGGCCCCCACCTCGCCAACAAGTACGGGGCCTACGCCCGCTGGGGCCAGGACGATGCCTTGCCCGCCCAGGAGACCTTCCAGCGACCCTTCGAGGATCTGGTGAAGGACCGCTTCATCCTGGGATCGCCGGAGGAATGCTACGAACAGCTCCGCCCGTA
>JACPAT010000119.1 GCA_016180655.1 Candidatus Methylomirabilota bacterium | reverse complement strand
GCCGGGCGCCCTGCCTGCCGCGACGAAGGCGGCGCAGGCAGGCGGGCGCCGAGCCGCCACATCCGCAATCCGCAATCCGCAATCCGAAATTGCGCCGTCTCCGCTGATCCGGAAGGCGCGGGCGGAGGACGTGCCCGCCATCCAGAAGCTGGTGGCGCACTTTGCCGTGCGGGGAGACCTCCTGCCGCGAACCCTGAACGAGCTCTACCAGCATCTGCGGGACTTCTTCGTCTGCCAGGTGGACGGAGAGGTGGTGGGGATCTGCGCCCTCTCGGTGTACTGGGAAGACTTGGCGGAGGTCCGCTCCCTGGCCGTCCAGGAAGCCCATGGGGGCAAGGGCCTGGGCGCGACCCTGGTCAACGCGTGTCTCGTGGAGGCGGCGAGCCTCGGGGTCCGACGGGTCTTCGCCCTCACCTATCGTCCGGGGTTCTTCGAGAAGCTGGGATTCCGCAGCATCGACAAGCGGGAGCTGCCGCAGAAGATCTGGAAGGATTGCATCAAGTGCGCAAAATTCGCCTGCTGCGACGAGACCGCCCTCATTCGGGAGACGTGAGGCCCCCCCTCCCAGACCCTCCCCCGTCCGCCGGAGGCGGAGGGGAGGGCTGGGTGGGGGCGGAATGCGTGAGGTGTGATTCGAAGAAGAAGGTCAGCGGGCCCAGCGGCCAGCGGGGGCGCTCGTGAGTAAGTCGTGCGAGAAGTGCGGCAAGGAGATGCCGGACGGCGGCCTGGCCTATGAGGTGAAGATCCAGGTCTACGCCGATTTCGACGGGGTCCTGCCCCACGTGGAGACGGCCGAGGAACTGGAGGCGCGCCTGCACGAGCTGGTGGCGGCCATGGAGGAGGCGGATCCGGACGAGCTGATGCAGGAGGTCTTCCACGAGGAAGTGCACCTGGTCTGTCGCGCCTGCCGAGTCCGGTACCTGGCAAATCCCTTGAACCTCCCCCTGCCCGAGAGCCTGCCGTGAGCCGGGACATCCGTCCGGCGTGATGGAGGACGCCTCCAGGGCATCCCGGGCCCTGGGGGAGCGGGTGCATCGGCATATCCTTACGGAGATCGTGGGCGCGTTGCAGGACCGGTAGGGGCCGGGGGTTCCGGTCCGAGGGGGCAAGGCGCGAGGGAGGGGAGCCATGCACGAGCTGGAGCGGGGACTGGGCCTCCTCCTGGAGGCGGCGGCGGGCAAGCCCCCGGCCGCGCAGCGCGAGCACGTCCTGGAGGCCCTCAGCTCCACGCTGTCCAGGGCCTTCTCCCTCCAACCCGACGGGTTGGCCATCCTGGTGCTCAACCGGGAGCGGACCATGCTCCGGTTCGTGTACCCATCCGAGCTGGCCGAGGGGGGCCGGAATACGTTTCCCATCACGGTCTCCAGCCTGGCCGGCCGCGTGATCCAGACGGGACGGAGCGTCCTGATGAACACCGTGCGGGACGTGCCCCACCTGGGAATCTACGAGCGGATCCGGATCAAAGAGACCGTCCCCCGGGACATCCAGAAACTCCTGGCGGTTGCCGTGAATGGTCCGGAGGGAAAGCCGCAGGCGGTGATCGAGATCAGCCGTCGCGGGAGGAGTCCCGCGGAAGCGGGACCGGACTTTCGCCCCGAAGACCAGCAACTCCTGGAGCGCCTTGCGAGCGCGGCTGCCCCGGTCATGATGCAGGCCTTCGCGGGATAGGGCGGGGCGGGCGGTGGAGGGCGGTGGGCAGAAGGATCCGATGGGCGTGCAGGCCACCGGTGGGAACACCGGGATCTACTACCATCCGTCCTTCAGCCGGCGGAGCTATCTGACGACGGGGCGGCGGCTTGCCGATTTCCCTGCGGCCCTCGACCCGCTCCTCCGGCACCCCCACGTTACCCTCTGCGAGTGCCCCCCGGCCACGGATGCGCTGATCCTGCTGGCCCACGAGCCGGGCCTGATCCCCCAGGTGGAGGCGGACCCCCTCTGATCCACGGCGCGCGTCTCCGTGGGAGGCGTCGTGGAGGCGATGGGGCGGGTCGCCGCCGGAGAACTCGCCAACGCCTTCTGCTTCATCGGCGCGGGCGGGCATCACGCCGGGCGGAATTTCTTCGGGGGCTACTGCTGCTTCAACGACGTGGTGATCGCGCTGCGGCAGGCGCGGCGGACCGGGCGGCTGTGCCGCGTGGCCATCCTGGACACGGATGCGCATCACGCCGACGGGACGCGGGATCTGGTGGCGGCGGACCCGGAGGTCCTGCACGTCTGTGTCTGCGACTCGGACTCCGCGTCTGCGGACGGGACCAAGCTGGACGTGGGTGCCCCGGACCCCTGGAGCCTGGATGGCCCCCCCGACGAGGCGTATCTGGCGCTGGTGCGCCAGGCGTTCCCGGCGCGTGCCGACCGGTTCCGGCCGGACCTGATCGTCTGGTACTTCGGCTTCGACACCCATCGGGGGGATTACGGGGACCTCGGGTTGACCTTGGCGGCGTACCTCGGCATCGCCGATGTGATGCTGGAGACGGCCGGACGCGTGTGCGGGGGGAAGCTCCTGGTCGTCCTGGGTGGGGGCTCCCGGACCGACCTCGCCACGCGGCTCATCCCGCCGATCATCGCGAAGCTTGCCCGGCTCGCCGACAGGCAACCGACGGGGATCGGGTAAGGCGATGCAACCGGCGGCGATCCCTCCCGGGCCGGAAGCGATCCCTCGCAGCGAATCCTCCGCGATCTGGCGTCCTTGACAGCGGGGGATGGATGTGCTACACAGAGCCAGTTTTCAATGACTTGAGGCCTCAGGGCTCAGTGGATGCTTTCAGGTTTTGCTGAGATGGGCCGTCAACACACAAGAGCGGCAATTGTGAAGGAGTTCCAGGGGGTCGGTCGGGACCTGATGGCGCTCGGCCTGCTCTCCCTGCATGCGGGGAATCTCAGCCTCCGGCGGGACGGCCGTGTATTCATCACCCGGACCGGGTCGAGGCTGGACCACCTGGAGGCTGAGGATATCGTGGAGACGCCGCTTCACCCGGGCAAGCCTGGCCATCCGCGGGCCTCCATGGAACTGCCGGCGCACCTGGCCATCTATGCGACCGCCGGGGTGGAGGCGATCGTCCACGCGCATCCCCCCTCGGCGATCGCGCTCTCCTTCGTGACGGATCGGTTCATCCCCCTGGACTCGGAGGGGGCCATCCTGCTTCGCGAGGTTCCGGTGATCCGGGCGAGGCGCGCCGTGGCGTCTCCCGAAGTGGGGCGCCGGGCGGCCGCCCACCTCCGCGACCATCGGATCGTGATCGTGGCGAGGCACGGGAGCTTCGCGGTGGGTCGCAGCCTGGAAGAGGCGCTCTCGATCACCACCACGCTGGAGATGTCGGCGAAGATCATGCTCATGGTCCGGAGCCTCCGCGGCGCCCCGGGCCGGGGGCAGAGGGTGGGGGCGCGGCGGCCGTGACGAACCTGATGCTCATCACGCTGTTCGGGGGCATGGCCCTGCTCCTCTACGGGATGCAGCTGGTGGGGGAGGGGCTCCAGCTCGCCGCCGGCGGGCGGATGCGGCAGATCCTCGGCTCCATCACCAACAACCGCTTCAAGGGAATGATGGTGGGGGCCTTCATCACGGCCGTCATCCAGTCGTCCAGTGCCACCACCGTCATGCTGGTCGGCTTCGCCAGCTCGGGCCTGATGGATTTGACCCAGACCATCGGGGTGATCCTGGGGGCCGACATCGGGACGACGATCACCGTCCAGCTCATCGCGTTCCAGATCTTCGATTACGCCCTCCTGCTGGTGGGCGTCGGCTTCCTCCTGATCTTCGCCTCCAAGCGCAAGATCTTCAAGTATGTCGGCCAGGCGATCCTGGGCTTCGGCTTCATCTTCTTCGCCATGAAGGTCATGTCGGACGCCATGGTGCCCCTGCGCCAGAGCGAGATCGTCAAGACCCTCCTGGTCTCGCTGGGGGATCAGCCCTTCCTCGGGATCATCGTGGCGTCGGTCTTCTCGGCCCTGGTGCACAGCTCCGCGGCCACCATCGGCCTGGCCATCACCCTCTCCCTGCAAGGCCTGCTTCCCACCCACGCGGCCATCCCGGTCATCTTCGGGGCGAACATCGGGACCTGCGCCACGGCCCTGGCCAGCTCGATCGGCACCAAGCCCGAGGCCAAGCGGGTGGCCCTGGCCCACATCTTCTTCAAGGTGGTCGGGGTGCTGGTGTTCCTGCCCTTCATCCCGCCGTTCGTCCGGCTGGTGCAGCTCACCGCAAACGATGCGGCGCGACAGATTGCCAACGCCCACACCCTCTTCAACGTGGGGATCACCGCGCTGTTCCTGCCGTTCTCGTCCCTGCTGGCCCGGTTCATCTCCCGGCTGGTTCCCGAGGACAAAGAAGGGGAGGGGATCTTCGGCCCCAAGTACCTGGACGAGCACATGCTGGAGACGCCGGCGCTGGCCCTGGGACAGGCGACCCGGGAGGCGTTGCGAATGGCCGACATCGTCTCCGACATGTTCACCAAGACGATCGCGACGTTCTCCGGCGAGGACCCCGAGCTGATCGAATTCATCCAGGAGAAGGACGACCAGGTGGACACCCTGGACCGGGAGATCAAGCACTACCTCACCAAGCTCTCCCAGCAGAGCCTGACCGACGAACAGAGCAAGCGGGAGATCGGCATCCTCGCCTTCGGGAACAACATGGAGAATATCGGGGACATCGTGGACAAGAACCTGATGGACCTGGCCAAGAAGAAGCTCAGCAAGGGGGTCCACTTCTCCGAGGCGGGGTACAAGGAGATCGTCCTGCTCCACAAGAAGGTGCTCCAGAACCTGGAGCTGGCCATCTCGGCCTTCGCCAGCAACGACCCGGCCCTGGGCCAGCAGGTGCTGGAGCGGAAGCTGGAGATCAGCCAGACCGAACGCAAGTTCCGCCAGGCCCACATCCAGCGGCTGCACGAGGGATACCGCGAATCCATCGACACCAGCGAGATCCATCTGGACGTCCTGACCAACCTCAAGCGAATCAATTCCCACATCACCGCGGTGGCCTATCCCATCCTGGAGAACGCGTGAACGTCCAATGACCAATGACCAATTCCCAATGACCAAGGTCGGACGACTAAAGAGACCGCCGGGTGGGTTTACCCCGGCGGAGTCTCAACCCGCGAAGCCCAAGAATTCTGATATCTGAGTCCGGTCATTCCGAGACCTGTCCGACCCCGGAAATCGTCTAATTGTTCTCCTCTGACCTGATTTCCCATGGCCAAATCCGAAATCCGAAATCCGAAATCCGAAATCTCACGGTCTCACTCGAGGCGTCGGGCCGCGCGTCAGATCCTCATCGTGTCGGATGCGACCGGCCGCACGGCCGAGATGGTCGTGAAGGCGGCGCTGGTCCAGTTCCAGGGCGCGGAGGTTGATCTGCACGTCCAGCCCCACGTCCGGACGGCCGACGGGGTGCGGGCCGCCGTCCAGAGGGCGTCCAGGCTGCGGGGACTCATCGTCCATACCCTGGTGTTGCCGGACCTGCGCAACCTGATGCTCACCGAAGGGCGGGCGCGGGATGTCCCGACCATTGATCTGCTGGGGCCGCTCCTCCTCCGTCTGGAAGATCTGTTGCAGCTGCAGCCCCTGGCGAAGCCCGGCCTCTTTCGGGAGATGGACCAGGAATACCGGCGTCGCTTCGAGGTGGTCGAGTACGCCGTCAAGCACGACGACGGGCAGAACCCGCGAGGTCTTCCGCAGGGGGACATCATCCTGGTGGGTGTCTCCCGGACCTCCAAGACGCCGCTCAGCATGTTCCTGGCGGGGCGCGGGCTGCGGGTGGCCAACGTTCCCGTCGTCTCCAGGCTCCCGCTCCCGGAGGAGTTGACCCACCTGGATCCCCGCAAGGTCGTGGGCCTCACCATCAAGGCGGAACGATTGCTGGAGTTGCGACGCGCCCGGCTGCAGCAGATGGAGACTCCCCCGAAATTCCCGTACGCCGACCCCCGGCTGATCTGGGCGGAGCTGGAATACGCCCAGAGCCAGTTCTCCCGGTGGGGGTGGCCGGTGGTGGATGTGACTGACAAGTCCATCGAAGAGGTCGCCGCGGAGGTCCTGGTGCTCACCGGGATTGACCAGCCCGCCGCGCCCCCCGCCGCCCAGCGGGGCATCCGCCCCCCGGCTTGGCGCCGGACCTCGGAGTGAGGGCATGGAAGGAGGGTGGTCATGGCCATCAGCGCGTACGTCTTCATCGAGGCCACGCCGGGGAAGGCCGGCCAGCTCGCGGAGGCGGCGTCCAGGCTGCCCGGCGTGAAGATGGCGCATGCCGTCACGGGGTCCTACGATGTCATCGCCTTCGTGGAGGCCCAGGACGTCGCCGCCCTGGGGGAGTTCCTCACCACGCGCGTCCATCGCCTGCCGGGGGTGCTGAAGACGACGACGAACGTGGTGGTGGATTAGCAGGCTGGTGAAAAAGGCCCATCTGCTGCGTCAGACGCTCGTCGCTCCACTGCGGCGTACGGATAGAAGTACGCCTCGTGTCCCGACGTTGCGCCTTCCTTGCATCTGGACCTTTTTGACCAGCCTGGTTCCGGAGTGCTTGCGATCATCCAGATGGGGCGTGTCCGATCCGGGGCACGCCTGCGGCTGCCTCCGCTCGTGATCCAATCCGGTGGCTGATTGCCCTGAGTGCCCGTCCGCCCGATCGCGTCCCTGCGATCGTAAGCCTGATCGGTGAGACGACCACGTGGAAAACACTCGCCTCCGTCGGGACCCAGTCAGCCTGCGCTGGGTGGTGATCTCCCCGAGCCGTGCCGAACTCCCCTTTCCTGGCTTGCCGGTGCGCCCGCCGGGCGTTCCCGCCGAGGCCTGCCCTTTCTGTCCGGGGAACGAGGCCAAGGCCGGCCCGGAGATCCACGTCGAGCGGGAGCCGGGCAGCCCCGCCAACGGGCGGGGCTGGTGGGTCCGGGTCGTGGCAGACCGGTATCCGATCCTGCACATCGAGGGCGGCCTGGAGAAAAGCGCGGAGGGCATGTACGACAGCATGAACGCCATCGGGGCCCACGAGATCCTGGTCGAGACGCCGGAGCACGACCAGCACTGGGCGGCCCTGGAGGTGCTCCAGCTCGACCGGATCTTGCGGGCCTGCCAGCAGCGCAGCGTCGATCTCCGGAACGACCCGCGCTTCCGCCACGTCATCTGGGTCAAGAACCACGGCCTGCCCACCAGCCTCTTCCAGCACCAGCATTCCCACATCGTGGCCAGCCCCTTCGTGCCCCCGGCCATCGAGGAGGAGCTGCGGGGATTCGGCACCTACGTCCGCTGGAAGGAACGCTGCGTCCTCTGCGACGTGGTCAAGCAGGAGTGCGCCGTCGGCCATCGGATCATCCTGCAGGAGGGCACGGTCCTGGCCTTCGCGCCCTTCGCCCCCCGCTTCCCCTACGAGACCTGGATCGTTCCCACCGACCACGCGCACGATTTCGGCGCCACCCGCACGGCCGTGCTGCGCGATCTGGCGCGGGCGCTCCAGGGAATCGTTACCCGCATTCGCCACTTGCTGAACGATCCGCCCTACACGCTCGTCCTTCATTCCTCGCCCCTGGGCGAATTCACTCGCGAGGAGTACCACTGGCACCTGGAGCTCGTCCCGCGCCCGCCCCAGGTCCTGGGCCTGGAGTGGGGGACCGGCATCTACATCAATCCCGTACCACCCGAGGTGGCTGCCGAACGTCTGCGCCAAGCCGTGCGGTAACGCCCGCCCCGCGAGGGGATGGGCCGGGCTCTTCGCCGCTGCCGGCCGCGGCGGCGCACACGCGCGCGCGGGGAAGTTGACGCCCGCGGGGTCGTGGTGTAGGCTGCCGCCAACGACCCCAGCATGCCATGACGACCCAGCCTGATCCGAAACCCGAGATCTCCCGACCCATCGAGGCGAGCCTCGAGGCGCTGTCTCCCGTTCTCGCCGAATACACGGAGGCCCTGGGTGTGCCGGTGTGCGTGGAGATTTCGCGCCGCCGCGTCGTGCGTCCGCGGGGACGGCGGGGATGGTACCTGCATCCCTTCGCGCTCCCGGGGCGCCCAGGATGGCTCGGGCTGGGGCCAGAGGTCCGCCCCACCACGTTTCCAGCGGTCTGCGGGTACGCCCTGTCACTGGGGCGGCGAGCGGCCTGGAGCGTCACGGGCCGGAACCGCTGGGGGCGTCCCCTCCAGGATGGCGAGGGACAGACGGTCGGCCTCCTCCTGGGGACGGACGTGTACGTGCTCTTCGACCTCCTGGGGCAGGAGCCGCCCGTCGCCCGTCTCCTCGGGCGGGCGATCCTGGATCTGAGCCTGGAAGGGGGATACAGCCTCCTGCCCGCGCTGACGGGGCTGGGTCCGGCCACGCTCGAGGCCCGGCTGCGTCGCCTCCGCCAGGCCACGGAGATGGAAGGACTGCGGGCCTCGGCCCTCTGGCGCGCGCGCCGCCCGGAGCAGGGCCAGGCGTCGGGGATCGAGGCCGGGGCGCTGGAGGCGGAGCTCCCGGAACTGGAGGTCAACCTCCGCACGTCCGGGCGCCAGATGCGCGACCTGGAGCACCGGTTGCTCAGAGGCCAACGACGCCTGTCGGAGCTCGAGCAGTACCAGGCGGTGCCCGATGCGCTCGAGCGGGACTTCGATCGCATCGCCAGCCTTCCCGGGGTGGTCGAGGTCCGGGTCAGCGACGAGGCCCTGCAGGTGTTCACCGAGCCCATCGTCATCGAATACGGCTTCCGGCTCTATCGGCTGGGACGGTTCCGCCTGGATCTCCATTTCGATGGGCGGGTCTTTCTCCGGAATTTGACCGACCGGTACGAGACCTACGATCACCCCCATGTCGAGAACGGGCGCGCCTGTCTGGGCAACATCCAGGAATGGGTCCAGCGCCTCCTGGGCCAGCGTGAATTCGCCGCCGCCACCGAGGTGCTGCTCCAGTACCTCAGGACGGTGAACCCGGCCGATTGGCGCAAGGCCGTGACGTTCTGGGCGGAGGTCTCCCCGTGACCCTGCCACTCCCCCCCCGGGAGATCCGGATCCGGCGCCGGGCTGTGGACAAGCTGCTCCTGTACGCGGAGCGCTGCCCGGTGGAGATCGGGGGGCTCGGCAGCGTGGAGGAGGATGGCGAGGGGCTCCTGATCACCGACCTGTTCCTCCTGTCCCAGAAGGTCTCGGCCTCGGACACCGAACTGGACGCCGACGCCCTCTTCGAGTGCCTCGGTCGCGTCGTGGCGGAGGGGGGAGACGTGGCGAGCGTGCGCGTGTGGTGGCACAGCCACGCCGACATGGACCTGATCTGGAGCCAGACCGACTGCGCCACCATCGGAAGCCTGCCCGGGGATTTCTGGGTGGCGCTGCTGGTGAACCGGCGGCGGGGGATCCTCTGCCGCCTGGATGCCTTCGCGCCCCACCGGCAGACCTGGGAGCTGCCCCTGGTCGAGGTCGTTGACGAGGAGCGCGGGGACCCCGAGGCCCTGCAGGCCGCCATTGATCGGGAGATCCTGGAGAAGGTGCGGGCCTACGTGGTGGTGCAGGATGTGATCGGCAGCGAGGGGATCGCGGGCACGATCGCCGAATACCCGGTCCCCCTGACGCTTGAACCCACGCGCTCCCGGCACGACCCGGGCGACGCGAGAGAGCGAAAGTGAGGTCGGCATGCGACAGTGGGTGATGATACTGGCAAGTCTCCTGGTCGGCGTGGGGGGCGGGATCTGTGCGGCCGCCGAGGCCCCGCCCGCCGCAGAGCCCGAAGCCAGCCGCGTCGTGGCGCGGGTGAACCAGGTGGAGATCACGTACGGCCAGTTCAGGCTCCGCCTGGAGGGTTTCCAGCAGGAGCGCGGGCCGGTCCCGCCGGAGCAGTGGACGAATGTGCTGCGCGGCATGGTGCAAGAGGAGATCCTGCTCCAGGGGGCCGCGGCCGAGGGTCTGGAAACGGATCCGGGGGTCAAGGCCCGGCTGGAGCAGGCCCGGCGGCAGGTGCTGATCGAGGAGCTGTTGAAGCACAAGGTCATCGCCGTGGCCCGGGTCACCGAGGAAGAGGCGCGGAAGATGTACGAGGAGAACAAGCCCCTCTTCGGCACGGAGACGGTGGCGGCCAGCCATATCATGGTGAAGACCCAGGAGGAGGCCGAGGCCATCCTCCAGGAGCTCCAAGCCGGCAAAGACTTTGCGGAACTGGCCAAGGCGAAATCGCAGGATACCGCGAGCGCGGAGAAGGGGGGAGACCTCGGTTCCCTGGGCCGCGGGCAGACCGTGCCGGAGTTCGAGGAGGAGGCCTTCCGGCTCAAGGAGGGGGAGCTGTCCGCCGTGATCAAGACGCAGTACGGCTATCACGTCCTCAAGGGCGGCGCCCACACGACTGCCATCCAGCCTTTCGAGGAGGTGCAGGATCGCATTCGGCAGTCGCTCATCCAGCAGAAGCAGCGGGAAACCTTCAAGGCCTTCATGGCGGGCCTCGAGCAGCGGGCAACGGCCGAGGTGTTCGAGGACCGGTTGAGGTGACGGCATGCGCCGGTGGAGAGTCATGGCGTTGATCCTCTCGGTCCTGGCGTTCACGCTGGCGGCGGCCGGATCCGTGGAGGTCGGACCGGGTGCGGCGTTTTTCCGCGCCCTCTCCCTGAAGGTGGGAGGCATGACCTTCTTCTGGCTGGGCGTGGCGTGCTTCCTGGTGGCGGCGTGGCGGAGGGGCGGGACCTGAGGCAGGGGAACCTGCCTGTCGGCGACAGGTCAGGAAGAGCCCACAAAACAGAAAGCCGTGGCGGATCCGCCACGGCTCCTGCGAAGACCTGCGTGGTGCCGAAGGGGGGACTCGAACCCCCACGGGGGAACCCCCACTACGCCCTGAACGTAGCGCGTCTACCAGTTCCGCCACTTCGGCCGCGCCCATCTTCTAGACCGTTGGCCGGGAAAAGTCAATGGAAAATCACGTGAGCCGGTGATGGCCCGAAGGCGCTCGCAGGAGCCGCGGGGGAGACAGGCGGGTGCGCGAGCCGACCTGTCGGCGGCCCGCCAGGGCGTGCGGGGACTCCGGCGGACCGACAGGGCTCTGGACCGTCGCCCCATCATCACGTTGCTCACGGACTTCGGCCACCAGGATCCGTTCGTGGGAATCATGAAAGGCGTGATGCTGAGTCTCTGCCCCGCGGCCGCCCTGGTGGATCTGTGCCACGAGACGGCGGCCTACGACGTCCTGGGTGGCAGCTTCCTCCTCCACTCGGCCGTACGCTTCTTTCCCGCGGGGACGATTCATGTGGCCGTGGTGGACCCGGGAGTCGGCGGGCCGCGGCGACCCATCCTTGCCCAGATCGACGACCACCTCTTCGTGGCGCCGGACAACGGCCTGCTGAGCTACCCCATGTCCCATGGGACCGCCCGGTCGGTCCGGGCCATCACCGCGGGGGAGTACCTGCTGGAGCAGGTGAGCGCGACCTTCCACGGCCGGGACGTGTTTGCGCCCGTGGCCGGCCACCTGGCCCGGGGGGTTCCGCCGGAGCGGTTCGGGCCCGAGGTCACGGACGCCGTCCGCCTGACAATCCCGCGGCCCAGTCTCGACCCGGTCGGAGTCCTGACGGGGCAGGTGGTGTGGATCGATCGCTTCGGCAATTGCATCACGAACATCCGGCGCGAAGATGTGGAGGCGTTCGCGGCCGGCGTCTCGGGTACCCTCCGGGTCCTCCTGGACGGCCGCCCGCTGGGCGGCATCGTCCAGTTCTTCGGGGAGGCCGGCCCGGGCGGCCGGGGCGCCATCATCGGAAGCACCGGCCATCTCGAGTTGTTCTCACGCCAGGGCAATCTCGCGCGCCAGTGGGGCATCGCCCCCGGGGGAGCGGTGCGCCTGGAGGTCGACGCCTGACCCACGCCTGCTCGTGACCTGTCCCTTCCGGATGGGACCTCCGGCGGCCCGCGCACTCCAGCATCCTCCTGAGCCCGAACAGTGCAGTTCAACTGCCGGTACCAATCCGCTCCCGGCGGATTGGTGCGCGAAGCACGCAAAGGAACTGCCCGTATCCACCGCGCGGACCCGGAAAACTTTGGAGACGCGCCGCGGAAGATTTGGGTCCAGCAGCTCCTCTGACCTGATGAGAGTTGGCGACTCTTTGCGATCGTTGCGGTCTTGGCGGTGAGATATTTGGGCTGAGTCCACCTCCGCGGTCATTCGTGCCGCCTGTCTCGCCCGACCAGAGACGAATTGTCTTGAAAACCTCCATCCGGTTGCTAAGCTCCGACTGCCGGAGGGGACCCGTTCCCGGAGAGCGATCCCGGGCCGCACGTGACAGCTTGCGCTGAGCGGGACGGGGCGGCCAGCGCGCAGGGGGCGCGTGATGGAAGCGCGGGAGCAGCATCGGGCCGACGAGTCGAGCGGGGCCTCCTTCAGCGGCCTCGTGTTGATGCTGGGCACGGCGGCCCTGGTTCACCTGGGGGCGGCGCCGGACCCCGGCAGCGGGGAGGCGAAGGTGGACCTGGATCAGGCCAAGCAGGTGCTTGACCTGGTGGACGTCTTGAAGCACAAGACGGCGGGGAACCTGACCGCCGCGGAGGCCAGGCTGCTGGACGATCTCCTCTTCGACCTGCGCCTGCGCTACCTGGAAGCGGTGAAGCGGACGTGACCGCGAGCGGACGGAGAATCTCCCGGGCGGCGGCGCTCGGCCTGGGTCTGTGGGTGGCCTGCCCGGGACTCGCGGCCGGGCTCGAGCTGTTCCCTGCGGCCGAGGTTCGGGAGGCGCACGAGCTTCGTCTGCGGATTCTGGCCGAGGTACCCCAGCTGGATCCGCGGCACCTCCGGGAGCGCCCCCGGCTGCCGCCCGAGACGCTCGCCCAGGTCCAGCAGCGGCTGCTGGCATTGCAGGCGCGCGAGACGGACAACCCGTTCTTCCACTGGGCCCAGGGGGAGCTGATGCGCCAGGGGCAGGATCCGGCCGGGGCCGCGGCCGCCTTCGAGCGGGCCCGGCAGGTTGCCGGGCCGCGGTTCCTGGTGCGCTGGCTTCTCTGGCAGGAGTATCTGGGACGCGACCTGTGGGAGGAGGTCCAGCGGGAGGAGCGGGCCCTCCAGGCCATCCAGGTGACGTGGGGCCTTGCACGCTTTCCCCTCCTGACGGACGAACTGATGCGGCGCGGCACTGAGGTCGCCGAGGGAGGCGACCTGGCGCGGGCCCTGGTCCTGTATGACGCCGCGGTCGCCAATACGCCGGAATCCCCCGAGGCCCTCTTCGGGCGCGCCAGCCTGACCTGGCAGGCGGACAAGACGCGGCTCCTGTCGGCCGGGCGGGACCTCGTCCGGGGCATGTATCACACCCTGCGCAGCACCCCAACGAGATTCCGGGTGACCGGCAACCTGCTCCTGAGCCTGCTGGTCGCGTTCCTGGTGGTGCTCGTTCTGGTGGCCGCCCTTCGGGCCGTCCGGATCCAGCCGCTGTTCGGCCACGACCTCCGCGAGCGCGTCCTCTCCGCCTTCCCGCCGGCCAGCCAGGGGGGCCTGGCACTCCTCTGCTTCCTCCTTCCTCTGCTCGTCGGCCTGGGACTGCTCTGGGCGGCGGTCGTGGCCCTCGTGATCTCTGCGCCCTACATGAGCCGGCGCGAGCGAACCGTGGTGTCAGGGCTGATGGCCATGCTGGCACTCTTGCCACTCGGGTACGAGCGAGTCGCGGCTCGCCACGTGCTGGCGGCCTCGCGCGAGTTCGTTCTGGTTCAGGCGGCGGAGCAGGGGGGGCGCGGGGAGACGCTGGTCCAGCACCTCTCGCGGTGGGCCCAGGAAGCGCCGAACAGCGGTCTGCCGCATTACTCTCTCGGCCTGGCGTTGAAGCGGCGCGGTGAGCTGCCCCTGGCCGAGGCGGAGATGGCCCAGGCCGCCCACCTGTTGCCCCGGGCGGCCTTCGCGCACGTCGGGTTGGGAAACCTGCAGTACCTCGGCGGTCGCCTCGCCGAAGCGGAGGAGAGCTACCACCGTGCAGCCGACCTTGCGCCCAGGTCGGCGGCCGCCCAGATGAACCTCTTCACGCTATACACCCAGCGCCTCCAGCTCGATCGGTCCGAGGAGGCCCAGCGAAAGAGCCTCGCCCTCGACCCGCACATGGTCAGGACCCTCTCTCATTTCCATGGACAGGGGTTGACCGGGGTCGTCGTGGATGAGCCGGTCCCCTGGGATGACCTCGTGGCAGGGCTCGCCTTCCGGACCGGAGAGGTGAAGGCCGTGGCCGAGGGCCTCTGGGGGATGCCACTCCGCGGCGTGCGGCTGCGCCAGCTCCCGGTCGTCGCCCTGGCCCTCCTGGTCCTCTTCTGGTTCTACGGGACGCTGCGCGGCCGGAGCTCTCCGGTTCGCCGATGCCAGCAATGCGGGGAGGCTTTCTGCAGGAGGTGCCAGCCCCATCCGAAAGAAAAGGATTACTGCAGCCCCTGCGCCGCCGCGTTCCGGCCGCGGGAGGGGGTCGCGGCCTTTGTCCGGGCACGCCGAATGCGGGCAGGGGAAGACTGGGCGCGCCGCGAGCGCATCCGGGTCCGGCTGCTGGGAAACCTCGTTCCGGGCGGCCGCGACCTCTATCGGGGGCACCTCATCCGGGGTCTGCTCCTGTGCCTGCCGGCCGTCTGGCTGCTGCTCGAAGGGCTCCTGCTGGACGTGCTGACACCCACCTTCCGGTTTGTCGTGCCGCTGCCGGGCCAGGTCCGCTGGGCGGGAGTCCTCGTCCTGCTGGCGGCCCTGTACGCCTGGTCCGTGTGGCGGCGGGGCGCGCCGGCCGGCGCAGCCGGTTGATTTGCCCGCAGCGGGGCACGCGGACGCACCGACGGAAGGCAATCGACGCGCCTCGGCCACGCGTCCACGGAACTGGCACCGGGTCGTGAGGATCTCGCATGGCGTTGGAAGGCACATTCAAGGATTTTCACATCGCCGACATCGTGCAGCTGATCGGACTGCAGCGCAAGACCGGCACGCTCGGCGTGGAGAGCGAAGAGGACACCCTGAGCATGATCTTCCAGGAGGGGGCAGTGGTGTGGGCGCAGTCCACGCGCCTCTCGTGGGAGCAGCGGATGGTACAGCTCCTGGTGCCCCAGGGGCTGCTGACGCTGGCGCGACTCCAGGAGGCGCTCGCCCTTCAGCGGGAGACGGGGAAGAAGCTGAAGGCTATTTTGGCCGAGAAGGGGTTCCTTCCGCAGAAGGAGTGGGACCGCGTCCTCAGCGTGGAGGTGGAGGAGGCGATGTACCGCGTCTTCCGCTGGAGGACCGGGCGCTACCGGTTCGTCTCGCAGCCTTCGGTGGAAGTGGCGGACGGGACGATCGGCCCCCGCGGCGCCGAGAGCCTGTTGATGGAGGGGATCCGCCGAGTGGACGAGTGGCCGAGACTCCGGGAAAATATCCCATCCCCGGCCATGGTGTTCCGGATCGGTTCCCGGGCCGGTCAGCTCCATCCCAAACAGATCGAGCCCGGCGAGGTCCGGATGCTCGACCTCGTGGATGGCAAGCGCACGGTGCAGGAGCTCATGGACGCCAGTGGCCTGGGGGAATTCGAGGCGATGCGCGGCTTGGCAGCGTTGGCCGAAGCCGGCGCCATCGTTCCGATCGGCCCGGTCCCGGCCCCGGCGCCGGCCGAGGGTCCGCCGACCCGCGCCGCCACACCCCTGCCGGTGCGATCCTCCTTGGCACTGCCCTCCTGGCCTCCCCGGGTGGCGTGGGGCCTGCTGGCCGCCTGGCTCGTCGCGAATCTCGTGCTCTTCCGGGCGGAGCCACTGGGCATTTTTCCCCTCTCGGCGGCAAGGGGGGCGTCGCTGGACCGGGTGCGGTCGCTGCGCGCGCGAGCCGATCTGGCCGAGCTGTCCCGCGACCTGGAACGGTACGCCGCAACGACGGGGGACGTCCCCACCAGCCCGGAGGCCCTGGGGCCGTTCGGCCGGGGGCGGCACCTCCGGGATCCGTGGGGGCATCCCTACCAGCTTCGGCCCGCCGCACCCGCGGTCGGAGGCGGGATCAGCCTGATCAGCGCCGGGCCGGATGGTAGGATCGGAACTTCGGACGACATCGTTCACGGCGACGGTTGAGGCCCCACGCGGTTTGACAGCACCTGTCCTGTATGCTAGAAGGAAAGGCCGATCGCCCGTGAATTTCTGACGCGCCGGGAGGCTCGCGTGACCATGTCCGCCAGCAACATGTCAGTCGGGGCCAGCCGCGTTCGCGCGGTCGCCCTGGTCGCCGTCTATGTGCTCGCCTCCGGTCTGCCGGCCCTGGCCCAGGACGGCCGGAGCGCCCTGCAGACCCTGCAGGATGCCTTCGTCCAGGTGGCCCAGGCCGTCAAGCCGGCGGTGGTCAACATCGCCACCACGCAGCGGCCCCGCCCGCAGGAGGGGCGCCGGGCCCCGCAGGCGCCCCCCTTCTTCCGGGGCCCCTTCCGGGACTTCTTCGGCGAGGATTTTCTCGAGCGCTTCTTCGGGGAGCAGCCCCAGCGCGAGCGGCGGAGCCTGGGCTCCGGCGTGATCGTGGACAAGCGGGGCTACATCCTCACCAACAACCACGTCATCGAGCAGGCGGACCAGATCGAGGTCCGCCTCTCGGACAAGCGGAAGTTCGCGGCCACGGTCATCGGCAAGGATCCCAAGACCGATCTGGCGGTGATCAAGATCGACGCGCCCGACGACCTGCCGGTGGCCAAGCTCGGGGACTCGAACGCGATCCGCATCGGCGAGTGGGCCATCGCCATCGGCAACCCCTTCGGCCTGGACCAGACGGTGACGGTGGGCGTCATCAGCGCCGTGGGCCGTTCCGAGGTCGGCATCACCACCTATGAGGACTTCATCCAGACCGACGCTTCCATCAACCCGGGGAACTCGGGCGGGCCCCTGGTCAACCTGAACGGCGAGGTCATCGGGATCAACACGGCCATCGTGGCCACGGGGCAGGGCATCGGCTTCGCCATCCCCATCAGCATGGCGCGGGAGATCAAGGATCGCCTCCTCGCCCAGGGCAGGGTCGTCCGGGCCTGGCTGGGCGTGGGCATCCAGGAGCTCACCGAAGAGCTGGCGCCGCAGTTCGGGGTGAAGCCGGAGGCCGGGGTGCTGGTTGGCAACGTGATGCCGGGCAGCCCGGCGGAGCGGGGCGGGCTGAAGACCGGAGACATCATCCAGGAGTTCAACGGGGCGAAGATCGCCAACGTCCGCCAGCTCCAGCGGGAAGTGGCCCAGAGCCCCGTGGGCTCTCCGGCGCGGGTGAAGGTCCTGCGGGAAAAGCAGCCGGTCGAGGTCACCATCGTCCTGGGCGAGCAGCCTGCGGAGGCGGCCGCCGCGGCGCCGGCCCCCTCGCCCGTCGAGTCGGCGGAGCGGTTCGGGCTGACGGTCCAGGACTTGACGCCCGAGCTCCGCGAACAGCTCCGGCTGAACGGCACGGACGGGGTCATCGTGTCCAGCGTGGACGAGGCGGGTCCCGCGGCCCGGGCCGGGATCCGTCCGGGCGATCTCATCACGGAAGCGAACCGTGAGCCGGTGAAGCATGCGCGCGACTTCGCGCGGATCCTCGGCCAGATGCGCCGGGGGCAGAACCTCCTGGTCCTGGTGCGGCGGGACGGGAGCTCGCGGTTCGCCGTGCTCCCTCCGAAGAACTGACCGCCTGTCAGGGCCGACGATCCCGCTCCCGATCCGGCCCGTTGCCTCCACCACCCGCAGCACTCTCGGAGCCAGGATGGCCCGACGCTCGGCATCCTTCTACGAGGAGATCAGCGACGATGCGCTGGCCGCCTACATCCGGCGGATCGTGCGCATCCCCCTGCTGGCCAAGGAGGAAGAACTCCGGCTGGGCGCCCTGATCCGGCAGGGAGACGAACGGGCCTATCGCGCGCTGGTGGAGGCCAATCTCCGCTTCGTGGTCAAGGTGGCCATGCGCTATCGGGGATGCGGCCTGTCCCTGCTGGACCTCATCAACGAGGGGAACCTGGGCCTGCTGGAGGCGGCGCGCCGCTACGCGCCGGACTACGGGGTCAAGTTCATCACCTACGCGGTCTGGTGGATCCGGCAGGCCATCATGCAGGCCCTGGCCGCGGGGGGCAGCGCCGTCCGGCTTCCCATCCGCAAGGCCCGCCTGGCCTCCAAGATCCGCGGGCTGCGCGCCGACCTGACCCAGGAACGGCAGGAGGAGCCCAGCGACGCGGCCCTGGCGGAGGCCATGCACCTCGAGCCGGGGGAGATGGAGGACGTGCTGCGCGGGGCCCAGCCGCACACCTCGCTGAGCGAGAACGGATACGCCGAGGAGCATCTGGGGCTGGAGCTGGCCCGCAAGAGCGTGATTCCCCCGGTGGACCAGGATCTCATCTCGCACTCGTTCCGCGAGGAGGTGGAGCGGATGCTCCGCCACCTGAAGCCGAGGGAGCGGGCGGTGATCGAGCTGCGCTTCGGCCTGGGACGCGAGGAGCCCCGGACCCTGGAGGAGGTGGGCCGCCGGCTCAAGCTGTCCCGCGAGCGCATTCGCCAGATCGAAGAGCGGGCCAAGCAGAAGCTCCGGCTGATGGCCCGGACGCGCCACCTGAAGGATTATCTGAACTGAGGTCGGCGGGCTAGCATGGAACGGACGGCAGGCGGCGAGGGGGCGCGGCCGGACGACTCGGCGCTCCAGCAGCGCATTCGGGAGCTCGAGGCCCAGGTGCAGGGCCAGGCGCGGGAGATCCGCGCCCTGGAGAAGATCGAGTCCCTCCAGGACGGGAACCGCGAGCTGGAAGCGGAAAATCGCACCCTCCGGGAGAAGGTGGCGGAGCTGCACACCTTCCTGAACCTGAGCAAGACCCTCTCTGCGACCCTGAACATGGAGGAGCTGTTCCGCCTGGCGCTGCACCTGATCGGGCGGTCCCTCCACGTTGACGCCTACTCCCTGATGCTGCTGGACGAGGCGGGCGAGCGCCTGGTGGTCAAGGCGGCCTTCGGGCTCCCCGAGGACGGGGGGCCGGGCCTGACGCTCCGGCTCGGGGAGGGGATCTCCGGCCTGGTGGCGCAGACCGGCCAGGCCATGCTGGTGCCCGACGCCAGCGCCGAGTCCCGCTTCCTGGAGCAGGAGTGTTTCCCGCAGCAGCACGGCTCGTTCATCTGCGTCCCGCTGCGAATCAAGGGGCGCGAGGTGATCGGGGTCCTGAACGCCCAGAAGCCCGAGCCGCACGGGTTCAGCCTGGGCGACATGGACCTCTTCCAGGCCGTGGCCAACCAGGTGGCGGCGGCGCTGGAGAACGCGCAGCTCTACCAGCGGACCAAGGAGCTCTCCGCCCGCGACGATCTCACGGGCCTGTTCAACCGGCGCCACTTCTTCGAGAACCTGGAGAAGGAGATCCAGCGCGCCCGCCGGTACCGGCGTGTCTTCTCCCTGCTCATGCTGGACCTGGATGATTTCAAGGGCTACAACGACAGCCACGGCCACCTGCGGGGGGACGAGGCGCTGAAAGAGGTGGCTCGCCTCCTCCTGGCCAACAGCCGGCGGGCCGACGTGGTGGGGCGCTTCGGGGGCGAGGAGTTCGTGGTGCTCCTGCCGGAAATCAACAAGCAGGGGGCGGCCGTGGTGGCCGAGAAGATGCGGGCCGCCGTGGAACAGTATGCCTTCTTCGGCCGCGAGAGCCAGCCCGGCGGGCGATTGACGGTGACCCTCGGCCTGGTCACCTATCCCGTGGATTCCGAGGAGGGCCTGGAACTGGTGGACCTGGCCGACCGCGCCCTGTACGCCGGCAAGCAGCAAGGAGGGAACCGCGTGAGCGACTCGCCCG
This sequence comes from Candidatus Methylomirabilota bacterium, assembly GCA_016180655.1. Taxonomy (GTDB): domain Bacteria; phylum Methylomirabilota; class Methylomirabilia; order Methylomirabilales; family 2-02-FULL-66-22; genus 2-02-FULL-66-22. Next base: position 16,721 of record JACPAT010000119.1, on the reverse strand, counting down.
CACCGGGCGGGGCCCCGCTCCGGTCCACGTGAGATGACTCCAGCGCCCCCGACCCGACCCTTCCGCCTCCTGGTGGTAGACGACATGGAGGCCATGCGCATGGCCCTGGAGGATTCCCTGCGCCTCCAGGGGTACGAGGTGGTCTCGGCCGCCTCGGGGGAAGAGGCGCTGGAACTCCTGCGCTGGCAGCGCTTCGACCTGCTCCTGACGGATCAGGCCATGCCGGGCCTCTCCGGCATCGAGCTGGCGGAAACCACGGCGCGCATCCACCCGGACGTGCCCATCGTGCTCCTCACGGGACACACCGACGTGGAGCTGGCCAAGGCCTCGCTCCAGCGAGGGGCCAGCGATTTCGTGACGAAGCCGGTGAACATCCGGGAGTTGCCGATCGTCATCGAGCGGAACCTCACCCGCCGGCGGCTGGAGGTCGCCCGCCTGAAGGAGCGCGAGGCGCAGGTGCTGTTCGAGGCCATCAAGGCCCTGGCGTCGGCCGTGGATGCCAAGGATCCGTACACGGCGCGCCATTCGATGCGGGTGACCCGACTGTCCATGATCGTGGCCGACGCCATCCGCCTCAGCGGCGACGAGAAGTACGTCCTGGAGCTCTCGGCCTGGATGCACGATGTGGGCAAGATCGGGGTGCCGGACTCCATTCTCACCAAGCCCAGCCGCCTGACGCCCGAGGAGTTCGAGGTGATGAAGGCCCACGCGCCGAAGGGTGGCGAGATCGTGGGGCAGATCGAGGAGCTGAGCCAGGTGGCCGACGTCATCCGTCACCACCACGAGCGCCTGGACGGCCAGGGCTATCCCGACGGCCTGCGGGGCGAGGCCATCCCTCTGCTGTCCCGGATCATCCTCATCGCAGACTCGTTCGAAGCCATGACCTCGGACCGGAGCTATCGGCGCAGCACCGGGCGGGGGCATGCCTTCGCAGAGCTGAAAAAGCACAGCGGGGACCAGTTCGATCCCGAGCTGGTCGCGGCGTTCATCAGCCGGATTGAAGCCCTGCCCGACGCATGACGGTCCCCGGGAGGGACCGGATCCCTCGTGTTTCGTGCTGGAGCGGGTGTCGTACACCGTGGAGATCGAAACGTCAGAACGCGAGCCGCAGAGCGGAGGAGTCGGGCCATGCTGAAGGATATCGAGCAACTGCTGGGATCGGAGGGCAAACAGCTCCTGGAACACCAGTGCAAGGGCATCCCCAGGGATCTCCTGCGTCTCCCCGGGCCGGACGTGGTGGACCGGGTTTACGCCGCCTCGGACCGGCCGCCGCAGGTGCTGCGGAGCCTCCAGGCGCTGATCCATGCGGGCCGGCTGGCGGGCACCGGATATCTGTCCATCCTCCCGGTGGACCAGGGGATCGAGCACTCGGCGGGCGCCTCCTTTGCCCCCAATCCCGTCTACTTCGACCCCGAGAAGATCGTGGAGCTGGCCTTCGAGGGCGGGTGCAATGCCGTGGCCTCCACCTTCGGCGTGCTGGGAGCGGTCGCCCGGAAATATGCCCACCGGATCCCGTTCATCGTGAAGCTCAACCACAACGAGTTCCTGACCTATCCGAATAAATACGACCAGATCCTCTTCGGAACGGTGGAGGAGGCCTGGAACCTGGGGGCGGTGGCGGTGGGGGCCACGATCTACTTCGGATCGGCCGAGTCGAGCCGGCAGATCCAGGAGATCAGCCTGGCCTTCACGCGGGCCCACGAACTGGGGATGGCCACGGTCTTATGGTGCTACCTGAGGAACGCCGCCTTCAAGACGGCCGACAAGGACTACCACGCGGCGGCGGATCTGACGGGGCAGGCCAACCATCTGGGGGCCACCATCGAGGCGGACATCGTGAAGCAGAAGCTGCCGGAAACCAACGGGGGCTTCACCGCGCTGAACTTCGGCAAGACCCACAAGAAGGTGTACGCCGAGCTGACGACCGATCACCCGATCGACCTCACCCGCTACCAGGTGGCCAACTGCTACATGGGACGGGTGGGCCTGATCAACTCGGGCGGGGCGTCGGCGGGGGAGAGCGATCTGGCCGAGGCGGTCCGGACGGCCGTGATTAACAAGCGGGCCGGGGGGATGGGTCTGATCTCGGGCCGCAAGGCCTTCCAGCGCCCGATGAAGGACGGGGTGCATCTGTTGAACGCGATCCAGGACGTGTACCTGTGCAAGGAGGTCACAAATGACCAATGACCAATTTCCAATGACCAATGATGGTGGGGCACCCATCGCACCTCGCCCGCCCCGGGCGGTGCGATGGGTCCCGCAGCGCGCCGTCAAGGAGCATCACGGAACTGCCATCCGCAATTGGTCATTGGCCATTGGGATTTGGTCATTCCCCGCGATTATTCGCGAGCATGTTCGCGAATAATCCGGGCTGGGCTCTCGGCTCGCGGCTCTTCGTGCGACCGGTAGCGTCGGGGTATCTGGAGACAGGATGACCCTGCTGGACATGCTCGCCGCAAGCGCCGGCCGTGTTCCCCATCGGCCGGCGCTCGTGTTTCGGGACCGGCGCCTGTCGTATGCCGACCTCTCCGAGAAGGCGGGAAGCCTGGGGCGGCTCCTCCAGGGCGTGGGCGCCCGTCGGGGCGATCGGGTGATCCTGATGCTCCCGAATGCGCCGGAATTCGGCGTGGGCTACTTCGGCATCCTGGCGGCCGGGGCCACGGTCGTTCCCTTGAATCCTCTCTCGAAGGCGGAGGAGGTCCGGTACGTCTTGGAGGACGCGGCGCCGGCGGCCATGGTCTGCATTGAAATGACCTACCCGGTCCTGCGGGCCGCGCGGGAAGGCCTGGGACGCGCCCTGCCGGCCCTGGTCCTGGATGCCACTGCCTCCACCAGCCTGCAGGCGGGTGACCTCGCTCTCGGGACGCCGCCCGGGGACCTCCCGCGGGGGATGGTCCCTCCCGAGGTGGACGGGGGGGATGTCGCCGCCTGCCTGTACACCTCGGGGACAACCGGGCGGCCCAAGGGGGCGATGCTCACGCACCGGAATCTCCTGGCCAACATCCAGAGCTTCCGCGAGATCCTGCACGTGACCGAGGAGGACGTGTTCCTCACCGTGCTGCCCATGTTTCACGCCTTCGCCGCCACCGTCATGTTCCTGGAACCCCTCAGCGTGGGGGCGACCATCGTGGTGGAGCCCCGCTTCGCCCCGGATCTCACGCTGAAGGCCATCGCCGAGCACCGCGTGACGCTCTTCGCGGGCGTCCCGACCATGTTCGCGGTCCTCGCCAGCCTGCCCCGCCCCCCGCTGGATTTCTCGTTGTGGCGCCTGTGCATCTCCGGCGGGGCGCCGCTGCCGCCGGCCGTCCTGGAGGCATTCGAGGCGAAGCACGGCGTGCCCATCTACGAGGGGTACGGGCCGACGGAGTGCGCGCCGGTCCTGACGGTGAACCCGCCCCTGGGGGTGCGCAAGGTCGGGTCGGTGGGGCCCGCCATCCCCCAGGTGGAGCTTCGCATCGTGGGCGAGGCGGGACACCCCCTGCCGCCGGGAGAGATCGGGGAGATCCTGGCGCGCGGTCCCAACGTGATGAAGGGGTATCTCAACCGGCCGGCCGAGACGGCCGAGGTCCTGCGCGACGGCTGGTACCACACCGGCGACCTGGGGCGGGTGGACCAGGACGGCTATTACTACATCGTGGATCGGAAGAAGGACCTGATCCTGGTGGGCGGCCTCAACGTCTATCCGCGCGAGGTGGAACTCGCGCTGGCGAGCCACCCGGCCGTGGCGGAGGCGGCGGTGATCGGCCTCCCGGATCCGGTGCGGGGCGAGGTGCCCAGGGCCCTGGTGGTCCTGCGGGACGGCCAGCGGGCCGACGCGCAGGAGCTGCTCCAGTGGTGCCGGCAGCGGCTGGCCAACTACAAGGTCCCGCGCGCGATCGCCCTCGTGTCCCAGCTCCCCAGGACGGCCACGGGCAAGATCCTCAAGGCGCAGCTCAAGACGATGACCTGAAAGAAAAATATTCTTGGAACGGTGGACTTCGTGAGCATGCATCGGAGATGCCTGGTCTGGTTCATCGCCGCGGGGTGCCTGGCGCTGGCGCCTCCCGCGGCCGCAGAGGACGAGGCGGCCTTCGCGCGGGCCCGCCAGCAGATGGTGGAGCGGCAGCTCAAGGCCCGGGACATCACGGACGCCCGCGTCCTGTGGGCCCTGGGCAGGATCCCGCGCCACCGCTTCGTCCGCCCCGCCCTGGCGGGGGAGGCGTATGCGGACCGCCCCCTCCCCATCGACGAGGGCCAGACGATCTCCCAGCCCTACATCGTGGCCCTGATGACGCAGCTCCTGGAACTCCGGGGACCGGAGCGAGTGCTGGAGGTCGGGACGGGGTCCGGGTACCAGGCAGCCGTCCTGGCGGAACTCGTGAAGCAGGTCTACACGATCGAGATCCTGCCCGGGCTGGCGGCGGGCGCCAGGGCTCGACTCAAGGCCCTCGGGTACACCAATGTGGAGGTCAGGGCGGGGGATGGATATCAGGGCTGGCCGGACGAGGCCCCCTTCGACGCCATCATCGTCACGGCCGGCGCCACGCACATCCCGCAAGCCCTGATCGCCCAGCTCAAGGAGGGCGGCCGGCTGGTCATTCCCGTGGACGTGGCCTCCGGGTATCAGGAGCTCCTCCACGGCCGGAAGGCGCATGGGCGCCTCATCACCAGAAGCGTGGCCCCCGTCCGCTTCGTTCCCCTCATCGAACCCAAGCGGTGAAACTCGAAGCGGAGCGAAGATTCCCCCGCGTTTCGCCTTGCGCCCCTCCAGCGATTCTGGTAACAAGGACCCGAGGAGCCCATGGGGAAAGCGTTCGTTGCCGACCTGATCGAGGGGGAGCCGGTCACCTCGTACTTCCTGGCCAAGCAGGTCGAGGTGCGCCAGCGGCGGAGCGGCGAGCCGTACCTCACCCTCGTCCTGGCGGACCGCACCGGCCAGGTGCCGGCCGTGATGTGGGAGGGGGTGGAGGAAGCCAGCCAGGGCCTGGCCGAGGGCGACATCGTGAAGGTGCAGGGCCTGCTCGGCACGTACCAGCGGGAACCCCAGCTCACCCTCACGCGCCTGCGCAAGGCCGCGGCCGAGGAGGTCGCGCTGGAGGACTATCTCCCCCGCAGCGCGCAGGACCCGGCCGCGCTTCTCACGCGCCTCCGGCAGGTCGTGGATGGCATCCAGGAGCCGCACCTGCGATCCTTGCTCCGCGACCTCTTGGCGGACGAGGCCTTCGCCGCCGCCTTTGTCGCCGCGCCGGCCGCCAAGAGCATCCACCACGCAGTCCTGGGGGGCCTTCTGGAACACACGGTGTCGGTGGTGGGGGTCTGTCGTCTCCTGGCCGAGTATTACCCGGCACTGGATCGCGACCTCCTCCTGGCGGCGGCGATTCTGCATGACGTGGGCAAGGTGCGCGAGCTGTCCTGGGATCGGGTCTTCGACTACACCGACGCGGGGCGCCTGCTGGGTCACATCACCCTGGGGGCGCTGCTGGTTGAGGAGCGGATCCGCGCCATCCCCGACTTCCCGGAACCTCTGGCACAGCGGCTGCTCCACTGCATCCTCAGCCACCACGGCGAGCTGGAATGGGGGTCGCCCAAGCGGCCCAAGACCCTCGAGGCACTGGTCTTGCACTACGCGGAGGACCTGGACGGCAAGGTCAACTCGTTCCTCAATTTCGCGCAGAGCCACCCTGATCCGCAGCATCCCGGCTGGAGCCAGTTCAACAGGTCCCTGGATCGGTACCTCTATTTCGGGGGAGGAGAGTCCGGCGAGGCCCCGCCCGGCCAGTAGGATGGCATCCCGTCGCCGCACGAGACCCGCATGATTCCGTTGAAGGATAACCTTCCCACCAGCCGCGCGCCCGTGGTGACGCTGGTCATCATCGGCCTGAATGCCTACGTCTATCTCAAGGAGTTCCTGCTGGGGCCATTGGCAGGCCAGCGGTTCATCTTCTACTACGGCCTGATCCCCTGCGGCATGACGGGGGCGTGCCAGGTCGTGGGGCGTGCCTTCTCGCCGGAACTCACCCTCTTCACCTCGATGTTCGTCCACGCAGGGTTCTTTCACTTCGCGGGCAACATGCTGTACCTGTGGATCTTCGGCAACAACGTCGAGGACTCCATGGGGAAGGTCCGGTTCACGATCTTCTATCTCCTGTCCGGCCTGGGGGCAGCGGTTGCCCAGATCCTTCCCGACCCGGCCTCCCGCCTCCCGATGGTCGGGGCCAGCGGCGCCATCTCCGGGGTGCTGGGGGCCTACCTGTTGCTGTTCCCGAGCGCCAGGGTCCTGACGTTGATCCCGCTGGGGTTCTTCACCCAGGTGATCGAGATCCCCGCGGTCATCGTCCTGGGATTCTGGATCGTCGTGCAGCTCTTCAACGGCCTGCTGACGTTCAACTTCCAGGGAGGCGGGGTGGCGTGGTTCGCCCACATCGGCGGGTTCGCCGTCGGCATGCTCCTGGTGGGTCTCTTCAAGCGACGGACAGTGCCCTGGGGCTGGCAGCGGCGAAGGGCATGGCACGAGTGAACCCGGGATTGGGGGCGGGGGCAGAAGGCAGAAGGCGGAAGGCAGTGACACTGGGGGAAGGAGAGGGTGGCACGCTTGAGCCGGGCCGAATTTGAGAAGCTCGTCACCCAGGCGGTGGAGTCGTTACCGCCGCGTTTCCTCGAGCGCCTGGAAAACGTGGAGGTGATGGTCGAGAGCGCGCCGACCCGGGAGGATCTGGAGGTCGCAGGGATCGAGCCGGGCGGAACGCTCTTCGGCCTCTACCAGGGGGTGCCCCAGACCCAGCGGGGAACCTGGTATGGGAGCGTCCTGCCGGACCGGATCGTCATCTACCAGCGGCCCATCGAGGCGGCCGCCCGCACCCGGCGGGAGATCCGGAAGGAGATCCGCATCACTCTGATGCACGAGATCGGCCATCACTTCGGCCTGGGCGAGGACGAACTGTCCGAAGCCGGATACGAGTGACGGGTGCATCTCCGTTCGATCGGGGTAGCAAGGCCTGACCCCGAACTGCATGGATCCGGCCCCCACGGGAGTACCGGCTGGTGCGGGTGTGCGGCGGTGGGTCAGAGGATGGCCCCGCGCGCGGTGATGGGCCAGAGGGCCTCGACCCGGTTTCCCCGGTAGCACACATACCAGTCATACAGATTGACTGTGGGGTCGCAGTGCCCGGGGATGAGACGCAGCTTGCTCCCCACGGAGAGGACGCGACCGGGATCGTGAAGCGTGAGCTTGCCGTGCTCGTCGGAGGCCCGGATGTACTCCACGTCCTGCATGCCGGCCACCCGTGGCATCCCCGAATCCACGCTCAAGGCCTTGAGTCCCGCATCCAGGACGGCTCGATCCTTGGTCGGCCGGCTCATGACCGTGGCGTACACGAAGAGGCTCTGCTCGAACTCGCCTCCCGGTTTCCCGTCGGGCCCAAGATTCTGCAGATAGTCGGCATCCATGAAGATGTAGGAGCCGGCCTGGAGCTCATTCCAGATTCCGCTGGCCGATTCGAATCGATAGGTCCCGGTTCCCGCTCCCGAGACGACATCGCAGGCCAGGCCGTGGTGCCCGAGCATCTCCACGGTTCGGCGGGTCTTCTCTCCCGCCGCGTCAATGGCCCCCTTCCGCTTGGTATAGTCCCGGATGTGCTGGGCGGCGCCCTGGTAGGCCTGCAGCCCCCCGAACCGTAACCCCGGCGATGCGGCAATCTGTTTGGCCAGGGCGAGGGCCGGTTCGCCCGGCTCGACGCCGCAGCGCTCCGCCCCCACGTTGACCTCGATCAGGACCGGCAGGCGCACACCGAAGGCACTGGCGGCCTCGCTCAGGGCGGCCACGTTGGCGGCGTCGTCCACGCACACCGCCACGCGCGCCTGCTTGGCGAGCGCGACCAGGCGCGCGATCTTGGGCGCCCCCACAATCTGGTTGCTCACCAGGACGTCGGGGACTCCGCCGTAAACCATGGCCTCGGCCTCGCTCACTTTCTGGCAGCAGACCCCCACCGCCCCGCTGGCCATCTGGCGCAATGCAATCACGGGGCACTTATGGCTCTTGGCGTGGGGGCGCAGGCGGACGCCGGTATCGGCCACGGCCCCCGCCAGGCGCGCGATGTTCCGCTCGAAGGCGTCGAGGTCCAGCAAGAGGGCGGGAGTGTCCACGGCATCCAGGGGCATGCCGACTTCGGCGGCGGGTCGCGTGCTCATGGGCTTCTCTCTCCTCGTGACTGGAAAAAAACCGCCCCAGTGCCGGATGCGGATGGCTCCCTGCCGATCCCGCAGAGTTCCGCCACGTTCCGGCCGAGAATCAGGTCCTTCTCGTGGGCACTCAAGAAGTCGCAGTGCTTCCGCAGGTAGTCCAGGCATTGGCGGTAGGTGCAGAATCGCTCGACGTTGGGCATGTCGGAGCCCCAGAGAAGCTTCTGCGCGCCGTAGCGGTTGCGGAGGTCCTGGATGAGGGCCTGCGCCTCCGGGTACGGGTACTCCCACAGTCCCCCCCAGGTGATGGGGAACATGATCTCCAGCTGCAGGTTCTCGCGTCCATAGGCCCTGGCCACCTCGTCCGGGAACTCCCACTTCCCGTGCCTGGCGAAGAATTGTACCGGGGGGCCCATCACGAGCAGCCATCGCATGGAGGGGAAGCGGGTCAAGACGCCGTCGAGACGCACCATGTTCGCGATGTAGCTCTTCTCGTCGTAATCGGGCACCGCGGACGCCTCGAAAAAGACGGGGATGCGGAGTGGGGCGAGGGATTCCCAGAAGGCGTCGAAGCGCGGATCATCAAAGGCCCATTGAAAGCCGTAGCGGCTGAAGGTGTCGAGCTGGTAGTAGATCCCCCGCAGTCCCAATCGGTTCCGGGCCCGATCCAGCTCCTGCATCCACCGGCGGGTATCCGCCATGGGCTCATCCACCTGGAACAGCCCGGTGAACTTGTCCGGATACTGGTGCTGGCAGAAGGCATTGTAGTCATTCATCACCCCGTAGTTCATCCCGGTCTGGAGCACGCAGTGGTCCACACCGACGTAGGACATCTGGGCGAGCTGCAGCTCGGGGGGAGCCTCCATCTGCGTCATGCCCACCGGCATGTACTGGATGTAGTAGTCCTCGCCATCGAGGGTATATTCCAGACGCCCGAAGGGTCCAACCCGGAACCGGATGTCGTCCCGGAGACCGGCCCACGTGTTATCGCCGGCCCGGAACAGGGCCCGGGCATCACCCGGGGCACCATCCCTGGCCCGGCGGACCTTGGCGGCCGGCCGGGTCACGTTCTTCTGGATGTACTTCCAGTGGATCTCCCGGGATTCGTGGCCGCAGGCGCCCGCCCAGTGCTGGAACACGTGGGTGTGGCAGTCAATGATCATGTCGTGGGCCTTTCATGGAGAGGCGGCCCGCCGCCCGACCGGGCGCTAGGACGACGGGCCGCCTGCGAGGCGTGCTGGGCCAAGGCTAGGACGCCTGGAGTTCCTTGAAGTAGAAATCGTACCGCTGCTGGACGAGCCCGCTTTCCACCGCGTTGTCCACCCACATGTCGAGGAAGAACTTCCACGCCGGATCGCCGTAGCGGATGGCCCAAGTGTTGGCGCCACGACCGAAGGGGTGGCTCGGGTCAACCACCTGAGCCCAGGCACTGTTCTTCTTGGCGAACAGGAGCGCGTCGAGGTCGCCGGTCACCCACAGGTCCGCCTTCTTTGTCCGCACGGGCTCGGCCGCCAGGACGATCTGGCCTGACGTCGTGACGATCTTGGCCTTGGGGAACATCACCTTGAGGACGTGTTCTTCCCGGGTCCCCACGTTGATGGAGAAGGTCACATCCGGTCGATTGAAATCGGCGGTGGACTTGAAGCGGCGGGCGTTGTCCTTGTGGGAGACCGCCAGGTGGCCCTTGTGCCACAGCGGGGCCGTGTAGTTCACGACCAGGGCGCGGGGCACGGTGTAGAAGAGGGACGAGCCGAACACGTCGAAGTCTCCCTTGCGAAGAGCAACGGTGGCATCGGCCCAACTGACCTCCTGGTATTCCGTCTTGACCTCCAGTTCCTTGGCCAACGCCTCCGCGACGTCGTAATAGATCCCCGCCAGGCTGCCGGTTTTTGCCTCCTTGTGGAACCAGGGCAGCGTCTGTGCATAGCCGACCCTCAGCTTTCCCTCCTTCTTGACTCGCGCCAACGCAGATTTCTCGTCAATCCCGGACTCCAGGAGTTGGGCATAGGCCTCCCGAGGGGATCCAACTCCGTCCAGCAGCTTGGCGGCCAGGCCAAGCCCTCCGACCCCCAGCGCGCTCTTCATGAAGGTTCGTTTGCTGATCGTGAGCTTCGTGTTCATGGCGTTTCCCCCCTGTGGGACGAGCCCACATGCAGTGTCTCACCGGCCCCGGTTCCGGCTGGCGTGACGGGGCCCTCACGCTACGCATACCGGCTGCGCAGCCTGTCGGAATACCATTTGATCGCCGCCGAAAGGGCGAACACGATGGCCACATACAGAAATGCCGTAAAGGAAAGGATCTCGATGGGTTCAAACCAGATGGACGTGAGCCGCAGGGCCCGATACATCAGGTCGGGCACGGCGATCACCGATACCAGGCACGAAGACTTCACCACCACCAGGAACTGGTTCATGAGCGACGGGGTCATCATCAGCACTGCCTGCGGCAGGATGACCCACCGCATGGTCAGGAAGGGCGAGAGGCCCGTGGAGAGGGCAGCCTCCCGCTGCCCGCGAGCAACGCCCTCGATACCTGATCGGAAGGTTTCCGCCAGATACCCGCTGGACTGAAGTGCCAGGGCGGCCCAGCCGGCCGCGAAAAAGGACTGCGGCCACCCGAAGAGTTCCGGCCACACGTAGTTGACCCACATCAGTTGGACATAGATGGGTGTACTGCGGCAGAACTCGATGTACAGGAGCGCCAGCCAGCGGAGCGGACGGCAGTACATCCGGACGAGACAGATCACCAGGCCGACCGCCATGGCCACGGCGATGGCGATCAGGGAGATCTCCGCGGTGACGAGGAGCCCTTCCAGGAATTCGCCACGATTGTTCCAGAGGATTCGCTGCAGCATTCCCATGGGTCAGGGTGCCGGTCAGGCCCGGCCGACCGCGCGCCAGCCTTCGCTGAACTTCCGCACCAGCGCGGACAGACACAGGATGATGACGAAATAGATGATCGCCGCCCCGGAATACAGGGGCATGGGCCGCATCTGCTCCTGGGTGATCATGGACACCTGATACATGAGGTCCGGAACCGCGATCAGGGATACCAGGGTGGTGGACTTGAACAAAGAGATGAACTGATTCAGGGCCTCCGGCAGCATCTTCCGGACCGCCTGAGGTAGGATCACCCAGCGAAAGGTGAGGGCGCCGGACAATCCTGTGGAGCGGGCGGCCTCGACGTGGCCGCGAGGGATGGACTGGATGCCGGCCCGGAATGTCTCGGTGAAGTAGCCGCTGGCGGCCAGGCCGAGGGCCACCACGGCAGAGAAGAGGGGGCTGAAGTTGATCCTGGTGCGGAGCAGCAGCGTGAGGATCAACGGCGGCACGAAATGGACCCAGACCAGCAGAACGTACTCCGGCGTGTTCCGGAAGAGTTCCGCATAGAAGGTTCCGCACCACCGGATGGCACGCAGGGGGCTGAGGCGGGCCAGGCAGGCCAGCAGGCCCATGGCCATCGCCAGGACCGCCGAGAGAAGGAACACGTAGAAATTGGTAGCCAGGCCGAACAGGAGGATCCTGCGATATTCCCAGAAAAGGGAGCCCGTGACCGCCTGAATCCAATCCCCGAGCACTCCCGTTCCTTTGGCGGTGTCTGTTTGGTCCGCCCGTGTCAGAGCAGGCCCGATGGTATTCGGCCTGTACCGCGCTTCATCCTTATATCATCGCCGGGCCCTGACCCACAAGGGAGATCGGCCCTTCCCGTTCCGCAGCAGGACGGCTGCCCGTTCCAGGCCCTCCTAGACACCCTCCACCACGCTTTCCTGCCAGTTCGCTGGAATCTGCTCGCCACGGCCCAGTCGCGGATAGCTCCTCCGGCAGGCCCCCGCAGCCAAGGGCCGAACCGCGACCGGGCCCCGGTGCCGACCCGATCCCCATGGCCCTCGGAGGGATGTCAGGGGGCAAACACTTTTTCCCGATTTTAATGGCTATCCTGAGCACGGTGGCATCCCTCATCTTGCTGCCCGTAGCCAAGGAGGCCAGCATGGCACCCAAGACCCGGAAGACCGCGGTACTGGTGGCGCAGGCGGCGGCCGGTACGCTCGCGGTATGGCTGCCGGGGACAGGCGGGCAGGCGGCCCGGCGCATCGGGCAGCCCGCGCCAGAGATCACCGGGGGCCCCTGGATCAACAGCGAGGCGCTGTCGCTATCCAGGCTTCGCCAGCGCGTGGTGCTCGTGGAGTTCTGGACCTACGGCTGAATCAACTGCCGGAACGTGATCCCGCAGTTGCGGGTGTGGCACGAAAAGTACGAAAGGGTAGGACTCACCATAGTTGGCGTCCACACGCCGGAGTTCTTCTGGGAGAAATCCTATTCCAGGGTTGCGGGCCCCGTGAAGGCGTTCGGCATCCGGTATCCCGTGGTCCAGGACAACGATTGGGCCATCTGGAGACGTTTCGGGATCCGGGCCTGGCCCACGGCGATCCTGGTGGACCAGCACGGGATCGTCCGCTACCGGCACATCGGCGAGGGTGCCTGCCAGGAGACCGAAGCCATGATCCGGCGTCTCCTCGCCGAGAAGGAATGACCGAATCGTTCCGGCGAGGGTTGGTGTCTAAAGCCGTAGGGGCTGGCGCGGACTCTGGCGGGGTCTCCCTGCGGGGGGAGGCTCGTCTTGTGTCCGTGCCTCCATTGCCACCTGGACCTACAGCCTGAGGGGTGATCCCTGACACCCTGATGCTCCCACGACTCTCCATCATCATTCCTGCCCGCAACGACGCCGCGGCGCTCGGGCGCACCCTTGACCACTTGAGCGGCCCGGCGGGGAGCGGCGCGGTCGAGGTCGTCGTCGCCGCCTCCGGCGATCCAGAGGGGACGGAGCGCGCGGTGGCGGGACGGGCGCGGCTCCTCTGGCCGGCCGGCTCCACGCGCGCCGCCCTCATGAACGCGGGCGCGGCGGCCGCGCGCGGGCAGGCACTGTCTTTCCTCCACGCCGACTCCTTTCCGCCGGCGAACGCCCTCGAGTTGATCGAACAGGTCCTGTCCGACGATCGCGCTCTGGGCGGCGCCTTCGAGCATCTCTTCGCGGAGCCAGGCTGGAGCCTGCGCACGATCACCTGGATTAACAGGGTCCGATACCGGCTCACCCGCAATTACTATGGCGACCAGGGGATCTTCGTTCGGGCGTCTGTGTTCCGGCGGATGGGGGGCTACCGAGACCTCCAATTTCTGGAGGATCTGGATTTCAGTCAGCGCCTGAAGCGGCAGGGGCGAAGCGTGCTGATCCGGGTGCCACTGCTGACCTCTGGCCGGCGATTTCTTGCTCGTGGGCCGTGGCGCACCTTCTTCTTCATCGTGTGGATCTTGCTCCTGCACACCCTGAGACTCAACACGGAACGCTACGCCCGGCGCTGGCGTGGCCCGGCGGACCGGCCCCCGGGGAGCCCGTGGCCCCGGAACCGCCGGCTGGAAGCGGCGATGCCATCAGGTGTCGCGGGTCGTCCGGAGGCTGGCTGAATGCGAGCGCCTATGCCGGTCTCGCCGATCCTTCTCACCGGCGCAACGGGATTCATCGGCCGCGCGATCATGCGCCGGCTGCTGCGCGCCGGGCGGCCCATCCTGGCGCTGGCGCGAAGCCGGGGAAGCCAGTCCGCGGATGACCGCGTGGCCGTGGCAGCGGGGCAGGTCCCCGACGGAATCCTGCTCGACGTGGTGGAGGGCCGACCTCACCCATCCGGGCTGTAGTCTCGCCGAGGCCACCATGCGACGCCTGCGGGCCACGGTGGAGACGGTGATCCACTGCGCAGGCGATCCCACCTTCTTCCCCGAATCCCCGTTGGCCTTTCGGGTCGGGCACATGGACGGACCACTCGCCCTGCTGTATCGCCTCCGGGGGGGCCGGCTGCGCCAGTGGGCCCACCTGTCCACAGCCTACGTGTGCGGGCGGCGCACAGGCACGGTGCTGGAGCAGGAGGGGGACGTGGGCCAGGAGTTCCACAATCCCTACGAGCAAGTGAAGCTGGAGGCGGAGACGGCCCTGCGGCGGGCGGGGGACAGGCAGGGCGTGGACGTCCGGGTGTTCCGGCCAAGCATCGTGGTCGGGGCGGCGCCGGAAACGGCAGGGGGCTGCCCCTCCAACCTGTTCTTTCGCTTCATCCGCCTGATGGCAACCATCGCCCGGCTCTCCAATGGTGCCGATGTGCCGCTTCGGATCGCGGCTGCCCCCCGGGCCGGCTTCCACTTGGTGCCGGTGGAAACGGTGGCGGCCGCCCTGGTGGCGCTGGCCGACCATCCCGCCGCAGCAGGGGAGACCTGTCACCTAGTCGTGTCAAATGCACCGACCCAGGAGGCCGTGCTGGCCATAATCACCGGCCGGCTCGGCCTGCGAGGCCCCCGGCTGCTGGACGCGCGCCAGACCCCATTCACGCATCCCTCGCCGCTGGAGCGAAAGGTCGAACGAATGCTATCAGGATATCGCGAATACCTGGAACAGGATGTTCACTTCGACGACAGGATCGCGCGCCGCCTGTTGCGTCAGTGCGGGATCGAACCACCAACCCTGGGTCCCAAGGCTGTCCAGGAGCTGATTGACCTGGCCATTGGGGCCCCAGCTCTGAGGGAGGCAGATTTCGGTGAGCGTCCCGGTGCCGGGTCCGTGCCCGCACCGGGGCCGCAGATGTTTCCGGGGGATGGTTGTCAGAGCCAGCAGGTCACTGTGACGACCGACTGCGCCTCGACGGTCGTCTGCTGAGCGACTGGGGCGAAGAAATGGCTCCGCGTCTCGGATCCACATTGACAGCGCACGCGTCGCACACCCGGACGGTGTTTCGATGCCTGGCTGTCAGCGTGTTGCTGGTGCTCCTGAGCGTTCCGACGGTGTGGGCGCGATCCCCGCTGGTCGCGGAGGTCCGCATCTTCTCTGGCCGGTACCATGAGAATCTGGCTCGACTCGACACGATTCGAGAGCAGCTGGAGCAGGCGATCAAGGCCGATCCCGACGTGGATGACCTCGTGGCCCTGGCCCAGGTCTGCTTTATCTGGGGGGACATCCGCGCCGTGACCGACTCACAAAAGCTGGACGCATATGAGCGAGGACGCCAGGCCGCCAAGCGTGCCGTTGAGGTGGATCCGAGGAATGCCGCGGCCCACTTCTGGTATGCCACCAACACCGGCCGGTGGGGCCAGACCAAGGGGGTGGTACGCTCGCTCTTTCTTCTGCCGATAGTCCAAGAGGAGATCCAGATCATCCTCGACCTCGACCCCCAGTTCACGGCCGTCTACGCTCTGGCTGGCAATGTGTTTTACGAGGTGCCGGGTTTCCTGGGTGGGGACCTGAACAAGGCCGAGCAGATGTTCCGCAAGGGCCTGGAGCAGGACCAGAAGTTCACCGGGATGCGGTTGGGCCTGGCCAAGACGCTCATCAAGAAGGGGCGGATCGCGGAGGCCCGACGTGAGCTCCACGTGGTGCTGGATGAAAAGGAGCCGCGAAATCTGGCGGACTGGCTCATGAAGGATGCCAAGCGGGCTCGAGAGCTTTTGGAGTTCATCCCATGACCCCGGCGCGGCTTCGCCAGGGGCAGCCGAGCCCCGTCCCGGCGGCCGAGGGGGTGGCGATGGTGCCTGCGAGCACTCTGCTGTCCGCCGTGCCGTTCGGCGCAAGGGAGACCCGGGAATGAAGCTTCTCTCTGTGAATGTGTCGCTGCCCAGGCAACTGCCCCATCGAAACGGGACGGTGACCACAGGCATTTTCAAGGAGCCGGTGAAGGGCCGGGTCTGGCTTCGAGTGGCGAACCTGGACGGGGATGGGCAGGCCGACAGCGAAAACCACGGAGGAATCTACAAGGCGGTGTACGCCTATCCACGCCTTCCCCTTCGGACAGTTCGGCGAGAATTTCACCGTCCGGGAGATGCTGGAGCACGCCACGCACATCGGGGATGTCTTTCGCGTGGGGGATGCGCTGGTTCAGGTGACCCAGCCGCGCGCCCCGTGCTTCAAGCTCGGCCTCAGGATGGGGCTGCCCGAATTTCCGAAGCGGTTTCTGGCCAGCGGTCGGACCGGCTTCTACCTGCGCGTCCTGCAGGAGGGGGAGGTCGGGGCGGGGGATCCCATCGAACGCATCTCGATCGGTGAAGGGTGCCTGAAAGTCTGGGAATTGAACCACCTGCGCTTCTTCGACCCGGGGAACCTGGAGAGGGCCAGGGAGATCCTCCGGGTCCGGGCGCTTCCACCGCGGTGGCGGAGCGTCTTTGAAGAACGACTGATCAAGGCCGGAATCCCGGTCGAGGTCAGCGAGAGACAGGCGGCGGAAGGGGAAGGCTCCAGCGGAAAGGGCGCGCCGCCCAGTCCTTGACAGGTCGATGCCTACCCCGTAGACTGCGACCGCATTGCCCGCGAGGGGACCCGGACGTGTTGACCTGCAAGGACGTCATCATGGACGTGCTGGCGGACTACCTGGAGGCGACCCTCCGCCCCGAGGCGGTTGCGGATCTGGAGCGGCACCTGCAGGCCTGTGCCCCCTGCATGGCCTACCTGAAGACCCGGGATCTCGTGCACCTGAGCGGCCAGGTCGCGATGCCGGAGGAGATGAAGGTTATTCTGCGCCGGTTCATGCGCGAGCAGT
>JACPAT010000324.1 GCA_016180655.1 Candidatus Methylomirabilota bacterium | reverse complement strand
CTGAACGAGCTGCTGGAGGCGGAGCGGGCGGGGGTCGAGGCCGCGGCGGTGCTACAGCGGGCGAATCAGAAGGGCATCACCGATACCGAGCTGAAGAAGTTCGCCGAGGACGAGGCATCGGCCTGCGCCGGCCTGCATCAAGCTATCCTGCGGTACGGGGGGCAACCGTCGGGCCGGGCCGGGGATTTCGGTCGCAAGGTGGCCGCCTTGAAGACCGAGGGAGAGCGCCTGAACCTCATGGCCCGGGGGCAGGCCTGGGTGGTGAAGCGCCTGGATGTGCTCCTCGGGGTGCCCCTGGACCCCGAAACCCGGGACTTCCTCGCCGAGATGCGCGAGGAGCACCTGGAGAACATTGACGCCTGTAACCGCCGCGCAGAGGAGTTATCGGCGCCCCCCAGCCCGCCGTATCGGGACCTCCCCTTTGCCAGCCTGCGCGAGGCCCATGACCGACTGTATTATGGGGCCTGGCGAGGCCCGGCCGCATCCATCCGGGATATCCAGCGGGCCTACTTCCAGCTCGGGCGGTACCTGGGAGTATTGGCCGACGAGGTCCAGCGCGCCCGCTCCCTCGAGGCCCGAAGCTACCTGACCAAGGCGCGCGCGGCGTATGCGAAAGCCGACCCCGAGGCCGCCGGGGAACAGGTGGCGCTCCGAAGCCTCGACAACGCGCTTTCTTATGCCCACAGCGCCCTCAACGCCCTCCTGCGTCACTCCCGGGCGCCCAACCATGACCCTCGGGACTTCGAGGCTTTCTATGACGTGGTGGCCGTCCCGTTCCAGGATTTCTTGTAAACCCGATCAGTAATAGAGAGGTCAGGACGGTTGCCTCCGGCCCTCCTCATCACCGGGTGCCCGGTCATCCGTGAACATACGCGGAAGCGTTTCAGGCCCGGGCCCGGCCGGTGCCATGTCCCGTTCTCCTCGGCCATTCAACGCCCAAGGGCGCGTCATGGGTGAGAAGAAGAGGCGGGGAGGTCTTGCAGCCTCCCCGCCCCGTATGGAGGGCCACGTGGCCCTGGATCCTCGATGGTTTGGTGTGGTGGGAGCTGTCACCTCGCGCATCCTGTTAGACCGTCGCCCTCGCAGTCGTCGCGGCTGGCTCCGCAGGCCGCTTTGCCAGCAGCTCGGAGACCAGCGCGACGGCACAGATCACTCCCGCGGTGTAGAAGGCGGCCTGGTAGTCCTTGTAGATGTCGAAGAGCCGGCCGCCGATGATCGGGCCGATGATCCCCGCCACCCCCCATGCGGTGAAGAGGATGCCGTAGTTGGCGCCCACATTCTTGGGTCCCCAGAAATCTGCGGCCGAGGAGGCATTCACCGAGAGCTGTGTGCCGTAGCACCAGTACACCGCGAACACCAGCACGTACAATGCCCCCACACTGCCCCCCACGTGGTACAGGATCGGCATGGCCACGATCGAGATCGCGATCATCAAGCGCAAGGTGTTGAGGCGACCGATGGCATCCGAGAGCCACCCCGAGAGGATCCGGCCGCAGGCGTTGCCCAGCGCGCCGATGAAGATGGCCGTGGTGGCCAGCCCGAGAGCGATCCCCTTGCTGCGGGCAAAGGGGACCAGTTGGCTGATCACCATGAGACCCGCCGACGTGCCGAGGGCGTAGGCGACCCACATGAACCACATGGCCGGCGTCCTGATCGCCTCGGTGGGGGTGAACTCATACTTCGTGGCCGTGACCTTGGACGCCGGCGCGGGCGACCAGCCCTCTGGCTTCCACCCGGGCGGCGGATTCTTGAGCAAGAACGCCCCGATCATCGTCATGACGAAGAAGATGATCCCGAACGTCATGAACGTGGCCCGCCACCCGTAGGTCGGAATCAGCCAACTTCCTCCCAGCGGGCCGAAGATGGCGGAGCCGCCGCCATACCCGGCCACGGCCAGCCCCACCGCCAGGCCCCGCCGATCGGGGAACCACTTGGACATGACCGGGATGGGAGTGGCGTAGCCGAAGCCTTGGCCCAGGGCCGCGACGCCTCCGAGCCAGAAGAAGAGCCAGCCCCGGCTCTCGGTATAGGCGCACATGAAGAACCCGAGCGAGTTCAGGATGGCGGCCGTGACCGACACCCAGAACGGCCCCTTCTTGTCCTGGAGCCGGCCGCCCACGATGAACGTCAGGCCGAAGACCAGGACCAGGATGGTAAACACGGTCGAGACCTGGGCCCGCGTCCAGCCGAACTCTTTCTCGAGCGGCGCGACGAAGATGCTCCATGCGTACACGGCGCCGAGGGCGAGGTTCATGCAGAGCCCTCCCACGATGCGCCACCACCGGTTGATATAGCCTTCTGCGCTCATGTCCCCCCTCCTGCGCGGCTCCCCGCGCCGCCTCCCGGAAGGCCTGAGGACCTATACGGACCTTCCCCGACCTCGGCAGGCCGCTGTCCTTCAGGCTGGCTTCACGCGAAGGTTACACAGTTCGCAGACCCAGAAGCTGCCGGCGCCCCCCCATCGGTGGGGGCAGCCTGCCCGCGAGTGTCTCCCTTCATCCTGGAAATTGCACCGCGGGACCGGCAGGTAGACGGCGGCGAAGACGACCCCGTGGGAGATCATGGCGCACTCGATCGAACCGGGGGAGGTGTAGCCGCCCTGGCTCTGCCCTTACTGTTTCTCGTTCGCCTCCACTTCTGGTGGGCCGGTTCTTTGTAGCAGCCCGCGATATCTCCGCAATATGACGTCCACGCCCTTTCGCACGTAGACGCTCTTGGGGACGTTCGTGCGTTGAGCCAATCGGTCGAGGAGTTCTACCTGCTTGGCTGAGAGGGAAAAAGTCACGCTCAGCCGATGGCGGGCCATGCAAGTCTCCGTGCCGTTCGATCAACTTCCTCTGCCATCGCTGACGGGAGCTTTCCCATGGTCTTCCAGCGGAGAACTGTGGAATGACACTATTTACATTAATCCTTTCTCTCTGGCGATTTCCACCACATGTGAGACTGAAATCTCTTATTTTCTTGTCAATATCGATGCGGAAATCCCAGGGACCCGTGCTATATGTGATGCCAAGGGGGGTGCCCGGTAGTGAGGAAAAGGTCGGGAACTGCTGTGCGGGATCCGTGAAACCCTTAGTGTGGGGTGGGTCCCCGGCGGCCGGGGAGGGACCCATGGCGAAGGTCGGCGGCCTTTGGACTCGGGAAATTAGGGGGGCATGTCTGAACGCAGACGCCGAGGCCTGCGAGGGAGGGGCGCCCACCAACCTCGACACACCTTGCCTTACACCCGCACGGGTCTTACTGCTCTCTCATCCCAGGACCGGGCGCATATCCACGATGCCCACAACCTCGGATCCCCTCAGGATGTGGCGGCGGTCCCTTTCCGGGAACTCCTCTGATCCGGAGGAATTACGAAAAGGAATGGGAGGGTCCGGCGGAGCCAGAGGGAGCGGCCCTCTCGCCCAGGTGGTGGGGAACTCCATCGATCTCAGGCGACCGGCTGCACGGGCAAAGTCGGGGAGGGCGTCTCGCGTGCGGGCCCATCCTGGAATTGGCGCTCGGGTTCCGCCGCCGGCCCGAGGCGTTGACGGAATTCGTGGCGGCGGCGGTCCGACGCAGCCTTTCTCAGCAACGTCCGTATCTCGGCGTCAGTAAACTCCTCGTGCATCGCGTCCCTCCTCAGGGATTCGCTTCAACCCCAGCGATACTCAGTCCCGATCAGACGAATACCGGATGGTCCCAGCAATTTGGGTTTGAGCGCGGCCGCTCAGTGTGATCCCCCTCCCGGTGCTGGCGTGTATCCCTCCGTCCGGAACAGGGCGACGGCTCCCTTGTAGACGCGCGCGATGGCGTGATCCACGAGGGGATAATCCCCTGGCTCCTTCACCATGAACTCCAGGATGGCGCCGTTCCCGGGCCCGACCTCGAAAGTCTGCACGCCCCTGAGGCGGTTCTCGGGGTTCCCGCCGACGTAGACGGTCCGCAGGAGGGTCCCGATGATGTGGAAAGAGGAGACCAGGTTCGGCCCGGCGTTCACGAAGTAAACCCGGACGAGTTCCCCCGCCTTGATCGGCAACGGCTCCCCGACGTGGCGGTTGATGGCCCCGTCGAAGATGACGAAGTCTGGTCGCTCCTCCGACATCTTCTTCGTGTCGCCGGCGATGAGCCCCTGGCTGTCCGGCTCGCCGTACAGCTCGCCCTGGACGACGACGAATTCCCGCGCCGGTGGGAAGCCCTTCCGAGGCTCCACGATCATGGCCCCGTACAACCCATTGGCAATATGATTGAGGATGGGCGGAGCGCTGCAGTGGTACAGGAACACCCCGGGCGCCTCGGCCCGGAACCGGAAAGTGTGTGATGCACCCGGATCCACGGCGCGGAACGCACGGCCCGGGGAGATCTGCGCGGCGTGGGTATCAATGCCGTGGGCGACCTTCCCCTTGTTCACGAGGGTGATCTCGACGTCGTCTCCCTCGTGCACCCTGATGACGGGTCCCGGCACCGTGCCGTTGTAGGTCCAGGCGTCGTACCGGAATCCCTCGCCCACGTCAATCCGCTTCTCCTCCGCGATGATGACGAACTTCTTCACCTCCTGTGCGGAAGCGAGTTGAAAGGGCAGGGCGAGCAACCCGATGAGCAGCGACCCGATGAGCGAGTACCGCATGTCCTCTTCCTCCAAATCTCTCCAGCCGCGTCCTTCGAACGTGGCCGGCGAAGCTGACACGACCCTTCGAAGTCTAGCAGCGTTATGTTCTTGAGGCCAGGACCGCCTCGATCTCCCGAGGAGCGGCCAGCGTCAGCAGGCCGGCCGGGAATTTCCTCCGCAGGGTTCCCTGGCGATCCAGGCGGCATCT
>JACPAT010000323.1:4829-7576 GCA_016180655.1 Candidatus Methylomirabilota bacterium | reverse complement strand
CGGCTTTGTGGCGTACAGCCCCCTTGGGCGCGGCTTCCTGACCTGGCAAATCAAGCGCTTCGAGGACTTGGCCGAGGACGACTACCGGCGCAACTCGCCGCGCTTCCAGGGCGAGAACTTCCGGAAGAACCTCGAGCTGGTCGAGCGGATCAAACAGATCGCCGAGGAAAAGGGCTGCACGCCTTCCTCGCTTGCCCTGGCCTGGGTCTTGGCCCAGGGCAAAGACATCGTGCCTATCTTCGGCACGAAGCGGCGCACCTACCTGGCGGAGAACCTCGTCGCAGAGGCGATAGTCCTGAGCGCCGACGATCTCCGCCAGATCGAGGAAGTTGCGCCGAGGGGTGCGGCCGCCGGAGACCGCTACCCGGCCGCGATGATGTCTCTCCTCGGCCGCTGACAGCCGGTTTCGGCAAGAGGCCACTTCGCGCCAGGAGGGTTCCTGAGGCATAAGGATGGCTCTGACTGTTCCCCGTGGGGATCTGACGCAATATCCGAGGGAATTCGAACGGGAGGTCACCCTCAAGGACGGGGCCCGTGTCCGGATCCGCCCAGTTCTCCCCGAAGATGAGCCGCGACTGGTCACGCTCTACGGTCGCTTGAGCCGGGACACCAAATACCAGCGCTTCTTTACCGTCAGGAAACGACTTCCTCCCGATTGGGCCCACTATTTTGCCAATGTGGATTATCGGCGGCGAATGGCGCTGGTGGCGGAACGCGACCTGGACTGGAGGCCGGAGTTGATCGGTGTGGCCAGGTATGAGCCCTCGGACGGGAAGGACACGGCCGAGGTGGCCATCGTCGTCCAAGATTACTGGCAGAGCAGGGGCCTGGGCACTATCCTTCTGAACGAGATCCTGCGGGCGGGGGAGGCAAATGGGATCCGTCGGTTCCGCGCCTATGCGCTGGCCGACAACCACCGCATGCTCGCCCTGCTGTCCCATCAAACGCACATCATGGAGCGAAGGACGGCAGGCGGAATAACGACTCTTCTTTTTTCCCGGCGGAGCGCGTCTTCCGTCGAGAAAGCGTATGGCTGAATCGAATGGGGATAGTGTGGCGCGGCGGGGCCCGGCTGGACTGGCGCAAGTTCACCGCGCTCCTCCGTCGCTATCCCCTCCCGCGGCCTGCCCTGCTGCCCGTGCCCTCTGGCGTCGTGCAAGGTGTGCTGGTCTGAAGAGCCCGGTGCGGGAAATCCGCACGCCGGGTTCCGTGGGGGGGGCGCCGGGGTAACCCGGCGCCTTACCCGACGGCTTTGGTGGCTTTGTCCGAAGGGACCCACGAGCAGAAAAAGACACTTGCGGAGCGCACCACTCTTTGATCAGCAGGAGGTCGTCGAAAAGATTCTGACCCACCTCGGCCTGTGCATGAGCGCGGGCCTCCTGAGACGGTGCCTGTATAACGCCGCGTGGGTTGTCGGCTGCTCTCGCGCTTCTCCTGACGACCGGCCCTTCCTGGAGGGGGTGGCCCTGCGCGATGTCTGGCCTCAGGTCTTCCTTACCCCCGTTCTCCCGCCTTGACGTGCCCGATCCCCCTCCGGCTTTCCGCTCCCTCTCACCCAATCCTTTCCCGACTTTCTCGTTGACCCTATGGGCATCGAGAAGCTATCCTGCCATGAAGCGCGGCCATTGCGGGACACCCAGTCGGCTGCAGGGCGACCCGCCAGAAAAGTAAACTCCCTTTGCCCGGTAGAGCCGCGAGAAGAATCTTGTGATGGGGTCAGAGATCGAGGGTGGGCGTGGAAGTTCGTGAGATCATCTGGCTCGATGCATTCGTCGAGAAGCTTTGGCGAAAACACCGTGTGCGAATTGAGGAAGTTGAGGAGGTTCTCGCCGGGCGACCACAGGTGAGAAGGGTAGCGCGCGGGGATGTGGCCGGGGAAGACGTTTACTCCGCTATGGGACAGACGGGAGGCGGGAGGAACCTTATCGTTTTCTTTGTTCTGAAGGCTGGCGCACGAGCATTGGTCGTTAGTGCTCGTGACATGAGGCCGAAGGAGCAACACCGATATGCCAAAAAATAAGAAAGAGCCGATCCCTAAGCATTTTCACACCCTGGAGGCGGCAGGAGATTTCTGGGACACTCACGATCTAGGAGAGTACTGGGATCAGACCGAGGAAGCAGCGATTTCCTTTCATCTTAAGCGCAAGCGTCATCTGCTTGCAATTGAGCCGGGGCTCGCCCGCAGACTACACGCCGCTGCGGCAGCCCGAGGGGTTAGCCCGGAAACTATTGCTAATTTGTGGCTCCGTGAGATGCTGGCCAAAGTGGGTGTCCCCCGGAAGCGCGGAACACCCCCCCGAACTGCAGCCTAAGGGCCCTTCCCAGGCTGGTCTGCATTAAAGGGGACGTGAAGGGGAGACGTTGGTGCTGACACAACTTGACGGATAGGATCGAAGCCCATTACCTGGCCGCCGGACTCGAAAAGCAAACCCTCATCAGCCTCAGCTCGCCCGCATGCCGTGGTTCGGGTATTCCTACGCAGAGGTTTCTTTTAATCGTTCGGCCAGCCACAGTTTGATGATTGACTGACGGGTCACGCCCAACCGTTGTGCCTCCCGGTCGAGGGAATGAATCATCCAGAGGGGAAAATCAACGTTGACCCGCTATTGTTCTTGCGCGGGACGCCTGGCCTTCGAGCGGTCCAAGAAACGAGTGACGTCCTTACCTTTGTCGAATCTCTTGTCAAATTCCTTCGCCTTCATAGATCTCGACCTCCTCCCTTCGGTATAAAAAATATACCAGCTTTG
>JACPAT010000323.1:0-4811 GCA_016180655.1 Candidatus Methylomirabilota bacterium | reverse complement strand
GACTGTCCGAACGCAACCAACTTGCCTCTC
Source organism: Candidatus Methylomirabilota bacterium (assembly GCA_016180655.1). Taxonomy (GTDB): domain Bacteria; phylum Methylomirabilota; class Methylomirabilia; order Methylomirabilales; family 2-02-FULL-66-22; genus 2-02-FULL-66-22. Next base: position 4,781 of record JACPAT010000323.1, on the reverse strand, counting down.
GGGCATCTGCTGGCGGCCAGCCCTTCCCGAGAAGGCGAGCCTGCATGAAGCCTGTCTTCCTCTCACCTCCCCGTGTCCTCCGGCCTGTTGAAGTTCGAAAATCTTGAAATCCGAAATCTTGCCCTGCCCGTCCAAACGTGGTAGGGTCCCCCACCAACTGCGTCAGGCAGAATGCCTCGATTCAATGGATGCCCGCCTGGTGGGGAGGGGACCACTTCTGGCCAGGCGGTTTTCGACGGTCCGGGGTACGGAAGGGCCCTCTGGGAGGAGCACGATGCGTAGCGACACGATCAAGCGGGGGTACGAGCGGGCGGGGCACCGGAGCCTGCTCCGCGCGGTTGGGCTCAGCGAGTCCGACTTCAACAAGCCGTTCATCGGCGTGGCCAACTCGTATGTGGACATCATCCCGGGCCACGTGCACCTGCAGGAGATAGGGAAGGTCGTCAAGGAGGCCGTCCGCGAGGCGGGGGGTGTCCCCTTCGAGTTCAACACCATCGGCGTGGACGATGGCATCGCCATGGGCCACGGCGGGATGCGCTACTCGCTGCCCAGCCGGGAGCTGATCGCCGATGCCGTGGAGACCATGGCGCTGGCCCATTGCTTCGACGGGCTGGTCCTGATCGCCAACTGCGACAAGATCGTGCCGGGGATGCTGATGGCCGCCATGCGGCTCAACATCCCCTGCATCTACGTCAGCGGCGGGCCCATGGCCGCGGGGAAGCTCTCCGACGGCCGGGTGATCGACCTGGCCACGGTGTTCGAGGGGGTGGGAGCCTTCTCGGCCGGCAAGATTGACGAGGCGGCCCTGCTGGAGCTGGAGCGCAAGGGCTGCCCCACCTGCGGCTCCTGCTCTGGCATGTTCACGGCCAACTCCATGAACTGCCTGGCGGAGGCGCTGGGGATGGCGCTGCCGGGGAACGGGACCGTCCTGGCGGTGGATCCGAAACGGAAGGAGCTGTACCGGACCGCCGGCCGGCAGATCCTGAAGCTCGTGGAGACGGACCTCAAGCCGCGCGACATCGTGAACCGCGAGAGCGTGGACAACGCCTTCTGCCTGGACATGGCCATGGGCGGCTCTACCAACACGGTGCTGCACACGCTGGCCATCGCCCACGAGGCGGGGGTGGCCTATTCCCTCGACCGGATCAACCAGCTCTCCGACCGAGTCCCTTACCTCTGCAAGGTGAGCCCGGCCGGGCATCACCACGTGGAGGACGTCGACCGGGCCGGCGGGATCAGCGCCATCCTGAAGCGGCTGGCGGACAAGGGAGACGTCCTGCGGCTGGGCCGGCCGACCGTGACCGGCAAGACGCTGGGCGAGAACATCCGGGAGGCGGCGGTGCGGGACCCGGACGTCATCCGGCCGCTGGAGGATCCGTACCGGAAGACGGGCGGGCTGGCTGTGCTGTTCGGCAACCTGGCGCCCGAGGGTGCCGTGGTCAAGGCGGGGGCGGTGGACCCCGAGATGCTGCGCCACGAGGGACCGGCCGTGATCTTCGACTCGCAGGACGACGCGCTGGCCGGGATCCTGGCCGGCCAGGTGAAGCCCGGCGATGTCGTCGTGATCCGGTACGAGGGTCCCCGGGGCGGGCCGGGCATGCAGGAGATGCTCTCGCCCACCTCGGCCATCATCGGCCGCGGGCTGGGCAAGGCCGTGTCGCTCATCACCGACGGGCGATTCTCGGGCGCGACCCACGGGTCCTGCATCGGCCACGTCTCGCCCGAGGCGGCGGCCGGCGGCCCCATCGCCCTCCTGCGGCCGGGCGACCGCATCCGCATCGACATCGAGAAGCGGCTCCTGGAGGTGGATCTCTCGGAAGCAGAACTGAAGGCACGGCGCGCGGCCTGGAAGGCGCCGGAGCCCCGGGTCAAGACGGGCTGGCTGTATCGCTACTCCAGGATGGTCACCTCGGGCAGCCAAGGGGCGATCCTCAAGGTCGAATAACGCCTGGAAATGCACGAATCGCAGAGTGGGGGCGAGCCCGACATTCGGGTTCGCCCCCGCTATTTTTGCGGGGGGCAGGTCCGGCTTGCTTTCCGCACCCCACCTGTGGCAGGGTACGCGGGACCTTGGGGTGATCCCGGGGGCACCCGCTGCCCCATCCTCATCAGGAGAACCCATGCAGCGCTCGGTGGACGTGGCAGTGCCCCTGGGCGCGGGTGAGCGGACCGATCGGGCGTACATCGCGCGCCTGGTGGCCCTCTTCTGCGCCGGGTGGGCGGTGGTCTATGCCGACCGGACGGTCCTGTACCCGCTGCTCTCGGTGATCGCCAGGGAGTTCGGGCTCAGCGGGGTCCAGACCGGGCTCATCACCGGGGCCTACTTCACCCTGTACGTCTCGGCCCAGCTCGCCTCGGGCCTCCTGGCCGAGCGGTTCGGCCTGAAGCGGATGCTCGTCCTCTTCTCCCTGCTGTCGGCCGTGGGGGTCGCGGGGTTCGGCGTCGCGGCGGTGAACTACCTGGCCCTCCTGGCGGTGGCGGGGCTCCACGGCGCGGGGGCAGGGGCGTACTACACGATGGCCTACAGCATCACCATCCACACCGTGCCGAATTCCCTGCGCGGGATCGCCTCGGGCGTGGTCAACGGCGGAATGTCCCTGGGGCTGGCGGCCGGCCTGGCGCTGGCCGGACCGTTCTATCAGGCGACGGGGAGCTGGCGGGTCCCGTTCCTGATCCTGGCGGTCCCCACGTTCCTGGTGGCTGCGCTGTACCAGGGAACGATCCGGGAGGTGCGGTTGTCGGCGCGACGCTCGGTCCCTCTGGTGACGATGCTCCGCGATCCCACGCTCCTCCGCATGAACCTGGCGGGCTTCTGCGTCCTGTACGGGTGGTGGGTCCTGCTGTCGTGGGGGCCGGTCTTCTTCCAGACGGAGCGGGGGGTCAGCCTGACGATGTCGGGCATGTACACCCTGGTGATCGCCATCACCGCCATTCCCTCGGGCCTGGTCTTGGGGCGCCTGTCCGACCGCGTCGGTCGCAAGCGCATCATCCTGGGGCTGTTCCCCTTGATGGCACTGACCCTGATCGCCGTGGCCCAGGTGCACTCCCGGACCGGAATGCTGCTGACCCTCATGGCCTATGGCCTGGTGGGGAAACTCGCCTGGGACCCCGTGGGCATCGCCTGGCTGGGGGATTACATGTCGCGGACCCGGCCGGAGGCCGTGGGGGCGGCCGTGGCCCTTTTCTCTTTCACCAGCGTGTTGTCGGCGGTCGTCGGGCCGCCCCTGACCGGATGGATCAAGGATCTCACCGGGTCGCTGGCGGGTGGGTTCTACCTGGCGGCCGCGGTGGCCCTGGTCGGGTTCTTCCTGTCCCTCGGTCCGGCGGACAGCGGCCGCCGGGGGACGAACCCGTGAGGATCCCGAGTCGTCATGCGGAGCGGGCAGACGGAATCGGCGACATGATTGCGTGCCGTAAGAGAGCGGGCGCCGCCTGGCTGTGTGCCCTGATCATGGCCGCTCTGCTCCCGGCGAGCGAGGTCCGGGCCGAGACGCCGCGGCCTCCGGGGATCCGGATCCTCGTGGTCAGGACCGAGGCCGAGGCGCGCGACGCCATTGCGGCCTACACGGCCGGAACCCCCTTCGACCGGCTCGTTCGCGAGCGCTCCATCGGGCCGGAGCGGGAGCGTGGCGGGTACCTCGGCCGGCTGAACCCGGCCGGCCTGTCGCCGGCGGCCCGCGCGCTCGTGGGCAAGACGCCGCGGGGACGCCTGACCCCGCTCTTCCGCACCGAGAACGGGTTCGCCGTGATTCAGGTGGTGACGACCCAGGAAGAACAGGAGCTGGAGGCGCGGGCTCGGGCGGAGCCCGAGGCACGCGAGCTGCTCCAGCGGGGGACCCAGCTCGGGCAGGCGGGGGATCTCGAGGGGGCCCTGCCCCACCTCCGGCGGGCCGTCGAGTTGAACCCCGACCTGGAGGACGCGCACTTCAACCTGGCCATGATCTACCGGAAGCAGGGGAACCTTGAGGCGGCCATCGCGGCGATGCGGCAGGTGACCCAGCTCCATCCCGACGACTTCGAGGCGCAGATGCACCTGGGCGCCTGGTTGTTCGAGCGACGCCGGTACGCGGAGGCCTCCGAGGCATACGAGCGGGCGGCGACGCTTCAGATGGGGTCGCGGGACGCGTGGCTGAAACTGGCGCAGGCCTACCAGGCTGCCGGCAAGGCCAGGGCCGCGGTAGGGGCCTACCGGCAGGCCATCACGCTCCAGACGGGGAATGACCCGGCCCTGTATGAGGCATGGCTCCGGGTGGCCATGCAGGCGAAGGATGGCCCGGCAGCGGTTGCGGCGGCGCGGAAATTTCAGGCGCTCCGACCCGGCCACGAGGGGTTCCTGGCGCTGGGCGCGGCCCTCCTGCTGAACGGTGAGGCCGAGGCGGCGGTCCAGGAATACCAGAAGGCCGTGGCCCTGTCACCCTCGTCCGCGGCGGCCCATGCCGGGCTGGGCGCGGCCTCCCTGCGGGTGGGCCAGGGAGAGGCGGCGGCGGAGCACTTCCTGCGGGCGGTCCAGCTGGAGCCCCAGAACCCGGCCCACTACCGGACCCTGGCCCGCCTGTACGAGGGGCAGGGGCGCCTCGATCTCGCCATCGTGGCCTTGCGGGACGGGGTGAGCGCGGCCGCCCTGTCGTCGCCGAAGCTGCAGGCCGAGGTGGCCGAGGAACTCGCCGCCCTCTACGAACGCGCCGGCATGAGCCGCGAGGCCGCGCTGGAGCGACTCCGGGTACAATCTCTCCGCAGCCCCTGATATCCGTCCGCTCGCTCGCAGGAGTCCGTGACTCCCC
>JACPAT010000057.1 GCA_016180655.1 Candidatus Methylomirabilota bacterium | reverse complement strand
GGATCGGAAGCACAGCCGTCAGCCCCTCGACGCGGCTACGCTGGAGCTCCTCCAGCTCTTTGCTGGCCAAGCGGCCCTGGCCATCGAGCAGGCCCGCCTCTTCGCGGCCACAGAGAGGGCCGCCCGAGAGGCCCGGAGCCTCTACGAGGTGGCCCATAGTCTCATCACCTCGCTGGATGTCACCGAGGTCCTCCACCTGGTCTCGGTGAAGACGACGGAACTCCTGGGCACCCCGCATGCCCAGGTGGTCCTTTGGGACGAGGCGACCCAGACCCTTCGGCTCGGGGCGGCCCACGGCACGGAGGCTCAACTGGCTCAGGCCCAGGAGTTCCGGCTGGGCCAGGGCGTCAACGGGATCGTGGCCCAGACCCGCGCGCCCCTGATCGTCAACGACTACCAGGCCTTCCCCCAGCGCATGCCCTGGCTCACCGAGCTGGTGGCCGTGATCGGGGTCCCCCTTCTCTACCGGGATCGGCTCCTGGGGGTCCTCACCTCCCACGCTACCCAGCCGGGGTCGGCCTTCACGCAGGAGCTCCTGGCGCTCCTCACCAGCTTTGCCGACCAGGCCGCCGCCGCCATCGAGAACTCCCGGCTGTACGAGCTTCGCCGAGCTGGTGGGGGAGCAGCGGGTAGGCCCCCTCAATGAGAAGCAGGCCCGCTACCTCGGGCACATTCAGAACAGCGGCAAGCATCTCCTCCAGTTGATCAGTGACATCCTGGACCTCAGCAAGGTGGAAGCGGGGAAGTTCGTCCTGCAACCCGAGCCCCTCCCCGTGGCCCAGACCCTGGAGGACATCCTGGTGATCGCCCGCGGGCTGGCCAAGAAGAAGCATCAGATCGTCGAAGCTGACATCGCCCCCGACTTCCCCTCTCTCCAGGCCGACCCAGTCCGCTTCAAGCAGATCCTGTTCAATCTGCTCAGCAACGCTGTGAAGTTCACCCCTGAGGGTGGACGAATCACCGTTACGGCACGTCCCACCCCCGGGGGAACCGGGGAAGCGGGGAAACGGAGAGCCGGGGAACGCGACTTCCTGGAAATCGCGGTTCAAGACACGGGCGTCGGGATCAGGCCCGAGGATCTGCCCCGGCTCTTCCAGGGGTTCGTCCAGCTCGAGACGACCCAGGCCCAGCGCCACGAGGGGACGGGGCTAGGGCTGGCCCTGACGAAGAAGCTGGTGGAACTCCACGGCGGCCAGATCTGGGCCGAATCACCGGGGGAGGGTAAGGGGAGTACATTTACGTTGATGCTGCCATTTGCCGGGCCCCAGAAGTGAATGGGGATAAGGAATGCGGAATCACATCCAATGTCCGAAATCCGTGATGAGCTTGCCCCCAACGCGCTTGATCCGGTATCATGCCTGGGACAAACCATGACGAAGGAGAGGATTTCTGCTGGAGGGGGGACGTGTCTCCAGGGCATGATCGGTCCCGGCGGAGTCTGCGGGTCGAGCTCTCACCGCCGGAACCCTCCTGTACCAGCGCCAGCGCCACGACCTTCAGGAATACCTGGGGATGTCGCTCCAGAACATCGCCCGCACGGGGGCCGTCTTCCTGGACGGGGACGCCCACCAGCGTGTCACCGCCACGCGGGACAAATCCTCCCCGGATTACCGCCAGGTCCGGCAGGTCCTGGACCGCCTCAAGGCCGAGAACCAGCTCGCCGATGACGTCTACACGCTGGAGCCGGTCTCCGACACGCTGACGCGGTTCATCGTCATCACCAACGATTTGACCGGGATCGGAGAGGAGTATCGGCTGAGCCCGGAGACGATGCCCCTGGTCCACCGCGTCCTGCGGGAGGGGATCAGCGTCTATTCGCCCATGTACATGAACGAGCACGGGCGCTGGCTCACCGCCTTCGCGCCGATCCGGGACGGGCAGGGGAAGGTGGTGGCGGTCCTGGACGTGGACTACCGCGCGGACGTCTTCTGGCGGGAACTCCGCGCCATCCGGTGGCGCATCCTGGGTTTCTCCGTGGCCGGTGCCCTGGTGGCCCTGGTGGCCGGCCTCTGGTACGCGCGCCGGATCGCCCGGCCCTTGGAGGGGATGGCGGTCCAGGCGCGCGAGGTGGCACAGGGCGAATTCTCCCGCCGCCTGCCGGTGACCGGGGCGCAGGAGGTGGCGGACCTGGCGGGCACCCTGAACCGGATGGCGGCCCAACTGCAGGCCCTGGCCATCGAGCAGGCCCGCCTCTTCGCGGCCACAGAGAGGGCCGCCCGCGAGGCCCGGAGCCTCTACGAGGTGGCCCACAGTCTCACGACCTCGCTGGATGTCGCCGAGGTCCTCCACCTGATCGCGGTGAAGACAACGGAACTCCTGGGCACCCCGCATGCCCAGGTGGTCCTCTGGGACGAGGCAGCCCAGACCCTCCGGCTCGGGGCGGCCTACGGCACCGAGGCCCAACGGGTCCAGGCCCAGGAGTTCCGGTTGGGCGAGGGCGTCAACGGGATCGTGGCCCAGACCCGGGCGCCCCTGATCGTCAACGACTACCGGACGTTCCCCCATCGGGTGCCCTGGCTCAGCGAGCTGGTGGCAGTGATCGGCGTCCCCCTCCTCTATCGGGATCGGCTCCTGGGGGTCCTCACCTCGCACGCTACTCAGCCGGGGTCGCCCTTCACAGAGGAGCATCTGGCGCTCCTCACCAATTTTGCGGACCAGGCGAGCGCGGCAATCGAGAATGCGCGCCTCTACGAGGAGGAGCGGCGCCGAGCCTTGGAACTCCAAACCGTGATGGAGGTGAGCCGGGATGTGGTGGGGCAAGGCCCCTTAGACGCGTTCCTCCAGGATGTGGTGAGGCGCGCTATCAACATCACCCGAGCCCAGAGTGGCACCCTGTACCTGTGGGACGGCAAGGCGGAGGTCCTCTGCCCCCGGGCGTGGGTGAACGTCGGGGACTACATGCGGGACGTGTGCTATCCCCTCGGCCGCGGCATTACCGGGACCGCGGCGGCGAAGGGGCGGGGCGTCATCTGGAACGAGTACGCCTCCCATCCCCACCGCGACCCCGAGCTGCTCCAGCACGTCGCCTTGATGGCCTGCATGGCCGCCCCGCTGAGGATCCGGGACCAGCTCATCGGCGTCCTGACCCTGAACGCCGACGAGCCTGGGCGGCATTTCTCCCCGGCGGACCTCGCCCTCCTGGAGACCTTCGCCAGCCAGATGGCGGTCGCCATCGAGAATAGCCGGCTCTACGAAGAGAAACGCCTCGCCGCCATCCAGCTCGAAGCCACGGTTGAGGACCGGACCCGGGACCTGAAGGAGGCCATGCGCCAGGTGGAGGAGGCCTCCCGCCACAAGTCGGAATTCCTGGCCACCATGTCCCATGAACTCCGGACGCCCCTCAATTCGGTGATCGGGTTCTCCGAGCTGCTGCTGGGCCAAGGGGTGGGTCCCCTTACCGAGAAGCAGGCCCGCTACCTCGGGCACATTCACAACAGCGGCAAGCATCTCCTCCAGTTGATCAGTGACATCCTGGACCTCAGCAAGGTGGAAGCGGGGAAGTTCGTCCTGCAGCCCGAGCCCCTCCCCGTGGCCCAGACCCTGGAGGACATCCTGCTGATCGCCCGCGGACTGGCCAACAAGAAGTCCCAGGCTCTTGAGAGCCAAATCGAGCCCGATCTGCCCCCGCTCCACGTCGACCCCGTCCGCTTCAAGCAGATCCTGTTCAACCTCCTGAGCAACGCGGTCAAGTTCACCCCCGACGGCGGTATGATCGCGCTCCGCGCACGGCGCGTCCCCGGCATTGCGGAACACCCACAGGGTACCCGATTGCGGTATGCGGAATTGCCTGCCACGGATAGGCTCCCCCAATCCGCAATCCGAAATCCGCAATCCGAAATCGGCGAATGCCTGGAGATCCGCGTCACGGACACCGGCGCCGGGATCCGGGCGGAGGACCTCCCCAAGCTCTTCGGGGAGTTCGTCCAACTCGAGAATACCCGGGACCAGCGCCACGAAGGATCCGGCCTCGGGCTGGCGCTAACGAAGAAGCTCGTTGAGTTGCACGGCGGTCAGATCCGGGCCGAATCCGATGGCGTGGGGCGGGGGAGTACCTTTGCGGTGGTCCTGCCTCTCGCGACGCCCGAGGGATGAGTTGCAATCGGAAGCAATCCGAGCTACAGTTCGCCGAAACTTGCTGCCCCTGCGGCGAGCTGAACCGCTAAGGCAGTATCCTGCTGAAAAACCATCTCTATACGGCGGAAGGTAATCGGAGCGATCCGTGGGCATCCGACAATCGGCCCGGCGTATCCTCTCGCGGCTCACTGCATCTAAATCAGCGGGGGCTCAAAGTCCCGCGGTCCCCGCCGATGATCTGCTCGTCGCAGGCCTCCGAGCCGGCGATCCGGAGGCCGTTGAGAGCCTCCTGGCCAGATACGAGGCGCGCATATATCGGCTTGCCCTGGGGATCACCCGGAACTCGGCCGATGCCGAGGAGGTCTGCCAGGACGTTTTCCTGAACGTGTTCAGGAACATCGAAGGATTCGAGGGGAAGTCCTCACTGGGGACCTGGATCTACCGGATCGCGACCAATGCCGCCCTCATGAAGGTTCGGGGCAAGTCGAGGAGCCTGGAAGTCCCGTGGGACGAGGTCCTGCCGCGGTTCAGCCAGGAGGGGAGCCACCTCACCCCGGTCCCGGATTGGTCGAAAGACCCCGAGGCTGCCCTCCTGCAAACCGAGCTCCGGACGGTATTGGGACAGGCCCTGGAGGATCTCCCCGGCGAGTACCGAGCAGTGGTCCTTCTCAGGGATGTGGAGGGTCTGCCCACTGACGAGGCGGCCAACGCCCTGGGCCTGACGGTCCCGGCCCTCAAGGCGCGACTGCACCGCGGGCGCCTGTTCCTCCGAGGCCGCCTGGGCGAGTATGCCGAAACACACGGCCGCCCTACGCCGAAAGGAACTGCGGAATGATCACCTGTCGCGAGATGGTGGACCTGCTCTCCGATTACGTGGATGGGGATCTCGAACCCATGGTCGCGCGCCAGCTCGCAGCACATCTTCGCGGGTGCACAGACTGCACGGCCTTCCTCCGAACCTTCAAGGGGACGCAGGCGCTGGTGAGAGAGGCTGCGTGCGAGGAGATGCCTGAGGAGCTGAAGGTTCGCCTTCGCGATTTCCTCCGAAGCAACCTCCAGCGCGGACGATCCAGGTCTACGAATTAGGCTCAGCCTCTCTCCGGCTGTCTTCAGTCACGCAGCAGACCCTCCGTGCCGCCTCGCGTTGCGGGAACCCCAATGCGGATCCACATTCTCCGGCCGAGCGACTCCCCACGAAAAAGCCCGAGTTTTCCGGGAATCTCTTCGACGGGTGCGGCATCCAATGATGAGGCAGACGGAAAAGAGAGCAGGCCCCCGAGCCTCCGCGGCTGAACCTGAAGAGGGAGGTGATACACATGGCAATGATGTGCCCGTTGGAAGGCTGTAAGGCCAAGCATGGGATGTGCGGCCACGAGAAGATGATGGTCGGCATCGTCATCCTCATGGTGGTGGCGTTCGTCGTCGCGAAACTTTCCGGTGTGATGTAGATCACGTCCTCCGCAGAGTGCAACGGCTAGCGGCTTGACATGGGCTGTGTCGAACGAACTCCGTCCGCACCGCCTGCCTGAGGGTTGAGTCCACAAGCACCCGTGCAATTCCAGTTCCCATGGAGGAGGCAAGAAGGAATGGCCAACGTACAGTTCGTGGAGGAGCCTGACGCCTCCCCGGAGGTCAGCCTGGTGTACCAGGACATCAAGAAGACCTTCGGCCTGCCCTTCGTTCCGAATCTCTTCCAGGCCATGGCGCACAGCCCTGGTTACCTGGCCGCCACCTGGAACCGGGTGAAGGCCGTCATGGGTCAAGGGAAGTTGGACCGGAGGACGAAGGAGATGATCGCGGTGGCGGTCTCTGCCGTCAATAACTGCGAATACTGCGTGAACGCCCATACTGCCGCGCTCAAGCGCCTCGGGGTGACCGACGCGGAACTGGTCGAGCTGATGGCAGTCGTGGACCTGCAGTGATACCATCACACGCTGACAGGGAGGAGATCATGGCGAAGCAGGTGATCGTGTACAGTCAGCCCGGGTGAGGGGCGTGTCATTCAGAGAAAGAGTTTCTTTCTCAGAAGGGCATCCCGTTCACGGACAAGAACATCCGCGAAGACAGAACGGCGATGGAGGAGCTCCTGAAAATGGGATACCGGGCCACGCCCGTCACCCTCATTGACGGGGAGGCAGTGGTTGGCTTTGATCGCGGGAAGATCGAGCGGCTGCTCGACCTGGCGTAACCCTGGGTGGCCCACGCACAGCTCCTGACACAGAGGGTCGATGCGATGAGTGGACTCAAAGTCTATGGCACCGGATGGTGCCCGGACTGCCGTATAGTCGGGAAGCTCCTGGGGGAGCACCGCGTCCCGTACATCTGGATTGACGTCGAAACGGACCCCCGCGGGCTCGCCTTCATCGAGCAGGTTGCGGGGAAGCAGGCCGTTCCCGTCGTGGCCCTGGAGGACGGAACGGTCCTCGTGCAGCCGTCGCGGGAGGATCTGGCCCGCCGTCTGAACCTCCCCGCGAAGGCGCGCTGTCGATTCGCCGACCTCGTCATCCTGGGCGGCGGTCCGGCCGGCCTCACGGCCGCCATCTACGCGGCCCGCGAGGGTATCGAGACCGTGGTCCTTGAGAAGCAGGCCTTTGGAGGGCAGGCCGCCATCACCGAGAGCATCGAGAACTTCCCCGGCTTTCCGGATGCCGTGGGGGGCCTCGAGCTGGCGGGCAGGCTGGAGCGGCAGGCCAAGCGCTTCGGGGTCACGCTTCACTTTGGCGCCGCCCAAGCCATCGAGGGGGATGGGGACTACCGAATCGTCCGTACAGATAACGGCGAGGAATTCTGCTCCTGGGCGGTCATCCTGGCGACGGGGTCGTTCTACAAGCGCCTGGGTGTCCCGGGAGAGGAGCGGTTCATCGGCCGGGGGGTTCACTTCTGCGCCACCTGCGATGGCCCGTTCTACGAGGGCGAGGAGTTGGCGGTGGTGGGCGGCGGCAACAGCGCCGTCGAAGAGGGCCTCTTCCTCACCCGGTTCGCCACCAAGGTCACCCTCCTCGTTCGAGGAGGGGAGCTGAAGGCCAGCCGGATCCTGGTCGAGAAGATTCGGAACCACCCGAAGGTCCAGGTCCGCTACCGCACGGCGGTGGAGGAATTTCGCGGGGACGGCAAGTTCCAGGGGATCCGGGTGCGCCATCTGGACACCGGGGCGGCGGAAGAGCTTGCCCCGGGCGGGGTATTCGTCTTCATCGGGATGGAGCCGAACACGCAATTCCTGAAGGGCGCCATTGACCTTGATCAATGGGGCTTCGTCCTCACTGGGCCCAGCCTGGAGAGCAGTCTGAAGGGCGTCTTCGCCTGCGGCGATGTCCGGGCTGGCAGCACCAAGCAGGTAGCCAGCGCCGCCGGCGAGGGGGCCACGGCCGCCCTCATGGTGCGAGAGTATCTCAAGGGCCTTGTCTGAGTTCACGCCCGGAAGTGTTCGTCGGATTTTCTGGACCTGGGTCAGGAACCAGGGTTACTAGCCCGGATAATTCACGAAGGGCCTCGTAAATTCTTCGGATCAAATGACCAATGACCAATTTCCAATGACCAATGATGGTGGGGCACCCATCGCACCTCGCCCGCCCCGGGCGGTGCGATGGGTCCCGCCGCGCGCCGTCAAGGGGCTTCCCTGAAATACCATCCACAATTGGTCATTCGTCATTGGGAGTTGGTCATTCCCACGATTATTCGCGAAGGCGTTCGCGAATAATCCGGGCTAGGCGCACCGACAGGATTTCCCCGCCTACCCGCACCTGCCTCCGGCCACCCGGTCCGCAAATCGGATCCCCCCCTCGACACAGCCGTTCCCCGACCGCTAAAGGCGCCGTCCTCCTCGCTTGACAGATGACGAGTCTGTCGTATACGGTTATCCGTATATGAATCGACCGACGATCTCCAGGATGCGCGCCCTTCGAAGGCACATGCCGTGGGGAGAGTTCAGCCGTCTGGACCTGACCGCCCGGTTCTTCCGGGTGCTGGGGGATCCCACGCGGCTGAAGGTCCTAGAGTTGCTTCTGGTCGAGGGGGAGCTGAGCGTCAGCGCGATGCTGCAACGCCTCGGCATTCACCAGGGGCGACTGTCCAGCCACCTGGCCTGCCTGCGCTGGTGCGGGTACGTCACCGCAGAGGAGCGCGGCCGGTTCACGTATTACCGGGTGACCGACCGGAGGGTGCGGGGGCTCGTGGAGCTGGCGCACCGGCTGGCCGCCGAGAACGCGGCGCACCTCGCCACGTGTACGCGGATCGACCCGCCGCCACGGCGCCGGCGATGACGGGGCGCGCGCGAATGAGCCAGCCGAGCGACCAGGAGCTGATGCTGGCCCTGAAAGCCGGCGACCGGGCCGCCTTCGAGGCCCTGTACCGGCGGTATCGCGATCGCCTCCACGCATTTCTGGTGCGTTACACCGGTGACCCGGCCACTGCGCAGGACCTCTTCCAGGAGACTTTCCTCCGCGTCTTCCGCGACCGGGCACGGTACGAGCCCCGGGCCGCCTTCGCCACCTGGTTGTTCACCATCGCCCGCAACTTGTCCCTGGATTCCCTGAAGAAACCCGCCGCCAAGCCGGTTCAATCGGAGGCGGCGATCCAAGTCGTTCCGGATCCGGCACCCGATGCCCTCCAGGGCCTGGAGCGCCGGGAAGCCGACACGGCGCTACGCCGGGCCCTTACCTCTCTCCCGGAGGACGATCGGGCGATCCTGCTCCTCAGTAGGTTCGAGGGCCTGCGCTATTCCCAGATTGCGGAAATCCTCGGCACTTCGGAGGGCGCCGTGAAGGTCCGTGCCCATCGGGCTCTCCAAGCGCTCCGGCGTGTGGTCAAGGCCTGATCCTCCGGTCGAAATTCCTGTAACCTTTTCTGACCTGAATCGTTCAATTCGGTAGGGAAGGTAGGTACTCGATGCAGTGCCAGGACGCCCAGTCCCTGATGACGGCGTACATCGCGGATGAGGTCACCTCCGTCGAACGGCGGGATCTGGAGGCCCACGTCGTCGGATGCGCTTGCTGCCACGAGGAGCTGGCGGGTTTTCGGCAGGCATGGGATTGCCTGGTCCGCTGGTCGGTTCCCGGCCCGGACGTCCGGATCGAGCAGGAACTCCTGGCCAGAGTGGAGGGGGAACGCGTGACCGCGAGGCCTCGTATCCGGCCATTCGCGGCAGGCACCGCCGCCCTGGCGGGAGCCCTGCTCTCCATCGTGGCGTCCTCCTTCCTGCCGTACGAGCGGGCATTTGAATTATGCCGTCAGGCCCTGCGGAAGTTCGATCTATTTCCGGGACTCCCCGACAGCACGCTGTTCTTCATCGCCGGGGCGCTCTATGGGCTGATCCCGTTGCTCCTGATCGGACTGGTCTCTGGCCATCTGATGGGTGGACGCGCCCCCCGGTTCCAGGGGACGGTCACGGGCCTCGCCTTCGCGATCCTCATCACACCTTACGTGCTGATCGTCTGCAGCGCCCTCCCGGGTACCTTCACCGCCGCCATCCTGGCAGGCATCGGATTGGGGGCCCTTCCGGGGGCGACAGGAGGATTCTGGTTCGGCGCGCATGCGTGGCGTCCTGCCCGGTGAGGGCAGAGCGAGAATCTCGGAGGAAGATCCGCGATTGTGCCTGGGCCGTGACGGAGGAGGGATGATACCAAGGGTCCAAGCGCTGTTGGGAGGAGTTGTCGGCACGGCCGGGGCGGTGGTGTCCTCGCTCTGCTGTGTCCTGCCGCTGACCATTGTCCTGCTCGGCCTGGGTAGCGGGGCGTTCATGGCCACGACGATGCAGTACACGTCCGTCTTTGTCCCCGTTGGCGTCATCAGCGTGAGCGCCGGATTCTACCTGCATCTGCGGGAGCGGCGAAGGTGCGCCCGGGAGCGATGCTCCATGGCCGGAAGCAGATTGAACCTTATCCTTCTCAGCGTGTCCGCGCTCGTCGTGGCTCTGGCCCTTTTCTTCACCCTGTTTCCTGGATTCTCATCCGATCTGCTGCTCTGGGCCACAGGTGGTGGGGGCGCAGCAGCCGGGACCACGATAGGGATGCCAGCGGCCGCAGGTCGCTGAGGAGGGATTCTTATGAATCGCCGGGCCTTTCTTGGAAGTCTCCCAGGTCTTTGGCTGGCCCTCGGGGCCGTCCCGGGCCAGACGGAAGAGCTGGCGGTCGTCCATCTCCGTATTGATGGCATGACCTGAGGGGCGTGAGCCTATCTGGCAAGGCGGGCCCTGGAAGGGCTCAAGGGAGTGCGGAAGGCCGAGGTGAGTTTCGAGCACAGCGAGGCCATCGTCACGTACGAGAAGGGCACCGTCACCATCGAACAGATGAACCAAGCCGTGGCCCAATACGGGTTCACCGCCAGCTTGAGAACCCCGGTCCCCCACTAGGCCGCCTTCCTCCCGCTGGGGACTGATCCCTCTTGGAGCCGCGGGTGTGCTGGGAAGGTAGCAAGTGAACAGACACAGGGGAGGGACATGACCGTCGCCGCGATTGTTGACACGGTGGCACAGCGCCTGGGGAAGGCGAAGCTCTCAGAGGTCGAGGAACGCGCGCGCGGATACGTCCTGCGGCACTTCGCGGACACCGGGCGGGCCCCAAGACTCTCTGAATTGCAGCGGGAGCTCCAGCTCCCCGCGGAAGAGGACGCGGCGGCAATCCTGACCAGGCTGCACAAGGCCGACTTGATCGTCTTCGACGCCGCTACGACGCAAATCACTGCTGCTTACCCGTTTTCCGGTGAGCCTACGGGTCACCGAGTTGAGGTCGGTAATCGTACCCTGCACGCCCTCTGCGCTATCGACGCCCTGGGCATCCCCTTCATG
>JACPAT010000056.1 GCA_016180655.1 Candidatus Methylomirabilota bacterium | reverse complement strand
GGAGGTGGCGAAGCGGGTGAACGTCCGCCCCACCGGCGCGGCGAATCTCCCCACGCGATGGGGAAGCCCGGTCCCCAGGAAGGCCCCCTCGAGATCGCTGACCTCGGAGACGCGAATGGGCCGGCCGTTACACCAGGCGCCGGACCCCCGGACGGCCACGAACAGCTCCTCGTGCACCGGGTCATCCACCACTCCCACCTCCGCGCGGCCCTCCCGCTCGACGGCAATCGAAACGCAGAAACCCGGGATGCCGTGGGCAAAGTTCTTGGTCCCGTCCAGCGGGTCCACGATCCAGCGCCACTCCGTCGCCGCCGTGGCATCCAGCCCTTCCTCGGCCAGGATGCCGTGGGCCGGGAACCGGCGGCGCAGCCGGCGCACGATGAGGCTCTGGACCTCCACGTCGGCCGCGGTGACGATGTCGGCCGGGCCCTTCACCGTGACCGCCATCGCCGTCCGGAAGCGTCGCTTGAGAATGCGACCGGCATCAAGCGCCAGGCCGATCGCTTCCGCGGTGAGCGGCTGGAGGATGGCCGGCAGGCGGGATACACGGAATTCGCGGGCTGTCACGCTGTTCTCCATTTCAATGAGAAACTGACAACAGGCAACTGACAATGAGTTCAGCCCTCGGCCGGAAAGAGCATGACGTCGGCCGGGCGCACGGCGAAGCGGACCCGCTCGCCCTCCTTCCGCAGGTCGGTCGGGTCCGGCTTGTGCTCGTCCAGGTGGATCAGGGAGCCGTCCGCCAAGCGGAGATAATAGCGCAGGATGGCCCCCAGGAACTCGCGGCTGGCCACCACCCCTTCCCCCAGCGTGGCCCCGGGGATGTTTCCGCCTTCGGGCAGCAGCTCGACCGCCTCCGGGCGGAACACGACCAGGACGCGACCGGCGAGTCCCTCCGCGGGCCGGGCGCGCAGAATCCACCCGCCGCCGACGTCCACGCCCACCCACCCGCCGTCGGGGCCGGTCAGGCTGCCCGTGAGCGCGTTGCTGGCCCCGATGAACTGGGCCACGAAGGCGCTCGTCGGCGCCTGATACACGTCCCACGGGAACCCGACCTGTTCCACCCGCCCGGCGTTCATCACCGCCAGTCGCTCGGAGATGGCCAGCGCCTCCTCCTGGTCGTGGGTCACGTAGATCGTGGTGATGCCCAGCTCGCGCTGCAACCGCCGGATCTCCGTCCGCATCTCCACCCGCAGCTTGGCATCCAGATTCGAGAGCGGCTCGTCCATCAGGAGCAGTCGTGGCCGGATCGCCATGGCTCGCGCCAGGGCCACGCGTTGCTGCTGGCCGCCGGAAAGCTGGTCGGGGCTCCGGTTCGCCAGGGGCTCCATCTGCACGAGCCGCAGCGCCTCGATGGCCCGGTGCCGGAGCTCGGCCGGCGGGACCCGGCGTGCGCGGAGCCCGTAGGCGACGTTCTCGAAGACCGTGAGGTGGGGGAAGATCGCGTAATTCTGGAAGACCATCCCGATGTCGCGCAGGTGCGCCGGCAGGGTGTCGAGCCGCTCGCCATTGCACAGGATGCGCCCGGCGTCAGGCCGCAGGAAGCCGGCCACGCAGCGGAGCAGCGTCGTCTTCCCGCACCCGCTGGGCCCCAGCAGCGTGAAGAACTCTCCTCCCTGGACTGCCAGCGACACCTCGGCCAGCGCCTCGACCTCGGCGTACCGCTTGCGGACCTTCTCGATGGTCAGGATCGTGCCCATCTGCACGGTTCTCTGTGCTGCCGTCCTGCGATGCACCTGTCAGAAAACAAAAGCAGTCGTGAACGGCAGCACCGCAGCACCTTGAGCCGCAGCACGCTCTCAGACGGCCGTCACGGCGCGCTCGCCCATCATCCAGTTGACCATCAGGACCGGGATGAAGACCGCCACCAGCAGGATCGTGGACGCCGCGGCGGCGCTGCCGAAGTTGCTGCTGCTGACCTGGCGGTAGATCACGACCGTGATGGTGGACCAGGCGCCGAAATAGAGGAAGATGGTGGCGCTGATCTCCGTGATGGTCTGCACCCAGGTCAGGATCCCGCCCGACACGATCCCCGGCAGCATGAGCCGGGCCGTCACCTTGGCAAAGCTCTTGAGCGGCGAGACCCCCAGGCTGATGGAGGCCTCCTCCACCGAGGGATCGATCTGGTGGAGGATGGCCGACCCCGCCCGCACCGAGTAGGGCAGCCGGCGGACGAAGTAGGCCAGCAGCAGGATGAGGAACGTGCCGGTCAGGACGATGGGGGGCTTGTTGAACGCCACGATGAAGGCCACGCCGATCACCGTCCCCGGGATCGCGTACGGGATCATGACGCACGAATCCAGCGCGGCGGTGGTCAGCGAGCGGCGGCGGACCACCAGGTAGGCGATGAGGGTCCCCAGGAGGACGTCCAGCAGGGTGGAGACGCTGGAGAGGACGAAACTGTTGGCGATGGCGCGGGGCACGTTGAACAGGACCTCCCGGTAGTTGCCCAGGCTGAAGTTCGGGTACAGGACCGGCCCCCGGCTCTCGAAGAACGAGGTCACGGCCACGACCAGCGCCGGCACCAGGGACAGCCCGATTACGAGGTACGCATAGCCGGTGAGCAGCCCGCGCACGAGGGGCCGTGGTCGCACCGGGGGGACCGGGCGGAGCTGGATCATGGCGTACCTCTTCCGACCGACGGCCCAGTACTGCACCAGCAAGATGGCGGTCGTGCACAGCACCAGGAGCGTCGCGCCCGTGCTGGCCATGGCGGGATTGCCCCCCATCTCGTTCACGAAGAGGCTGTACACGATGGTGGGGAGCACCTGGTACCCTTCGCCGATGATCATGGGCGCGCCGAAATCCGCGAAGGCCGTCAGGAACACCAGGAGTGCACCCCCCAGCACCGACGGCATCGTCACCGGCACCGTGACCGTCCAGAAGACTCGCCAGGGGCTCGACCCCAGGCCCTGGGCCGCCTCCTCCAGCGACTGGTCCAGGGCCTGGAGCGCCCCCACCAGCATGAGCAGGACGAACGGGTACAGGTTGAGGGTCAGGGCCAGCACGATGCCGTGCATCCCGTACACCGTGGGGATCGTGAGTCCGACCTTCTGCAGGAGCGTCGTGACGTACCCGGCCCGGCCGAAGAGCAGGATCCAAGAGTAGGCCCCAATGAAGGGCGGCGACACCAGGGGCAGGATGGCCAGCGACTTGAGGACCGCCTTGCCCGGAATGTCCACGCGGGCGAGCAGGAAGGCCACGGGGACCGCCACCACCAGGGCTGCGAGCGTCACCAACCCGCTGACCAGGAAGCTGTGGCCGATGGTGCGGGAGTAATAGGGATAGGCGAGGAAGTCCCGATAGTGCTTCAGCGTGAAGCCGCCGTCATCTCCCAGCAGGCTGGCCCAGAGCAGCCGCCCCAGGGGGATGATCAGCAGGACCGCCAGGAGTGCGAAGGCGATCCCGGTCACGCCGGTCCAGATGTCCCCACGATTACGCATCACGCCTCATCAGCGCCAACCACTGAGACCGGGGGTTGGGTGTTAGGGATTGGGGGTTGGGGATCGGACAGACCCGCCATCCCTAGCCCCCAGCCCCTGCTCTCGACTCACTTCACCCGCACGATGATGTCCTGCCACTTCTTCACGAAGGCCGCATAGTTCTTCCCGGCCCACTCCATGTCGTAGGCCACGGCCTTGATTTCGCTCAGGGGGGCGAACCCCTTGGGCGGGGTCACGTCCGTCCGCGCCGACCGCAGCGAGAATTTTTCGGCGAGGAGATCCATCACTTCCTTGGACACCGCGTAGTCGAGGAAGATCCGGGCGGCCTTGGGGTGCTTGGCGCCCTTGATCAGCGCGTTGCCGTCCGGCGGCACCGAGGTCCCGTCCTGGGGATAGATCACGCCCACCGGGGCACCGCCGGCCACCTGGCGCATGGCGGCGTCCTCGTAGGTCAGGCCCGCGTGGTACTCGCCGTCCGCGACCCCCTTGGGCACGCGACTGGAGGACGGGAGGATCTTCGCGTTCTTCATGATATCCTCGACCACCTTCCAGCCGGTGTTGTTGTCGCCGAACACCGTCAGCAGGGTGGCCAGGATCGTGTAGGACGAGCCGGACTTGTCGGCCGCAGCGTAGGCGATCTTGTCCTTCCACTTCGGATCGGCCAAGGCCTTCCAGGACTTCGGCGCGTCCGCTTCGCTCACCAGCTTCTTGTTGTACACGATGACCATGGGGGTCACGTTGTTGGGCTGGACCCGTCCGCCGGCCATCCCCTTCTTGTAGATGGGAGTGATCTTGGCGTCGTCTGCCACCGTGTACGGCTCCAGGAGATCGGCGTTGGCCGCCAGCGGCTCGGCCGCCAGCGCCCAGAAGACGTCGCCGAGGGGGCTGGCCTTTTCCGCTTGCGCCCGCTTCAGGACCTCCCCGGTGCCTCCCTCCACGAACTGCACCTTGATTCCGGTCTTCTTCTCGAACATCGGGCCGACGGCCTGGACGATCGTGCTCTGTGCCGCGGTGTAAACGACAACCTGCCCCTCATGATCCGCCGACGCGGCCAACGCTCCCGTCGGCGCTGCCGCCAGCGCCATCACGCCGAGGACCATCGCGCCGTACCGCCACCATCCCCTCATGACTCCCTCCTTCCTTACCGGTTTTCAGTTCTCCATGCCAGAGAGAAGCAACCACAGATACACACAGATCAACACAGATATTTTTCAGCAGGATTCCGACCTATCTGTGTTCATCTGTGTTCATCTGTGGTTGCATTCGTTTGGAGTTCTCTTCCCTACGCACGAACCTGACCATCCCAGCCGATCGAGGTGACAGAGTGCACCCCGCTATAAACAACCGCCATGGTCTCGCACTCGAGCGATTCACCCGGCGCCAGGGTCCGGTGTCGTCCCGCCGCTACCGCCTTGTCCAGTTGG
>JACPAT010000055.1 GCA_016180655.1 Candidatus Methylomirabilota bacterium | reverse complement strand
GTCTTCTGAGCTACCAGCCGAACCCGAGCCCCAGCGTCAGCTCGGTAGGATAGTACTTGCGACCCTTGGCATCCTCGAACGGCAGCAGTTGCTGACCAACGCGGAGCTCACTGTAGACGCGACTCGACGACTCGCGCATTGCCATCACGCCCGCCTGACCGTAAGCGCCCAAACGAATGCCACCATCATCGGAGTCGATCGCCAAGATTCTCGGCATGACACCGGCGCCCACATAAGGCGCGATGTTGGTGTTCGTCCCGGAAATGGCGGTGCTGATCTCCGCCAGGATGCCGGGACGATCCTTCCCGATCTGCACCCGGATCTTCACCTGGTGGGATCCCTTCCGCTGGCCATCCCAGTTCACGGCGATCTGCCGCTCCGGGTCCGCCATCAGGCTCACCGCGTTGGAGCAATCCGCCGTGTGAATGGAGACCCCGCGGCCCCGGGTGATGAAACCGATGATCTCGTCGCCGGGCACCGGGCTGCAGCACTTCGAGAAGCGGACCAGGATGTCGTCAATCCCGCGGATGCGCACCCCCTCCTCGGTGGGGCGCGCGCGCGCCGGCTTCCGTTCGGTCTTCTTCTCCCGCGCCTCCTCCGCCTCGGTGAGGGCCTGCAGCTCCTCCGGCGGCAGCAGCCGCACCACCGCCTGCCGGGGAGACACCTTGCCGTAGCCCACGGCCGCGAAGAACTCTTCCTCGCTCCCCAGGCCATAGCGCCCCAGGATGGGGCCCAGCGCCTCCTGTTTGAGGAGCTGGCTCGGGCTCTTGCCCAGGCGGCGAATCTCCTTCTCCAGCATGTCGCGGCCCAGGCTGATGCTGCGCGTGCGCTCCTCGTTCTTGATCCATTGGCGGATCTTGCCCCGGGCCCGCGGGGTCTTGACGATCTTCAACCAGTCCCGGCTGGGCGTATGGTTCGGGGAGGTCAGGATCTCGACGATATCGCCGTTCTGCAGCTCGGTCCGGAGGGGGACCAGGCGCCCGTTGACCTTGGCGCCCACGCAGCGGAGTCCGACGTCGGTGTGGACGGCGAAGGCGAAGTCGACGGGCGTGGCGCCCTTCGGAAAGGGCTTGACGTCCCCCCGGGGGGTGAACACGTAGACCTCGTCGGGGAACAGGTCCACCTTGAGGGTGTTCAGGAATTCCTTGGAGTCCTTCAGCTCCCGCTGCCATTCCATCATCTGCCGGAGCCAGACGAAGCTTTCGTCCGCGGGGTCGAGGCTGGTGCGCCCCTCCTTGTACTTCCAGTGGGCGGCGATCCCCTCCTCCGCCACCCGGTGCATCTCCCAGGTGCGGATCTGGATCTCCACAGGATCACCCTTGGGGCCGATGACCGTGGTGTGCAGGGACTGGTACCCGTTGCTCTTGGGCACCGCGATGAAGTCCTTGAAGCGCTGCGAGATCGGCTTCCACAGGGTGTGGATGACCCCCAGGGTGCCATAGCAATCCTTGACGGAGTCGGTGATCACGCGGACGGCCGTCAGGTCGTAGATCTCGTCGAACTCCTTCTTCTGGTCCCGCATCTTCTTGTAGATGCTGTAGAAGTGCTTGGGCCGGCCGGTGATCTGGGCCTTGATGTCCACCTCCGTCAGCTTCCGCTCCAAGAGGCCGATGACCAGATTGAGATCCCCCTCCCGCTCCTGCCGCTTGCGCGCGATCTGCGCTGCGAGGTCCCGATAGGCCTCCGGGTCCAGGGACCGCAGGGCCAGGTCCTCCAGCTCCGCCTTGATCCAGTAGATCCCCAACCGGTGGGCCAGCGGCGCGTAGATGTCCAGGGTCTCCCGGGCGATGAGATGGCGCTTGGCCTCGGGCAGCGGGTCCAGGGTGCGCATATTGTGCAGCCGGTCCGCCAGCTTGACCAGGATCACCCGGATGTCCTTGGACATGGCCAGGACCATCTTGCGGATGTTCTCCGCCTGGGCCTCCTCCCGGGTGCTGAAGGGGATCCGGGACAGCTTGGTGACCCCGTCCACCAGGGCGGCGATCTCGGCGCCGAAGTGCTCCTGGATCTCCTTCAGGGTGGCGTGGGTGTCCTCCACCGCGTCGTGGAGCAGCCCGGCCGCCACGGTGGCGACGTCCATGCGGAGATCGGTGAGGATCGCGGAGACCTGCAGGGGGTGGGACAGGTAGGGCTCGCCGGAGACGCGTTCCTGGCCCTTGTGGGCCTTGGCGGCGAACACGTATGCCCGCATCACGGGATCGACGTCCGCCTGGGGATTATAGTCGTGGACTTTCTCCAGGATGCCTTCGATGCGCACAGCATTGCTCCTGCCGCTGTGGAGCGGTAAATGCAGTGTAACACGGGG
Source organism: Candidatus Methylomirabilota bacterium (assembly GCA_016180655.1). GTDB lineage: Bacteria > Methylomirabilota > Methylomirabilia > Methylomirabilales > 2-02-FULL-66-22 > 2-02-FULL-66-22. The sequence goes on along the minus strand of JACPAT010000055.1, from coordinate 2,575 downwards.
GTTTTCGGCCTATCAAGGATTATCTGCGCGGGGGAGAGGCGGGAAAGGCGCCTGAGCCAGGGGGCGAGAACGCGGGCCAGTGCGGTCAGGCCAGGGCGATCTTTGTCTGGAGGGCGGCCCGGGAGATGGCGCCCTCGCGGAGGATCCGGGCGGGCTCGGCCGTGCAGTCGATGACCGTGGACGGGACGCCGAGGGCCACGCGGCCCCCGTCCAGGACGAGATCGATCTGGCCGCCGATGGCCTTCCGGACCGTCTTGGCGTCGGCGGGATCGGCCGCCCCGGTCTTGTTGGCGCTGGTCCCGATGACGGGTCCGGCGAAGGCCGTGAGCAGGGCCCGCGCCACGGCGCCGGCCGGCATCCGGAGCCCCACCGTTCCCGTCGCCGCCGTGAGGATGGAGGGAATCTTCGCGGAGGCCCGCACCACGACGGTCAGGGCCCCGGGCCAGAAGGCCCGCATGAGGGCCTGGGCCCCGTCCGGCAGGGTTGCCGCCAGGGCCGCGGCCGCCTCCACCGAGGGAACCAGGACGCTGAGAGGCTTGCCATGATGGCGGCCTTTCACGGTGAGCACCCGCTCGATCGCGGCGGGGTCCAGGGCGTTCGCCCCGAGGGCATAGAGCGTATCGGTCGGGAAGGCGACCAGGCCCCCCCGGCGCAGGATCTCGCAGGCCTGTTGCAGGACGTCAGGCTGGGGACTCTTCGGTTCCACCGGAATCACGCGCGTCTTCACGCCGCCTCACCTCGCTTCTTGCAACCACAGATGAACACAGATACACACAGATGGAAGATGGACTCCCTCACTTCCTGGCTCCTCCGAGGAAAATCTGTGTTCATCTGTGTGCATCTGTGGTTGCCTCAGGTGCCGTCAGCGGGCTTTCGGATTCCCGCGGTTCCCCGTGGGGGAGATCGCGGTGACCTGCTCGAACCACCCCTGCAGGCTGCCGCCTTTCTTCGTCACGTAGACGACGTAGGGGGACGCGGCCAGGTCGCCGTTCTTGTCCCAGCGGAGATGCCCCAGGGTGCCGTCGTAGGCGCTGCCGTGCATGACCTTCAGGACCTTGCGCAACTCCTCCTTGGAGTTGGTCAGCGGCTTGGCCGCGCGGATCGCGTGCAGCAGGACCCCCATGGCGTCGTAGGTGTACAGGACGTAGGGGCCGATGGGACCGTAGCGTGCCTCGAACCGCTGGATGACGCTTCGGGCAGAGGCCAGCAGGCGGGGGTCGGGGGCGAAGGTGAGATAGACGCCGGTGGCCGCCTCCTCGCCGGCGATCCTGACGAACTCCGGGTCCAGCACGCCGTCAGCGCTCACGAAGGTCGTCGTGAGGCCCGCCTGCCGCATCTGCCGGATCAGGTAGCCCCCCTCGCGGAAGATCCCCCCGAAGTACAGGACGTCCGGCTCCACGGCTTTCAGCCGGGCGACCAGCAGGCTGAAATCCTTATCCCCCTGGGCGAGGTCATCGATCGCCACGATCCGCCGGGCCGCGCGACGCTCCACGCTGCGGATCAGCGTCTCGGCCAGGGTGCGGCCGTACTCGGTGCGATCATGGACCACCGCGATCCGGCGGGCCTTGAGACGGGAGAGGATGAAGTCCGCCGCGGAGAGGGCGTGCTGGTCGTCGCGCCCCGACACGCGGAAGACGGTATCGAAGCCCTGGGCCGTCAGGCGCGGGTGGGTGGAGGTGGCCGTCACCTGGGGGATGCCGGCCAGGTAGTACACCGCCGAGGCCGGGATGGAGGAACTGGAATAGAAGTGGCCGACGACGCCCCAGACGCCGTCATGGACCAGCTTCTCGGCGACGGCGACCGCCTGCCTCGGGTCGAACTGGTCATCCCCGACGACCAACTCGATCTTGCGGCCGAGTTTCACGGTCCAGTCGGCGATGGCCATCTCGGCGGCCTGGCGCATGGTCTGTCCCACCCGCCCCGCCTCGCCCGCCATGGGGATGACCAGGCCCAGCTTGACGGGTGGCAGTTCGCTTGCCCAGGTGGGGGCCGCCAGGGCCAGCACGAGGAGGAGCCAGCTCCACCGCATGAGCCACGACTCAGTGCTTGATTTCATAATTCCGCATCGGGTTTCACCCGATGCGGATCGCCCTTGCTCAGCGCGTTCAATGCAGTCTTAGGAAAGGACCCAACCAAAGCAGCAATGGTCCTGCGACGTGTACGGCCGCTATCAAGGGCGAGTCGTGTCGGGCTGGTCTCGGCCAACCCGACACGACCTTATGAAATCAAGCACTCAGGCGCCTTCACCCAGGTAGGCGCGCCGGACCTCGGGATGCTCCTGCAGCTCCGCGGCCGAGCCGCGCAGGGCGATGCTTCCGGTTTCCAGGACATATCCGCGGTGCGCGATGGACAGGGCCATGGCGGCGTTCTGCTCCACCAGCAGGATCGTCGTCCCCTGGTGGTTGATGTCCCGCACCGTTTCGAAGATCTGTTCCACCAGGATGGGCGCCAGCCCCATGGAGGGCTCGTCCAGGAGGAGGATGCGGGGGCGAGCCATGAGAGCGCGGCCGATGGCCAGCATCTGCTGCTCCCCCCCCGAGAGCGTTCCGGCCACCTGGGACCGGCGCTCCTTCAG
>JACPAT010000054.1 GCA_016180655.1 Candidatus Methylomirabilota bacterium | reverse complement strand
GCATGCGGCCGTACGTCAACGAGGTCAACACGCTGCCCGGATCACTCTGCCTGCGCCTGTGGGAGCTGAGCGGCGTCACGCCGGTCGAGCTGATCCGCCGGCTGCTCGCGCTGGCCGTGGAGGCCCACGCGGAGAAGGCCGCCACGCGCTTCGAGTCGGAAGAGGGCCGGGCCGTGGTGGACAAGAAGCACCTGATGAGCCCCAGGAAATAGTTCGACGTTCAATGTGCAATGTTCAACGTTGAACCTCGAACCTCGAACCTCGAACCTTGAACCTTGAACCTCGCACCGCGGACGGGAAGGACGCGTGCTGTATCACCTGCTGGTCCCGCTGGCCAAGACGTTCGGGCCGTTCAACGTCTTCCGGTATGTCACGTTCCGGACGGCCGGGGCCTTCCTCACGGCCCTCCTGGTGTCCATGATCCTGGGGCCGCCCATCATCCGGAAGCTCTCGGCCATGCGCGCCCGGCAGGTGGTCCGGGACGATGGTCCCCAGACCCACCTGAAGAAGGCCGGCACGCCCACCATGGGGGGCGTCCTGATCCTGCTGGCGGTCGCCTCGGCCACGCTCTTGTGGGCGCAACTCACCAACCGGTTCATCTGGCTGGCCCTGCTCAGCATGCTGGCCATGGGGGCGGTGGGGTTCGTGGACGATTACCTGAAGCTCAAGCGGGCCACCAGCACGGGCCTCCGCCCGCGGCAGAAGCTGGTCTGGCAGATCCTGATCGGCCTCCTGGTCGGGGCCTACCTGTACCTCTTTCCCACCGACCAGTTCACGACGAAGCTGGCCATCCCGTTCCTGAAGCGCTGGCTGCCCGAGCTGGGCCTCTGGTACATCCTCTTCGCCATGGTGGTCCTGGTGGGCTGTTCGAATGCAGTCAACCTGACGGATGGCCTGGACGGCCTGGCCATCGTCCCCACGCTGATGGCGGCGGCGACCTTCACCCTGTTCGCCTACGTGGCGGGCCACGCCGCCATCGCCCGCTACCTCCAGGTGATCTTCGTGAAGGGAGCCAGCGAGCTTCCCATCTTCGCCGCCGCGCTGGTGGGGGCCAGCCTGGGCTTCCTCTGGTTCAACGCGCACCCGGCCCAGGTCTTCATGGGGGACACGGGATCTTTGGCGCTGGGCGGAGCGCTGGCCACCGTCGCCCTGGTGACCAAGAACGAGCTGATCCTGGTGGTGGCCGGGGGCTGCTTCGTGGTGGAGGCCCTGTCGGTGATCATCCAGGTGTTCTGGTTCAGGCGGACCGGCCGGCGGATCTTCCGCATGGCGCCCATCCACCATCATTACGAGCTGAACGGTCTTCCGGAACCCAAGATCATCGTCCGGTTCTGGATCGTGTCCTTCGTGTTGCAGGTCATCGCGCTGACGACGCTCAAGCTGCGGTGAGAGCGGAGAGCCGAGCATGAGAGCCGAGAGCCGCGAGCCGAGAGCCGAGAGACGAAAGGCGGGAGGCAGGGAGCGGGGGTGAGTGAGCTGGATGTCCGGGGGAAGCGGGTGACGGTCGTGGGCCTGGCGCGGAGCGGCTTTGCCGCCTGCAAGGTCCTGGCGGAGCGCGGGGCCGCGGTCCTGGCCACCGATCGGAACCCGGCCGAGCAGCTCCCTGTGGACCTGGCGGAACTCGCGCGGCGCGGCGTCCGCCTGGAGACCGGCGGGCACACGCCGGAGAGCTTCCTGGAGACGGATCTCCTGGTCATCAGCCCGGGCGTGGACCTCCGGTTTCCCCTCCTGGAGCAGGCCATCTCCCGGGGGATCCCGGTGTGGAGCGAGGTGGAGCTGGCCTATCGCCTCACGTCGGCCCGCTTCCTGGCGGTCACGGGGACGAACGGGAAGAGCACGACGACGAGCCTCCTGGGCGCCATGGTCGAGGTCGCGGGGTTTCCGTGCGCGGTGGCGGGCAACATCGGCACGGCGCTGTGCGAGGTGGTGCCGGACCTGACCCCCGCCCACTGGGTGGTGGCCGAGCTGTCCAGCTTTCAGCTCGAGACGATCGTCACGTTCCGCCCCCACGTGGCCGTGCTGCTGAACCTGGCGCCGGACCACCTGGACCGCTATGCCGCCGCGGGGGACTACTACGCGGCCAAGGCCCGGATCTTCACCCACCAGGCATCCGAGGATTTTGCCGTCCTGAATGCGGATGATCCACTCGTCCTGGAATACGCGCAGGGGATCCGATCCCGGGTGCTGATGTTCAGTCGGTCCCGGACGATGGGGGACGGGGCCTTCCTGCGGGGGGAGCGCCTGGCCGTGCGCCGGCAGGGACGGACCGAGCCGGTCTGCGCGACGTCCGCGATCCGGATCCAGGGCGTCCACAACCTGGAGAACGCGCTGGCGGCCGCGGCCGCGGCCTCCGCCATCGGGGTCCCGGCCGGGGCCATGGCGGCCGCCCTGGCGAGCTTCCCGGGCCTGCCGCACCGGCTGGAGCTGGTGGCGGAGGCGGACGGGGTCCGGTACGTCAACGACTCCAAGGGGACCAACGTGGGGGCGGTCCTCAAGTCCCTGGAGGGATACGCGGGCGGGGTGATCCTCATCGCCGGCGGCAAGGACAAGGGCGGGGACTTCACGCCGCTCAGGCCGCTGGTGGAGACCCGGGTGAAGACGCTGATCCTGATCGGCCAGGCCCGGGGGAAGATGCGCGCGCAGCTCCACGGCGCCTGTCCCATGGAGGAGGCCCCGTCGCTCGAGGCGGCGGTCGCACGCGCCGCGGGCCTCGCCGCGCCGGGGGACACGGTGCTCCTCTCCCCGGCCTGCGCCAGCTTCGACATGTTCCGGGATTTCGAGGACCGGGGCGAGGCCTTCCGGCGCGCGGTGCGGGAGGTGCAGTCACGGAGGGATGCCGTTGGACGTCGCTGAGCGGTGGGCCGGTCCGGCCGCAAGCCCGGCCGGCGGTCCCACCCGGTATGCCTTCCTGGGCCTGCTGGCCATGGCGTGGGCCGTGGGGCGGGACCTGAAGACGTTCCAGCGGCTGACCCCGATCCTGTTCCTGGGGAGCCTCCTGCTGCTGCTCCTGGTGCTGGTCCCCCACATCGGGATCCGGATCAACGGCGCCCGCCGGTGGATCCGATTCTTCGGTCTCTCCTTCCAGCCGGCCGAACTCGGGAAGCTGGCGGTGGTCCTGTTCCTGGCCAGCTACTTTGCGAGACGGCAGGACCGCCTGGGCAGCTTCCTGGATGGATTCCTCCCGCCGCTTCTGATGACCGGGCTGGTCGCGGGACTGATCATCATCCAACCGAACTTCGGGACGGCCGGCATCCTGCTCTTCGTGGCGGGCCTGCTGTTCTTCGTCGGCGGGGCGCGGATCGGCCATCTCTTCGCCACGGCCGCCCTGGCCCTCCCCGTCCTGCTGGTGCTGGCCCTCCAATCGTCCCACGGGCGGACGCGGCTGCTGGCGCTGGTGGATCCCGCCCGGGTCTCCGCCAAGGCGACGTACCAGTTGGCCCAGTCCTTCTACGCCCTGGGACCCGGGGGGCTTCTGGGGCGGGGCCTGGGGGACAGCATGCAGAAGCTCTTCTTCCTGCCGGAGCCGCACACCGACTTCATCTTCGCCATCGTGGGCGAGGAGATGGGGTTCGTGGGCGCCCTCCTGGTCCTCGTCCTGTATGCGCTGTTTCTCTGGCGCGGGACGCGGGCGGCGCTGCGGGCAGGCGATCCGTACGCCAGCTACCTGGCCATAGGGATCACCGGCCTGGTGGTCGGCCAGGCCGCGCTCAACATGGCGGTGGTGAGCGGTCTGCTGCCCACCACGGGCGTGCCGCTGCCGTTCGTGAGCTTCGGCGGATCGTCGCTCACTCTCACGCTCTTCGGGGTGGGGATCCTCCTCAACATCTCGCGGGGCACGGCATGATTCCGGCTGACGGCAATGGACACTGAAAAACGGACAACTGACAACCGACAACCCGCCACCCCCGTTGATCGGTTTTCCGTTGTCGGTTGTCAGTTTTTCATTGCGCCGCTTAAGGGTGCGTGGTGCGGGTCGTGATCACGGGCGGAGGGACGGGCGGCCACCTCTTCCCCGCGCTGGCGGTGCACGGGGCACTGATCCGACGGCGCCCGGAGGCAGAGGTCCTCTTCGTGGGGGCGTCGGAGGGGGTCGAGGCCACCATCCTCCCGCGGCTGGGTCACGTCTTTCGTGGCCTTCCTGTCCACCAGGTCAAAGGGAGGAGATGGCGTGGTCAAATGGCAGCTCTGCTGGCGCTCCCGGCGGTGGTTCGTCAGGCGTCCGGACTTTTGCGGGAGTTTGGCGCGCAGGCGGTCCTGGGGGTGGGCGGGTATGCCTCGTTTCCGACGGTCCTGGCCGCGCGCCTGAGGCGCATTCCGACGGTGATTCACGAACAGAACGCGTACCCCGGGCTGGCGAACCGATGGCTCGGCAGGATCGCCTCGGCGGTGGCGGTCTCGTTCGAGGCGGCCGCGGGCTTTTTCCCGGCCGGGCGCGTCAGCGTGGCGGGGAATCCGGTGCGGCCCGAGATCCGGCCGGGAGATGCCGGGGAGGCGCGCCGGCGACTCGCGCTCTCGCCCGGATCCTTCACGGTCCTGATCTTCGGGGGAAGCCAGGGGGCCCATCGCGTCAACGCGGCCGCGATCGACGCGCTGCCACGGCTGGCCGCGAGCCGGGGCCGGATCCAGTTCCTGCATGCCACGGGGGAGCGTGAGGTGTCCGAGGTGCGGCAGGCATATGAGCAGCACGGGTTCCCGGCGCGGGTGGAACCGTTCTTCCAGGACATGGCCACGGCGTATGCGGCGGCGGACTTCGTCATCGCCCGGGCGGGCGCCAGCACCATCTTCGAGCTGGCGGCCCTGGGGAAGCCCGCCCTCCTGGTGCCCTACCCCCATGCGGCCAACGATCACCAGCGGCTGAACGCCGAGGCCATGGTGAAGGCCGGGGCGGCCTGGACCGTGCCGGACCAGTACTGCGACGGCCAGCGCATCGCCGCCACCGTTGAGGCGGCCCTGGAGAAGCCGGACGTGCTTCGGCGCATGGGAGAGCAGGCCCGGGGTCTGGCGCGGCCCGATGCCGCCGACCGGATCGTGGACTTGTTGGAGCGGGTCGCTAAGGAAACCTAAAGAACGTTCGACGGTTCGACAGTTCGGTTGTTCGGTGGTTCTGGGAACCCCCGGGACCCACGGCACCGCGGTGCAGAGGCACCGCCGTGGCGTGGGTGCCCCGAACGCTTTCAATCCGGGGTGGTCATGTTCAAGCGGATCCGGCGGATTCACTTCGTGGGCATCGGCGGCGTGGGGATGAGCGGCATCGCCGAGGTCCTGCATAACCTGGGCTACTCGGTCAGCGGCTCCGACAGCAAGGAGTCGGAGAACACGCGGCGCCTCACGTCGCTGGGGATCCCGGTGGCCATCGGCCACCGGGCCGAGAACATCGGCGGGGCCGACGTGGTGGTCCGCTCCTCGGCGGTGGCGCCGGACAACGCGGAGCTGGCGGCGGCACGCCAGCGGTTGATTCCCGTGATCCAGCGGGCCGAGATGCTGGCCGAGCTGATGCGGATGAAGTACGGCGTGGCCGTGGCCGGGACCCACGGGAAAACCACCACCACCTCCATGGTGGCGTCCGTCCTGGCCCGGGGCGGGCTGGATCCCACCATCGTCATCGGCGGGCGCCTGAACGCCCTGGGCACCAACGCCAAGCTCGGTCGAGGGGACTTCCTGGTGGCGGAGGCGGATGAGAGCGACGGCTCCTTCCTCAAGCTGTCACCCACCATCGCGGTGGTGACGACCATTGACGCGGAGCACCTGGATTACTACCGGGACCTGGCGCACATCCAGGACACCTTCGTTGAATTCATCAACAAGGTGCCGTTCTACGGCCTGGCGGTCCTGTGCCTGGACCAGGAGAACATCCAGAGCCTGCTGCCCCGGGTGGAAAAGCGGTTCGTCACCTATGGCCTGCGGAGCCAGGCGGACTTCCTGGCCCAGGACATCTCGTTCAAGGGGATGACCTCGGACTTCCTGGTGGCCTGGAAGCGCCGGCCGCTCGGCCGCCTCCAGTTGCAGGTGCCGGGGCTCCACAACGTGTACAACGCGCTGGCGGCCACGGCCGTGGGCCTCGATCTCCAGGTCGACTTCGCCGCGATCCAGGACGCCCTGGGCGAGTTCACGGGCGTCGCGCGGCGCTTCCAGATCCTGGGAGAGCCCAACGGCATCCTGGTGGTGGACGACTACGGCCATCACCCGGCGGAGATCCAGGCCACGCTGAACGCGGCCAAGACCGGGTTCGGGCGGAACCTCATCGCCGTGTTTCAGCCGCACCGCTACACGAGGACGCAGGCCCTCTTGCACGAATTCGCCACCGCCTTCTACCAGGCGGACCGGCTGTTCGTCACGGAGATCTACCCGGCCGGCGAGCGGCCGATCCCGGGCGTCCATGGGGGACAGATCGCGGACGGGGTCAAGGAGCACGGCCACAAGAGCGTCACCTACGTCCCGGAGAAGGAGGACCTGGTGGCCGCGGTGGCCGCGGTGGCCCGCCCGGGGGACATCGTCCTGACCATGGGCGCGGGGGACATCTGGAAGATCGGGGAGGAGATCGTTCGGACACTGGAAGCTGGAAATCGGAAATTGGAAACTGGAAATCGGAACATGGACACGGGCACGGGAGGAACGGGGTCGCAGAGCTAGGCAGGGCCATTGCCCAGTTTCCAGTTTCCGTTTTCCAACTTCCCCGACTGGAGCAGGATGATCGCCACGAAGGACCTCGCGGAAGAGCTGCGCGCCACGCTCCGGGGGAACGTGCTGGCGCACGAGCCCATGGTGCGGCACACCTCGTTCAAGATCGGAGGGCCGGCCGATCTCTTGGTCATCCCCGAGGATGTGGAGGATCTGAAGGTGGCGATGGCCTTCGCCCGATCCAAGGGGATGCCGTCGTGGGTGCTGGGCAGCGGGAGCAACACCCTCGTCCGCGACGGGGGCATCCGGGGGATGGTGGTCCTGCCCAGCGCGTTTCAAGCGCTCGCGCGGGCGGGCAACGAGGTGACGGCCGGAGCCGGCGTCCGGGTCAGCCGGCTGCTTGCCTTCTGCAGCAAGCAGGGCCTGACCGGATTGGAGATCCTGAGCGGCGTGCCCGGTACGGTCGGCGGTGCCGTCTGGGGGAACGCCGGCGCGTGGGGCGGGTCGACGGCCGACCACCTGGCTCGCGTACAGGTGGTCACGGACACCGGAGGGGAACTGACGCTCGAGCGGGAGGCGATCCCCTTCCGCTACCGGTTCTCCGGCCTGCCCAAAGGATCGGTGATCGTCCAGGCGACCTTCGCCCTGGCCCGGGGGGACCCGGCCGCCATCCGGCAGCGGATCTCCCGGTGGCTGGTCCAGCGGAATGCCACCCAGCCCGTGGAGTTCCGATCGGCGGGCTCCATCTTCAAGAACCCGCCCGGCGACTTCGCGGGGCGGCTGGTGGAGGCAACCGGGGTGAAGGGCACCCGGATCGGCGGCGCCATGATCTCCGAGAGACACGGGAACTTCTTCGTGAACCTGGGAGATGCCCGGGCGGCCGACGTGCTGGCGCTGGTGGCGCTGGCCCGGGAGCGGGTTCGCCAAACGGCAGGGATTGATCTGGAGTTGGAGTTTCGGGTGGTCGGAGTCGACTGAAGAGCGTTCGGCTGGTCGGCCGTTCGACTGTTCGGCTGTACCAGAACGACCGAACGGCCGAACGATCGAACAGTCGAACGCTCTTCGGCAGGTGTGCGCATGATCCGAGACTACCACACGCCCCGGTGGCGGAGCGGACAGGGGACGCGGGGGCGCGAGCGCTATCCGCGCCTGGCGCGCCTGCTCAAGATCCTGGGGGTCGTGC
>JACPAT010000118.1 GCA_016180655.1 Candidatus Methylomirabilota bacterium | reverse complement strand
CTTCCCGTCCACCTCGTGCTCCTCGAGCTTGGCGATGTTGTGGGCGACATCGTAGACCACCCACATCCCCAGGTCGCGGGGCGACTTGCGAAAGACCTGCTGGAAGACCTCCCGGGCCCAGTGGGCCAGGCATTGCCGGTTGGTCCAGGCATAGTTGGCGGCGGCCCGCATGGCGCCCAGGTAGGCGCTGGCCTCCTCCGAACGGATCGGGGTGCAGGCCAGCTGGCGATCGGGGAGCTGGATGCCGTACTTCTTGAGCGCCCGCTCCATGCTGGCCAGGTAATCGGTGCAGACCTGGTGGCCGAAGCCGCGCGAGCCGCTGTGGATCAGGACGGTCACCTGGCCCGGGAAGAGCCCCAGGACGTTGGCGGCCTGCTCGTCGTAGATCGTCTCGACGACCTGGACCTCCAGGAAATGATTGCCGGATCCCAGCGTCCCGAGCTGCGCCCGCCCCCGCTCGTAGGCCTTGGGGCTCACCGCGTCGGGATCGGCGCCGGCGACGCAGCCGGAGGCCTCGGCGGTGATCAGATCCTCCGGCTCGCCCAGGCCCTGCTCCACCGCCCAGCGCGCCCCCTGCTCCAGCGGCTTGCGGGCGTTCTCGCGCGTCAGGCGAACCTTGCCCTGGGTCCCCACCCCCGTCGGGATCGTCGCGAACAGGCCGTTGACCAACTCCTTCAGGCGCGGCAGGACCTCCGTCCTGGTCAGCTCCGTCCGCAGGAGGCGCACCCCGCAGTTGATGTCGTAGCCCACGCCGCCCGGCGTGACCACTCCCGTCTCCGGGTCGGGGGTGGCCGAGTTGGCGGCCTGCTCCAGGGACAGGTCGTGGCGGATCTGGTCCATGAGTTTTTCGTCGGCGAAGATGATCGCCGGCACCCGCATCCCCGCCTTGGCGTCGGGCGGGATCCGCCAGCGGTACTCGTCCACCCGCTCGATGGGAAGGCTCATGACGATCACCCCCCTTGAACACACCTCTGATGCAGAGGAGAGGCTGAGTCGGTCTCGGCCCCGACACATTGCAGCCTATGCCAATGGGGAACCCTTGTCAAACCGGTCGAGGTGCCTGGAGAGGAATGCCGGCAGGGTCCGGGGGTGCGGGGATGCGGTCAGCCGGCCAGGAGTTCGTAGCGGGTGTTGCGGCGGGCGGGATGGAAGCCGGCGTCCTTGATCAGGCGCTCGATCTCGTGGAGCGGGAGCATGAAGACCGCCCCCTGGGCCGTCACGACGTTTTCCTCGATCACCGTGCTGCCCATGTCGTTCACGCCGTACTGGAGGGCGATCTGGCCGATCTTGGGCCCCTGGGTCAACCACGAGGCCTGGATGTTCCTGATGTTGTCCAGCATCAACCGCGAGATGGCCACCGTCCGGAGATAGTCGAAGCCGCTGGCCCGCTTGACGTTCGGCAGGTGCGTCCCCTCGGATTGGAAGCTCCAGGGGATGAAGGCGCGGAAGCCGCCCGTCTCGTCCTGGAGGTCGCGGACCTTGACCAAGTGCTCCACCCGCTGCTCCACCGTCTCCACCGATCCATACATCATGGTCACCGTGGAGGGGATGCCGAGGTGATGGGCCGTCCGCATGAAGTGGAGCCAGGCGGCCGCGGAGTCCTTCAGGGGCGCGATCTGCTCCCGGACCTCGTCCACCAGCATCTCCGCCCCGGCCCCCGGGATGGAATCCAGGCCGGCCGCTTTCAGCCGCACCAGGCAGTCCCGGTCGCTCAGGGTGGAGATCTTGGCGAGATAGATGATCTCGGCCGGGGACAGCCCGTGGATGTGCACCGGGAAGCGGGCCTTGATGGCGCGGAACGTGTCCTCGAAGTAGTCGATCTTGAGTGCCGGGTTCAGGCCCCCCTGGATCAGGATCTCGGTGCCCCCCAGGTCCAGCAGCTCCTGGATCTTGTGGAAGATCGTCTCCCGCGGCAGGACGTAGCCCCCCTCGGCGCCGGGTAGCCGGTAGAAGCTGCAGAACTTGCACTGCACCCAGCAGACGTTGGTGTAGTTGATGTTCCGCCCGACGACGAAGGTGACCCGATCCTCCGGATGCAGGCGCCGGCGGGCGAGGTTGGCCCAGGCGGAGAGCTGCAGCGGATTCGCCTGGCGGAACAGGCAGACCCCGTCCGCGAAGCTCAGGCGCTCCCCCGCCAGGATCTTTTCCTCGATCGCCCGAAGGCCCTGCAGCATCATCCCCACGTCCCGATCCGCCCTTCAGCCGCCGCCCCTCTGCCCTCGACTCTCGACTCTCGGCTCTCGGCTCTCGGCTCGCCCATCACGTTGTACAGCGCGTCTCGCTCCACCGGCTCGCGCCCGACCTCGGTGATGAGGTCGAGAAGCTGCTCGGTGTTCAGGACCTGGCGATGCGAGGTCGTCCCCAGGGCGTGGGTGATCTCGTAGTGGGACACGGTGCCGTCGATGTCGTCGGCCCCGTACCAGAGCGCCATCTGGGCCACCGCGGGGGTGATCATGATCCAGAAGGCCTTGACGTGGGGGAAATTGTCCAGGAGCAGCCGGGCGATGGCGATCTCCCGCAGGTTCGCATACCCGGTGGTCACGGGCAGGTGGGTGAGCTCCGTGTTGCTCGGATCGAAGGCCAGCGGCACGAAGCACATGAACCCCACGGTCTCGTCCTGCAGCTCCCGGATATGGAGCAGGTGCCGGACTTTCTCGTCCTGGGTCTCGATGTGGCCGTACAGCAGCGTCGCGTTCGACGGAATGCCGGCGGCGTGCACCGCGCGCGCCACGTCGAACCAGCCCTGGTTGTCCAGCTTGGCCCGGAACAGCTCCTCGTGGACCCGGTCGCTGAAGACCTCCGCCCCGCCTCCCGGGCAGGCGGCTAGGCCGGCCGCCTTCAGCTCCGGCAGGATCTCGGCCAGGGGGCGCCTGGCGGCGCGCGCGATCTGGGCCAGCTCGATCATGGTGAAGGCCTTGATCTGCGCGTCGGGCCGCGTCGCCTTCACCGCCCGCAGGAGGTCGAGGTAGTACAGGTAGGGCAACTTGGGGTTGATCCCGGCCACCATGTGGATCTCCCGGATCGGCTCCCCGGCGTACTGGGCCACCCGGGCGGCTGCCTCTTCCGGCGTCAGGACATAGCCTTTGCCGTCGGTGCTGTTGGGCGCGGCGTAGAAGGAGCAGAACTTGCAGAACTTGTTGCAGATGTTCGTGTAGTTGACGTGCAGGTTCCGGACGTAGTAGGTGCGGGCCCCGCTCCGCCGTTCCCGGACCAGATTGGCCAGGTACCCCACCGCGGTCAGCTCGGGCGTCCGGTAGAGGCGCATCCCGTCGTCGAAATCCAGCCGCTGGCCGGCCAGCAGCTTGGCGTGGACCCCGTCCAGCCCCGCCCGGCGGAGCTGGTCCTGCATCGTTCTCATCCCCCCCGCTTCTCCCGGCGGGCGCTCCGGGGTCGTTCGGCCTCCCCGGACCTCCCCTGCAATTCGTCTATGCGCTTCAGGACAAGGGCCGCGGCCGCCTCGTGGCGCCTCCGCAGGGCCTGGTGATCCTCGGCCGAAAGCTTGCCGGACTTGAAATCGAAGTCCAGTTCCTGGATGGCGGCGTAAAGCGTCTCCTTCTCCGCCAGCAGGTCCCGGAGCACCTCGGGGGCATCGGGATTCTTCGGTGCGGACTCCGAGGCGCGCCCGGTCAGCAGGAAAAACGGAGCGGCCACGAACGCGACCACTACCACCGCAATGCCCAGCGAGATCACCACCGCCATTGGTCCTCCGTAAACTCAATCATTCAACCGCCAAGTGGTCATGACGGTCTACCGTCACCACGACGCGGGAAAATCGGCTAGTTACGAGCCTATTTACTTCGCAGGCGCCAATTCCGCCCTCGGTGGTTGATGCCACTCCTCGGATCCGGTTCAGGGGCCGGCCGGCCCCTCCCGCTCCCGGAGGTCGCGACGAACCCGTTCGGCGTAGGCGGGATCCACCGCGGGCTCCGCTTCCTCGCGCCGCAGGGTCCAGCGCCTGGCCACGAGGTAGACGCCCCAGGCGCCCACGACGATGGCCAGGAAGGGCAGTCCCCAGACCAGGAGGTTGAATCCCCGCTTGGGCGGGGAGAGCAGGACGAACTCCCCGTACCGGCTCACGAAGTAGGCCTGGATCTCCTCGCGGCTCTTCCCCTGCTGCACGAGTTCCCGCACCAGGTTGCGCATCTCCTTGGCCAGATCCGAGGGGGAATCCGCCACGGACAGGTTCTGGCACACCACGCAGCGGAGCCCCGACGCGATCTCGCGGACCTGGTCCTCGAGATCCGGATTCGGCGAGCCGGATGCCGCCGGGGCCACCCCGGGGATCACCAGGCCGATCCACACCAGGGCCCAGACCAGGGCGAAGCCCGGCCACCTGCCGTGCCTGCGGCCCGGAGCGCCCGCCAGGGATCCAGCCCCTCTTACCTGCGACCCCATCTCAGTTCCCCTTCAGGATGGCCTGAACCTGCGCCTCCATCAGCGCAGGCGTCAGCGCCCCCACGTGCTTGTAGGTGATCCGGCCCTGCCGGTCAATGAAGAACGTCTCCGGGACGCCGTACACCCCGTAGTCGATGGAGATCTTGCTCCCCGGGTCGGGGCCGTTGGGGAACGTGAAATCGAACCGGCGCATGAACTCGCGAGCGTTGGCCTCCTTGTCCTGGATGTCCACACCCACCACCATGAGGCCCTGATCCTTGTACTTCCGCCACGTGGATTCCAAAAGGGGCGCCTCCTCGTAACAGGCGGGGTAGCACCAGGAGGCCCAGAAGTTCACGACGACCGGCTTTCCCTTGAGCGTCTCGAGCGACAGCTCGCCCGCGTCGTAGACGGCCATGCGGAAGCCGGGGGCCGGCTGCCGCACCAGCGGGGACGGGATCGCCTTGGGATCGGTGCGGAAGCCATAGGCCAGCAGGATGATCACGGGCACACAGGCCAGGGGAATCAACGCCTTCTTCCAGGACATGAGGGACTCCGGGCCGGCCATGGGGACTCAGGCCACCTGCGCCTTGGCCCGGAGGGCGAGCAGGGCCAGGCGCCGCTCGGGTAACACCGCCACGATCACCCCCAGCAGGATCACGCCGCCCCCGATCCAGATCCAGGAGATCATGGGGTTGATCATCACCTTGAAGGTGGCGGAGCTGCCGTCCCGCTCGAAGGCCGACAGGATGACGTACAGGTCCTCGTTCCAGTGGTAGCGGGCATCCACGCTGGCAAAGGGCGATTGCTGGTTCGGGTAATACCGCTGTCCGGGGGTGAGGGTGTGCAGCGGCTGGCCGTCCTTGAAGGCCATGAGGTTGGCCCAGACCAGGATATGGGTGGGCCGCTCCCCCGCCGCCATCCCGTCGAAGCGCACCGAGTACGGCCCCACCTGCATGCTCTCTCCCGGTTGCAGGGTCTGCTCCCGCTCCACCTTGTACACCGAGGAGACCGCGATGCCGACGATGGCCACCACCACGCCCAGGTGGACGATGAGTCCCCCGTAGCGCCGCCGGCTCTTGAGGAGCAGCGTGGCGAAGGCCGTGAGGAGCCCCTCCCCCGTCGTCTTCGCCCGGGTCCGGGTCCCCACCAGGAACTCGAAGACGATGGTGCCGATGACGAAGAGACAGAACACGAAGGCCGCCAGGACTTCGGCCTGGCGCACGCCCAGGGCGACCAGGATCGCCCCACCGGCCAGGGCCGCCAGGGACGGCTTCAGGAAGTTCCGCTGCAGGTTGTTCAGGGAGGCGCGGCCCCAGGCGATGAGGGGACCGATCCCCATGAGGAGGAGCAGGGCCAGGCCCAGCGGGACGCTCACCCGGTTGAAATAGGGCGTCCCCACGCTGATCTTGGTCCCGCGGATGGCCTCGGCCAGGAGGGGAAAGATCGTCCCCAGGAATACCGTGAAACAGATCCCCACCAGGACCAGGTTGTTCAGCAGGAACGCGCTCTCGCGCGAGACGATGGAGTCCAGTTCGCCGTGGCCCTTGAGCGCATCCGACCGGTAGGCCACCAGGCCGAAGGAGAAGAACAGCACCAGGGCCAGGAAGGCCAGGAACATGACGCCCACGGGCCCGTCGGCGAAGGCGTGCACCGAGCCCAGGATCCCGCTCCGGGTGAGGAAGGTCCCGAAGATGACCAGGGAAAAGGTGAGCGTGATGAGGACCAGGTTCCAGACCCGGAGCATCCGCTTCCGCTCCTGGATCATGACCGAGTGGATGAAGGCCGTGCCCGTCAGCCAGGGCATGAAGGAGGCGTTCTCCACCGGGTCCCAGGCCCAGTAGCCGCCCCAGCCCAGCGTCCGGTACGACCACCAGCCGCCGTAGAAGATCCCCCCGGTGAGGAACAGCCAGGCCACCACCGTCCAGCGCCGGGTGATGGTGAGCCACTCTTCCGAGACGTGGCCGGTGACGAGGGCGGCCATGGCGAAGGCGAACGGCACCGAGAAACCCACGTACCCCAGGTACAAGAGCAGCGGGTGGATGAGCATGTCGGTCACTTCCAGCAGGGGGTTCAGGCCGCGGCCGTCGGGCGGGACCGGGAAGAGAGGGGCGAAGGGGTTGGCCCCGAAGGTCATGAGGAGCAGGAAGAAGGCGGAGATCCCCTGCAGCACCGCCTGGACATAGGGCATGAGTTGCCGACACCCAGAGGGTCCCCGGTCGCTGTAGCGGGCCACCACCAGGGCCGCGAACAGGGCCTGGAGCCATTCCCACAGGAGGATGGAGCCCTCCAGCGAGCCCCACAGGCCGGCGATCTTGTAGCGCGTGAGGCTCCCCCGGGTGCTGGTGTTGGCCACGTAGCGCAGGCTGAAGTCGCTGGTGATCAGGGCGTATTCCAGGAGGAAGATGGCCAGCGTGACCAGGCAGAAGTGGGCCAGCACGGCGTTGCGCGAGCTGGCCAGCCAGTCCTCCCGCCCCGCGCGGGCCCCCAGGACCGCGGCCGCGGCCGCATACAGGGTGACGCCCAGCGCCAGGAACAACACGAACCCGCCCAGGGTGGAGATCATGGCTTGCCCTCTTTCAGGATGGACTTGAACAGCTCCTTCTTCGACTCCAGGGTCTCCGGATGGGCCGGCGGCTTGTACTCCTCGGAGTGCTTGGCCATGATGTTGCTGGAGCGGAAGAAGCCCTCGGGCGTCCAGGTTCCCTCCACCACGGCCCCCGCCCCCTCCTTGAAGAGGTCCGGCGCCGTCCCCTTGTGGCGCACGAAGACCGTGCCCTGGCCGTCCGTGAGCTGGAAGGTCAGCAGGAGGGTCTGCGGGTCCCACCGGATGGAACGCTCGACCACCATCCCCCCCACGCGCAGCGACTTGCCCTGCACCGCGTCCTTCTTCTGCACCAGCTCGCTGGGCGTGTAGAAGTACACCATCGACTCCTGGACGCCCGAATAGATCATCCCCGCCAGGGCGGCGACCACGATGCCCCCTGCCAGCAGGTATTTCAACTTGCGTTTCTTCATCGGGTCCTCCGCCCGCTCTCCTGCTCGAGCGCGGCCAGCTCCTCCCCGGCCCCCCGCAGCCGCCCCTTCAGGAAGACGAGATAGCCGACCAGCACCACCAACGCCAGGCCGTACGCCAGGCCGACGAATCCCCAGTTACCCACGCCGTCCTCGCGTGAGCCGCACCTCGGCGGTGCGATGGCGGAGGCGCTCCAGGCGGACGCGCTCCACCAGGAAGTAGGTGGACAGCAGGACCAGCCCCGCGAAGTTCATCGCCAGCGGCAGGAGCATGTCCGAGGCCACCGAGGGGCCGCCGGGCCGCAGGATCGAGGAGGGCTGGTGCAGCGTGCGCCACCAGTACACCGCGAGATGGTTGAGGGGGATGTCCAGAAAGCCCAGGATGGCCAGGACGGCCCCGTAACGGGCGCCGGCCAGCGGCTCCTCCGCGAAGGCCCGCAGCATCAGGTACCCCACGTAGATCGTGAAGAGGATCGCTGTGAGAGTGAGCCGCGCGTCCCACGTCCACCAGACCCCCCACGTCGGCTTCCCCCAGATCATGCCGGTGGCCAGCGTGATCCCGGTGAAGACCACCCCGATCTCGGCCGACGAGACGGCCACGGCGTCGAATCGCAGATCCCGCTTCCACAGGTACAGGATGCTCGTGCAAAAGACCACAAAGAAGGCGATGTACGCGGTCACGATGGAGGGCACGTGCACGTACATGATGCGCTGCACGTCCCCCTGCACCGCATCGGGCGGCACGACCACCAGCCCCAGGTACAGTCCCGCCGCCAGGAGGAGGCCGGCCGTACCCCCCAAGACGCGCGTCGCCAGAGAACCTCGCCCCATCACTCCTCCAGCACGAATTCGAAGGCCAGTGGACAGACCACCAGAAAGATCACGTCGAAGCCGCCCAGGAGCTTGAGCCAGTGGCTCACCTCGCTGAGGCCCCCGCCCGCCAGGATCGCCTCGGTCGCGCGCACCGACCCCAGGATCACCGGCACGGTGAGCGGGAAGAGGAGCAGCGGCAGCATCACCTCCCGCGCCCGGAGGTGCGCCGTCATGGCCGCCAGCAACGTGCCGATGGCCGAGAAGCCCACGGTCCCCAGGAAGGCCACCAGGGCCAGGGACGGCAGGAGCCCCCAGATGTCCAGGTTGTACAGGATCCCGAAGAGGGGCAGGATCAGCGCCTCGGCCGTCACCATGAACAGGATATTGCCCGCCAGCTTCCCGAAGAAGATGGACTCCCGGTCGCCCGGGGTCAGCAGAAGTTCCTCGAAGCACTCGTTCTCCCGCTCGGCCTGGAAGCTGCGCCCCAGGCCCAGCATCCCCGTGAAGAGGAACGCCAGCCACAGGAGGCCCGGCGCCACCTCGCGCAGCGTCTCCCGATCGGGGCCCAGGGCGAAGTTGAAGATGAAGAGCACCAGGGCCGCGAAGAACAGCATGGCGTTGATCCGCTCGCGGGCGCGGAGCTCCACCGTGACGTCCTTCCACGTCATGGCCCACGTCCGACGAAGCAGTTCAGCTACCATACCTCTCCCTCGACCGAGAGCTTCGTTCTGCCGCGGTCTCCCGTGGGCTGGGGCCACGTCATCGCCCACGGATGAAACCGTTCGGGCGTTCGACCGTACGGCAGTTCGGCCGTTCCC
Organism: Candidatus Methylomirabilota bacterium; assembly: GCA_016180655.1. Classification (GTDB taxonomy): domain Bacteria; phylum Methylomirabilota; class Methylomirabilia; order Methylomirabilales; family 2-02-FULL-66-22; genus 2-02-FULL-66-22. Next base: position 22,130 of record JACPAT010000118.1, on the reverse strand, counting down.
GAACAGCCGAACACTCGAACAGCCGAACGCTGTCAGGCGGCGACGCTGTCGCCGCCCTCCGCGTACCGCGCGTACAGGTCACGCAGGCAATCGGCCGAGAGCCCATCCTTCGCCACGCGGTATGCCACCGCGCCGTCCCGCATGAGCACGAAGCGGTCCGCCATGGCATAGGCCCGGGAGAGGTTGTGGGTGGCGACGACCACGGCACCCCCGCGCGCCTTGACGGAGGCCACGTACCCGTTGAGCAGGGCGATGGCCGCCTGGTCCAGGGTGTTGTGCGGCTCGTCGAGAAATAAAAGTTCCGGCTCGAAGAGGAGCATCTTGCCGATGACCAGGCGCCGCTTCATGCCGGTGCTGAACGTCCGGACCTTGGCGCGCGCGTGCCCGTCCAGTCCCACCTCGGTCAGCGCCTTGATGACCGACCCGCCGTCCGGTCGCATCCCGTGCATGGCCGCCGCGAACTGCAGGTTCTCCTCGGCCGTCAGCTCCTCGTACAGGTGGTGGCTGTGAGAGATCATGCCGATCCGTCGCCGGATGGCGTCGCGGCCCTTCAGCAGGTCCTCTCCCAGGACGCGCCCGCCGCCCGCGGTGGGCTTGATGGCCGTGGCCAGGAGCTTCAGCAGGGTGGTCTTCCCCGCCCCGTTGGGGCCCAGGAGCGCCACCACCTCGCCCTGCTCCACCCGGAGGTCCACGGCGTCGAGGGCCAGCGTGCTCCCGAAGACCTTGGTGAGACCCTGCACGTCGACCATGCAGTCGCCCACGCGTTTCTCCCCTGCGTTAGGAGCGGGCCAGCGCCATCCCGAGGCCGCCCAACGCCGCGGCCAGCCCCGCGCCGATGAGTGCGCACCCCTGGATCCGGGCGACCACCTTGAGCTGCCAGGCCTGCACCTCGGCCGGAACCGCCCCCCCGTCCTCGGGAAGCGAGCGGACCAGGCGCAACCCCAGGCCGAAGAACTGGTAGCTGCTCAGCATCACCAGGACGAATGCCAGCAGGAGCTTGGGGCCGAGGAGCGTGAACAGCGTGGAAAAATACTGCGGTCCCAGCGCGGCCTTGGCAGAGGTGAGGGTAAACGCACCGGTCATGACCAGAATCCCCAGCGCCGCCAGGCTGGTGGGGTGATACCACCGGATGACTGCGGCCACGGTCCGGATTCGCTGCTCCGGCGCCATTGCCCTCAGCCCCGGGATCAGGGCCGCGCCCAAGAACCAGGACCCGCCCAGGTACACCATCGAGGCCAGCAGATGGACGAACCGGGTCAGCCCCTCAATGCCTGGCATCCGTGTCTGCTCCCGGTTCAGCGGCACAGCGGACACCCCGGCCACCCTCGGGGCCTGACCCATCCACGCCTAGCGTGGATTGGCCGCCAGCATCCCGGAATCCGCCGGGGCGGCACCTGCCGACTGGCGGGCCTGCGCTTCCCACTCGTCCAATTCGGGGGTGAAATACTTCAGCCGGACCTTCTTGTATTCCTTCGTGCTGTACAGCAGCGCGTACTCGGTGATGCCGGTCGCGGCTGAGATGGCGCTGATAATCTCCTGACAATCCTTGGCCTTCTGGCCGTGCACCATGGTGAAGATGTTATAGAGCCAGTCCGGATACGTGGGCCGCAGGTAGCAGTGGCTGACGCCCCGGAAACTCCCCATGATCTTGCCGACTTCCTCCGCCCGCTGGGGGGGCACCACCCACACCCCCATGGCGTTCGCCCGGAAGCCCGCCTCGCGGTGGTGCAGGACGGCCGCCACCCGGCGCAGGTAGCCCTGCCCCTGCAGGTGCCGCGCGACCTCGAACAGCGACTCCTCGGAGAGGCCCATGCGGTCCGCCATGGGCCGGTACGGCTCCGGAACCAGGGGGAAGTCCCCCTGCAATTCGTGGATGGCCGCGATGTCCACCCCGCGAAGCCCCGCGGGGCCCGCTGCGGGCCGACGCACATCGCTGTATCCCGCCTCGCGGGGCTCCTCGCGCTCCGCGCCGCTCTTCCCCTCCATGTCGAGCTGGACGCCGATCTTGAACAGCCGCAGCGTGGGCAGGATGCGGGTGGAATCGGCGCCGGTCATGGTGTGCAGGCGCTCCACCGTCCACTGCAGGTCACTGGAGGGCGGCACCGCCAGCGTGAACCACAGGTTGAAGGCGTGGTTCCGCTTGTAATTATGGCTGACGCCGGGGTGGCTGTTGACCACCGCCGCGGCCGCGTCCAGCCGGTCCGGCTGGACCCGCATGGCGACCAGGCTGCTCTTGTACCCGAGGCTGCGCGTGTCGAAGATCGCGCTGATCTGGCGAACCACCTTCTGCTGCTTCAGGGAGGCGATCCGGTCAATGACTTCGCCCTCGGACAGGGCCAGCGAGGCCCCCAGGGCCTGGAACGGACGGGAGGCCAGCGGGAAATCCGCCTGGATCGCGTTCAGCAGCCGCTTGTCCTGATCGTCCATGAATCCACTCTCCCTCGGCGGAGCCGCCGACGCGGACACAGCAAGCGCATGAGGGCCCGATACGGTGTGGTCCGGGCATGATACTGGATTATTCCCGGGCTGACAAGGTATCCCAGCCTCGGCCCTCTGGCGCGCACGGCGGGCCGGTCCTGTGCGGCACACCGTGCAGATTCCCTGGCTCCGCCGATCCCCACCGGCGGGCGGACGCGACTCCGAATGATGGAGGAGATTGCGATCAGGACCCGGGGAGTCGCGGTTCGCCCGGAGCGTCCCCGGCACCTCCGGCGGTCAGGCGGCACCCCCCGCAGTTCGACCGGGAGGGGGCGGCCTCTCCCGTCTCATAGGCAAGGCAGCACTTCAAGCGCCCGCACATGCCGGCCGAGCGGTCCGGCGTCAGCGGGAACTTCTGTTCCTTCACCAGCTTTACGGAGACGGTGGGAAAGCCGGGCAGGAAGCTCTTGCAGCACAACGTCCGCCCGCACGGGCCGCAGGTGCCCGTTCGTTTCGCCTCGTCACGATGCCCCAGGCGGTGCATCGTGACTCGCATGCGCAGGTCGCGACAGAGGTCCCGGTGCAACTCCCGGAAGTCTACCTTCTCGTCCGACGAGAAGAAGATGGTCGCGCCTCGACCGCCGGACTCGAAGTCCACGTCCACGAAACGCATGTGGAGATTCCGCGCGGCGAAGTGCCGGCGGCAGATGCTCCGGACTTCCTCCCGGGTCCGGAGGGACCGGGCGGTCCTCGTCGGCGATCCCTGATCCGCTTTCCCGATGGTCTCGGGGACCCGCCCGATCTGCCCCTCACGCGGGGTTGCCTCGTCCACTCGCATCCCTCACTGGCGCGTGGCGGCGCGCCGAGCCTCCGCCGCCGCTTCCAACCGGCAGAAATCCGCCTCTGGCAGACAGGGCATGCCGGGCCTGGAGCTGTGATCGCGGTCCGCCGCTCCGTGGAAGTCCGAGCCGCCCGTCACCAGGAGCCCCCGCCGTTCGGCCAGCCGGCGGTAATGCGCGGTCAGGCCGGGCGAGTGGTTGACGTGGTAGGCCTCGATGGCATCCAGGCCCGCGGTCACCAGATCGGGGATCGCCGCATCCCGGTTGGGCAATCCCGGATGGGCCAGCGAGGCCAACCCGCCCGCCTCGTGGATCGCCCGGATCGCATCCGCCGCGGTCACGTCCGGCCGCGGCACATAGGCCGGCCTGCCCTCCCCGAGGTACCGGTCGAAGGCCTCGTCGGTGCTGGCGACGAATCCGCGCCGGACCAGGACCCGTGCCAGGTGGGGCCGCCCCACGTTGCCGTCCTGCGCCAGGGCCATCACCTCTTCTGCAGTGACGGCCATCCCCAGCACCCGCAACCGGCTCAGCATGGCTTGCAGTCGCGTGCGCCGGCCCTCTCGCCTTCCCCGGAGGAAGGCGAGCAGCCTGGCATCCGTGGGGTCCACGAAGTATCCCAGGATGTGAAACTCCACCTTCTGCCAGACCGCCGAGAGCTCGATGCCCGGGATGAGGCGGATGCCCAGGGCACGGGCGTGCGTCTCCGATTCCGCCACGGCGTCCACGGTGTCGTGATCGGTGACGCTGAAGACTTGGAGGCCTGCGGACTGAACCGCCTGGACCAGGGCCGCCGGGTTAAGGAGCCCGTCCGAGGCCGTGGTGTGCATGTGCAAGTCAACGCGCATCTTGGCGTCAGGCCTCCACGGTGAAACAGGAGTAATGACGTGACTTTAGTGGTGCCCCTGGGGCCTGTCAACTGGTTTCTCCCGCTTGTTTCTGGTTCCGGATGGCCTTCCGGCTGGGCATGTTCGGCAGGCGCGGATCGAGGGGCACCCTCGCTTCTCTCGGCTCCCGGCTCGCAGTTCTCGGCTCCCGGCTCTCGGCTCTTCGCGCTCGGGACCGGGCGCTCGGCTCCCGGCTCTCGGCTCTCGGCTCTACTCTCTCCTCTACGCTTCCGGAACTGCCTCCCGGAACTTGGCCATGGTCTCCGCGGAGACCCGCGAGAGCAGGACCACATCCGAGAGGAGCGTCACCATCTGATACCCCCGGTCGTACAGGGCCTTGGCCTGCTCCCAGCCGGCCGAGATCGTTCCCAGCGCGACCCCCATGGCCTTGGCTTTCGCCTCCACCGTGGCGATGGCCGCCTGCACCTCCGGGTGGGCAGGATTCCCGAGGTGTCCCATGGACGTGGAGAGGTCCATGGGCCCGATGAAGAGGGCATCCACTCCCGGAACCTTCGCAATCTCCTCCAGATTCTGGACGGCCTGGAGCGTCTCGACCTGGAGGATCACCAGGACCTCGTCGTTCGCCCGCTTCAGGTAACTGGCGGTATCCCGCCCGAATCCCGCCGCTCGGGGGCTCCCCGCGATCCCGCGGATGCCGACCGGCGGATACTTGCAGGCCTGGACGGCGGCGACGGCCTGCTCCCGCGTGTTCACCGACGGGATCATGACCCCGTAGGCCCCGGCATCCAGAATTCGCTTGATCCACACCAGATCGTTCCAGGGGGCGCGGACCAGAGGCACGACGCCGGAGCCGCCCATCGCCTGGAGCTGTGCGACGAGTGTCTGCAGGTCACCCGGGGAGTGCTCCATGTCAATCAACACCCAGTCAAAGCCGGCGCGGCAGAGGATCTCCGTGGACGTGGGGCTGCACAGTTGCGCCCAGGCCCCCGCGGTCTTCTTTCCGGCCTTGAGCATCCGCTTGACACGATTCTCGAAGAGTTGGGTCATGCGCGTCTCCTTGTGAAGCCCCTCCCTCGGAGGATGTGCGGGTCGTCTCCGCTGTTTCGCGGAGAGAGCCTACTCATCTTCGACCGGTTCGTCCAGCCTGAACCCTCGACGGGTTGCCCGACCAGACAATGTGAAATCGCAGCGTGGGCGGCACGGGCGCGGCTGTCCCCCTCCGCCCCCATCCCTGGAACAACCGGCCCGGCGGACGGATTTCACCGCGGCGGATGGGCACGCCAGGACGCGTCAGAGGCGCTCAAGGAAGAGGACCGAGGCGGTGAAGCAGGCAGGGGAGCGTTCGGAGGTTCGAGGCGGATCGAGCGACCTGGAGGATTCTAATATCCGGTCCAGGACCCGTACACGGAGGAATAACCCACGGATCCCCCGTCCCCGGTGGTGGAGGTAAACGGTTCGGGGTACACCCCCGTGGTGCTGGCGCCCTTGCTGTAGACATACACATCGTCGGTCTGTCCAGGCGTGAGCCCACCGGTCAGCGCCGCGGAGAGCAGGTAGCTGTTCGTCCACGGATCGGTGTCGCCGACGTTGGCGTATCCCCCGTCGCGCATCACCCTGATGGTGGTCGGGTAGGCGTTCTTGTCGTTGCCGTACACGATGGCCTGGGTCGCCGCCGTCTTCACATCCGCGGCGGCGCGGGAATATTTCGACTTCCGCTGGGCAGTCACCAGGTTGGGGATGGCGATGGCCGCCAGGATACCGATGATGGCCACGACGATGAGCAACTCGATCAGCGTGAATCCCTTGCCCGCCTTGTGCGGGGAGCCGCTCATCGCGATTCCTCCCCCGATTCTCCATCGGGCTGGGGGGTTGTTTCATTCACCGTCAAACCTCCCGGGGCAGACCTACCCCCGGCTCCCAGTGGGGAGGCAGCATCCGTGCCATGTCTGTCGCCCCCTTGGCTCTTGCCCGGGAAGTGGGGAATATCCCTGCAAGCGCGGTGGGTTGCATGGAGACACGATTCTGTACCGGATCCCCCCGGCCCCGCCAAAAAGCAGCCGGAGCCCTCCTCGCGTGAAAAAACTTGTCCGTTCAGGACATTTTTTGTCAGGCGCGGTGGAACGCACTCCGTTGACCCGCTTGCGCCGGAAACCATGCGGATGCTCACCACTCGTCCGGAGTCACATGGTGGCCCCAGCGGGACCCGAACCCGCGTTTCCACCCTGAAAGTCCTCCTGAATGTTTTTAGCGCGACTCATCGCGTGCAGTCAACAACACCCCGATGGGCCAATTCAAGACAGGGTCCGGCCTGGACGCCCGCCGTAGGCAATAAGAAAGCCGGCCTCCCATCCTTCCAGCTTGACACCAGGCACGCCGCTGCGGCATGCTCGGAGTCGTGGAACCGTTGTCGCGGCCGGCTGGGTGGACTGGACGGACGATCAGGCGCGAAGGCCCCCAGCGGACGAAACCCCTCCGGGCGCGAGAGGCGAGAGCGCCGTTTTCCCATAATTGTCGAGGGGTTCCCCCAGAAGAGATGCAAACATGACGTGGAGCGATTCCAATCAGCCTGTGGACTTCATCCGGGCCGCGGTGCTGGACGACCTGAAGGCGGGCCGCTACCCCCGCGTGCACACCCGCTTCCCCCCGGAGCCGAACGGCTATCTCCACATCGGCCACGCCAAGGCCATTTGCATCGACTTCGGCATCGCGGCGGAATTCGGCGGCCGGTGCAATCTGCGCTTCGACGACACCAATCCGGTGAAGGAGGAAGTGGAGTACGTCGAGTCCATCCAGCAGGATATCCGCTGGCTGGGGTTCGACTGGGAAGACCGGCTCTACTATGCCTCCGACTACTTCGAGCAGTTGTACGAGTACGCGGTCAGGCTCATCAGAAAGGGCAAGGCCTACGTCTGCGACCTGAGCGCCGACGAGATCCGCCGGTACCGGGGCACCCTCACCGAGCCGGGCAAGGAGAGCCCCTACCGCAACCGGACGCTGGCGGAAAACCTGGAATTGTTTGCGCGCATGCGGGCCGGGGAGTTCCCGGAGGGCTCGCGCACCCTGCGCGCCAAGATTGACATGGCCGCCGGCAACATCAACCTGCGCGACCCGGTGATGTACCGCATCATCCACGCCCCGCATCACCGCACGGGCGGCACGTGGTGCATCTACCCGATGTATGACTTCGCCCACGGGCAGTCGGACTCCCTCGAGGGCATCACCCACTCGTTGTGCTCGCTGGAGTACGAAGATCACCGCCCGCTGTACAACTGGTATCTCGCTCAACTGGAGATTTACCATCCGCGCCAGATCGAGTTCGCGCGCTTGAATCTCTCCTACACCGTCCTGAGCAAGCGCAAGCTCCTGCGGCTGGTGCGGGAGGGGCACGTGAAGGACTGGGACGACCCGCGCATGCCCACGCTCTCCGGCCTGCGCCGCCGGGGCTACACGCCGGAAGCCATCCGGGATTTCTGCGAGCGGATCGGCGTGGCCAAGAAAGACAGCCTGGTGGACATCGCCCTGCTGGAACACTGCCTGCGCGAGGACCTGAACAGGCGCGCGCCGCGCGTGATGGGCGTCCTCAAGCCCCTGCGCGTGGTGATCGAGAATTACCCCGAGGGGCAGGTGGAAGAACTGGCGGCGGTGAACAACCCCGAGGACCCCGGCGCCGGGACGCGCCGCGTGCCGTTCTCGCGCGTGCTGTACATCGAGCAGGACGACTTCCGCGAGAACCCGCCGCCCAAGTATTACCGGCTTTCCCCGGGACGCGAGGTGCGCTTGCGCTACGCCTACTTCCTCCAGTGCGTGGACGTGGTGAAGGATGGGCAGGGGAACGTCGTGGAGCTGCGGTGCACCTATGACCCGACCACGCGCGGCGGCGATGCGCCGGATGGCCGCAAGGTGAAGGCCACCATCCACTGGGTCTCGGCGGCGCACGCCGTGCCGGCCGAGGTGCGGCTGTACGACCGGCTCTTCGTGAAGGAGGATCCCGATGAGGGAGACGAGGGCCAGGATTTCCTGGCCAACGTGAACCCCGACTCGCTGGAGGTCCTGGCCGGGTGCCGGGGAGAGCCCAGCCTCGCCGGGGCGAGGCCCGGCAGCATCTACCAGTTCGAGCGGCAAGGCTATTTCTGCGTGGACCCCGATTCCGCGAACGGGACGCTGGTGTTCAACCGCGCGGTCTCCCTGAAAGACGAATGGGCCAGGATCGAGAAGGCCCGGCGGACCGGGTAGCCATCGGCACCCAGGCCGGAAGAGAGAAACGCGGGGTTGCTGAGACCCCGCGTTTTCATTGCGTGGCCCTCTCGGGAATCGAACCTGAGCGTACGCTGCGGTGCGGGGATCAGGCGGGCGGCCCGGCCGCGCGTTTGCGTGCTGCCTCCAGCTTCTCCGGCGACCCGATGTCCTGCCAGTACCTCCCGTCGGCCCGGCAGGCGACGATCCGTTCCCCCTCCCCGGCGAGCCGCAGGTAGGTCCGGGTGATCGGAAAGGAGCCCGTCTCGGTCATCCTGGGGAAGATCGCGGGATCGATCACGTGGATCCCGGTGAAGGCGAGCCGCTCGACGCCACTCCGCGGCCCCCTCGCCCACTCCACGCCCTCCGGCGACTCCCGGCCGCACAGCCGTCCGTCGCGGTCGAACAGGAGCCGACGCGGGCTCGGCCGGCTCTGGACCGCGAGCGTCGCCAGCCCTCCAGCCTGTTGGTGGAACCGGAGCAGCCCCGTGAGGTCGATGTCGCTCAGGACGTCCACGTTGTGGAGGAAGAACGGCCGGCCGTCGTCGAAGAACCACGCCGCGTGCTGCAGCCCCCCGCCGGTGTCGAGCAGCTCGGCCTCGCGCGTGAATTCGATGTGGAGCCCGAAGTCCCCCTTCGAGGCCAGGAACTCCATGATGCGGTCGCCCAGGTGGAAGAGGTTCACGACGAGCGCGGTGACGCCGGCCGCCTTGAGACGCCCGATCACCCGCTCGATCATCGGCGCGCCGCCGACCTCGAGCAGGGCCTTCGGGATCTCGTCGGTGAGCGGCCGCAGCCGGCTCCCGACGCCGGCCGCGAGGACCATCGCCTTCATCGCTTTTCTCCCTCTCCCCCAGGGAGAGGACCGGGAGTGGGGGTGCTGTTCTCCCGCGCCAGGTGGCGCACCTCGACGTGCACCTGGAACTGCTCACGCAGGTGCGTCGCCAGCCGCTCGGCACAGTACACCGAGCGGTGCTGGCCGCCGGTGCAGCCAAACGCGACCAGGAGGTCGGTGAAGTTGCGCCGCTGGTAGTTCTCGACGGTCTGGTCGATCAACGCGAAGACGTGCCGGATGAAGTCGCCCACGGCGGGCTCGTTCTCGAGGAAAGCCTTCACCGCATCGTCCTGGCCCGTCAGCTTCGTGTACTCCTCGAACCGGCCGGGGTTGGGCAGCGCCCGGCAGTCGAACACGTAGCCGCCGCCGTGCCCCTTCTCGTCGGTCGGCACGCCGTCCGTGTACGCGAAGCTCTGGATCCGCACCGTGAGCTTGAGCGAGGCGGTGCCGAACTGCCGGAGGGCAGAGGACGCGACCAGGCGGCGCCACACCTGCGTCAACTCGGGCAGTTCGACGGGAAGGGCGGTCGTCCGCAGCAGGTATTCCAGGTTCCGGATCGCGTACGGGATGCTGGCCAGGAAGTGGTGCTTCCGCTCGTAGAAGCCCCGCAGGCCGTAGGCCCCCATCGCCTGCATGATCCGGACGGAGACGAAGCCGGGGTAAAAGGTCAGAAAGGCGTGGCGGTCGATCGGCTCGAGCGTCGCGGCGGCTTCGAGGTACCGTTCGAGAAGTTCGTCGCGGACCTCGAAGGGGAGGTCGGCCTTCGCGTCGAACAGCAGGGACGCGACGTCGTACTGGAGCGCCCCGCGCCGCCCACCCTGGTAATCGATGAAGAAGGGCCTCCCGTCTCGGACCATGATGTTGCGGGACTGGAAGTCGCGGTAGAGGAAGAAGCGCCGCTCGGCCTGGAGCAGGAACTCGGCGAACCGCTCGAAATCGTCCTCGAGGGCCTGCTCGCTGAAGGGGATCTTCGCCAGGCGAAGGAAGTAGTATTTGAAGTAGTTGAGGTCCCACAGCATGGACTGCCTGTCGAAGCTGGATCGCGGGTAGCACACGTCGTAGTTCAGCGTCCGGCCGGCCTCGATCTGGAACCGCGGCAGCAGTTCGACCACCTTCCGGTACAGGTCGAGCGTCTCGCTCGAGAGTTCGTCTGTGACGCGGTTCGCCGTGAGGAACTGAAAGAGCGTCGTGTCACCCAGATCCTCTTCCAGGTACATCCCCCGGTCGAGGTCCTCGGCGTAAATCTCGGGAACCGGCAGGCCGCACCTGCCGAAGTGGCGGGAGAACTCGAGGAAGGCGCGGTTCTCCCGGGCGTCCGGATTGACGACGCCGATCGCCGTGTGCGACGCCGCCGACAGGCGGAAGAGCTTCCGGTCCGAGGCGTCGCCCTTCAGGGGCGTGACCCGCTCCACCGGCTCCCCGAACCGCCTCTCGAACAGGCCCCTGAGCGGCTGGTGAAGCGCCGTAGGGTTAGGAGAAGAGGTGCCGGACTCCACGTTGCCCCCAACTGCTTGATCCTGCTGGGTCATCATATCAGATTTTGACTGGCGCTGAGGCGCCGCCCATCGGCGACCTCATGGAACGTGCTCCCGGGAGCGTACAGATGCGGGCCTGAGACATGGCCACTCATGGCATCGACCGGAGAACGCCCTTCGCCGTCGAATTGTGTCTCACGGCATCCCCACCTTGCGCACCAACCGCCAAGAACTGGAATCGCCCATCCAGCCAATCAAGCACGTAGCCTCCAATAGAGGTCCGGTGCCTTTTTCCCCGCCGCCCACCTCGCATGTTGTTTCTGCACCAACGTCCCCCCTAAAAAGACGGAATCGTGCCAAGCAGCCGCGGTCACAGGCGAGGGGATAGGCGTTCTGAAGGACTCGCGGCCCAGGCAGGGTCCGGCTTTTCAGTAGCCACCCCGCGAAGTGATGCTTCTGGTTGACGATGCTCCCTATGTCGCAGGGTCCACTCTTATCCCCTGCTCCTCTGCGTGTCCCCCATCGACCACCTCACAAAGGAGCGTTCGCGCCAGCCCCTCCACCGTAAATCGCCCCAGGTGAGTACACTGTCCACTTTGAAGCCTTACCATGTCCCCTCGTAGTAGCTCGTACCTGGCAGTATAGACCTTGCCGCCCTTTTCAACCGTGACCTCGCCGGTTCGCAGAACGTCATCCTTCTTTCGCCGCGCCATGGCTCCTCCCACGCTGTAGCAATTCTGATTACGGGGGCAGGCCGCGGGGAGCGACCCCACACCTAGGCCCGCGATGCAACTCTTGACCTACCTACGCCCAAGTGCTTCTAGGACGGAGGCGGTGAACTGCTGCGGTTCATCGTACTGCTCACTCTTGCCGTCTATTATGCGGACTCCTCCGTGGCCCAGTGAGTTTCGCTCTGGAAGGAGAGTAATCCCGTCGCCGTCTCTGAGTCTCAGGGCCATACCTACAAACCTCTCCTCCTCTGTTTCGTCCTTGAGGACCTCCAGTTTTACCTCGGCGACGTCGTCCCAAGGTGTGACGATGAGGGAGAGTTTGTGGCTCCAAGTGGGGTCTTCCTTCTCCGTGGACTTCAACTCGATCCGCATTTTCCCGAGGCCGCTCGGGCTGCAAATGAATACCCTTGTTGATGTTCTGAGATCTTGCGGCTGGTCATGGAGCCAATAGACGTTGCTGGCGTTCAATGCTCTGACGCTATCCCGAATCTTCGGAAAGAAGGCCTCTAGGACCTGCCCCGCACCATGGCGCATGCCGTCGCTGACCTTCTCCCACAATTCCTGGAAGGCCTTGTCGTCCATCGTTCCCATTTCTCACTACCCTCCCACAGGTGCAAACCTAAGGCCCGCAATGAGAAGGATTATTCAAGCACTGTGAGTCGTTCGCGCATGGCCCTTTCAATCTTCTGAGTGAGCCGGAGCGGCCATTCTTTGAGCCGGTTTCGCATAGCACTAGCCGACACGGCATGGAGCCGAGCCAGCCGCTCTTCGAGGTGGGCCTGCACAGCGGACGGGTCTCCAAACCCTGCCACCTTCACAAGATCTGGGTACAGCCTACGGGCTTCCTGAGCCACGCTGATCGTCGGCATGAGTAGGGCCGCGGCTAGCCGCTTCGCGTTGCGGTCGATTTCGTGATACCCGCGCCAGGCATGCAGCGCGAGCGAGTCCTTGAGGGTCCGCACTTGCGCCACGATCGCTCGATGGAGGAGAACATGCGCCAGTTCCTCAGCCACAGTAAAGCGGTAGAAGCTGGCCGCTGGATGATCCGCCACCTCCGCATCAATGATGAGGCGTAGAGTGTCTGTTTCTGGCTCATAACGGACATGTCCGGCAATTCCGCACAGCTTCTGGAGCCCGGGAAGGATGTCAAGCAAAACCCTGGGTTCCTGGTCCACCAGAGTTTCGATGTCCACAGGTATGGCTGGCGGCCATCCGCAGCGGGACCGGAGGAGCTCCTCTGCGCGGCGCTCCAACTCGGCCACAGAATATCGCGGGATCTTGGTTAATCTCACCGAGACGGCTTCCCGAGTTGCGTATTCACGTACTCGGTCAGACGCTCCAGGTCCTCCCGCGTCAGCCGCCTGTTTTCGATGGTGCGCAAGAGCACCGGAACCCCCGGGGTCCGGCCGGCGAAGGCGGCCACGTCGGGAGCCAGAGTTCCCGGCCTGTGTTTCGCCGCCAAGTCAAACAACCGTTGCCGCTCCCGAGAGCCCCGGGGAAGTCCTAACGCATCGGCGATCCGGCCCAAGGTCTCGGCCTTCTGGGATGGCGCCTGCCGCCCGTACTCGATGGCGCACAGGTTGGAAGGCTTCAGTCCCGCCGCCTCCGCGAAGGTCCGCAAGCCGAGTCCAGCCTTCAGTCGACACGCCCGGAGGTATGCTCCGAAGTTCTGCCGTTTTGCCATGGGTTCCACCTCCCAGCATTATGTGGCAACATAACACTACCCTGACTCAGGGAGCCCTGTCAACCCTCTGCGTAAGCGAAAACGACTCCTGCATTCTGAAGGGGGCCTTGCTTGGAATTCACAAGCGCACAAGCCGTTGCCATTTCGTTGCCATTGCTATGGGGTTTTCTGGGTTATTCTGGGGGATTGTGCGACATGACCGGCAAGACGCCTGAAAACACGAAAAGCCCGAAATCCTTGTGATTCCGGGCTCTCGTGGGTGGTGGCCCTATCGGGATTCGAACCCGAGTTTCAGCCTTGAGAGGGCCGCGTCCTAGGCCGGGCTAGACGATAGGGCCAAACGTATTCACTTTTGGCTGCGGGGCAGGGATTCGAACCCCAATAGGCAGATCCAGAGTCTGCTGTCCTACCGTTGGACGACCCCGCAACATGCGGTGGCGATCGGGCTCCCCCCTCGCAGATCGGGTCGGGCAAATGGAAAGTCCAAAGGCCACGCCTTTGGACGGGCTGAGTATCGGCCATCGGGTCACAGAAGTCAAGACGAAACCCTGCCGGGTTTCCTCCGCCCGCAGGTTGCGTCAGAGGCTGCCGCGCAGGCCCAATGCGTCGGCGATCTCCTGCATCGCCTTGATCACGAAGGTGATGTGGTCGGTCAGCTCCACGCCCAGTTCCTCGGCCCCCTTCACGATATCCTCCCGCTTCACGTTCCGCGCGAACGCCTTGTCCTTCATCCGTTTCCGGACGGACGAGGCCTCCAGGTCCAGGATGCTCTTCGTCGGGCGGATCAGGGCGGCCGCGGTGATGAACCCGCACAGCTCGTCACAGGCGAAGAGCGCCTTCTCCAGGGGCGTCTGGCGCGGCACGCCCGAGTAGTCGGCGTGGGAGAGGATCGCCGTGACGACGGGCTCCGGGTACCCCCGGGCGCGCAGGACCTCGGCCCCCTTGAACGGGTGGCCGGCCTCCGCGCTCGGATATTGCTCGTAGTCGAAGTCGTGCAGGAGCCCCACGATCCCCCGGCCTGCCTGTTCATACGCCCTCCCTCTCCGCGGCCAGTTCGTCGTGCAGCGTGATCACGCGCACCACGTCGTACCGCCGGCTGCTGCTCGGCGTCCGGATCACCACTGAATCCCCCTCCTGGCGACCGATGAGCGCCTGCCCCACCGGCGAGCCGGGCGAGATCCACCCCCGTTCGCTATCCACCTCCTCCGAGGCGACCAGGCGGTAGACCCGCTCTTCCCCGGTGTCCTGATCCACCAGGGTGGCCGTCGCCCCGAAGGCGATGCGGTCCCGCGGGACGCGGGACAGATCGATGTTCGAGAGCTCCGCGATCCGCCGCTGCAGGAACCCGATCCGTGCATGGAGAAACCCCTGGCGATCCTTGGCCGTCTCGTACTCGCCGCTCTCGCGAAGGTCCCCCAGCTCGCGCGCGTGCCGGATGCGCTGCGGGATGTCGATCTTCAGCTCGCGCTCCAGGCTCGCCAGTTTCTCCTTCAACTCGTCCACGATATGGTTCGTTGGCACCCCACCCTCCCCAATTCGGAATGTCGAATGCGGAATGCGAAATTCACACCAGAAACCCAAACGTCATCTTCATCATTCCGCATTCCGCACTCCGTATTCCGCATTCGGTCCATTCATACCCTCGTACCTTCGTACGCCTTTAGTTCGACTGGGACTCGAGCACCTGGGCTAGGCGATCCAGCACGGTTTCCCGCCCCAGCAACGCCAGGACGGGGAAAATGGGTGGGCTGATCGTCGTTCCGGTCAGCGCCACCCGGATGGGCTGCGCGTAGTCCACCAGCTTCCTGCCCCGCGTCTCCGCCAGCCGCCGGACGGCCGCCTCCAGCGTCCCCGCCGAGAAGTCCGGCGTCTCGGCCAGCGCCTGGTGGGCCTCGGCCAGGAGGGCCAGATGATCCGGCGTGAGGAACTTGGCCTCGGCCTTCGGGTCCCGGGCGGCCGGTGGCGCGAAGAGGAACGCCATCGAGCGGGCCAGCTCCCGAAGCGTCTTGGATCGCTCCACGAACAGCGGCACCGCTTGCGCCAGCCAGGCCCGGTCGCGCGCCTCAACCCCCTTGGGATCCACGCCCGCCGCCTCCCAGAATGGCGCCAGCAGGTCCACCAGGGTCTCGGGTGGCGTCTGTCGCAGGTGCACGGCGTTCAGCCAGTCCAGCTTGGCCCGGTCGAAGATCCCCGGGGAGGCGCCGACCCGCTCCAGCTGGAAGGCCCTGATCAGCTCCTCGCGCGTGAATACTTCCTGGTCCCCGTGGGCCCACCCCAGTCGGACGAGGTAGTTGACCATGGCATCGGGCAGATAGCCCTGGTCGCGGTAGGCCTGCAACGCCACGTCGCCGTGCCGCTTGCTCAGTTTCTCCCGGTCCGGACCCAGGACCAGCGGGATGTGGGCGAAGGCGGGAACCGGATACCCCAGCGCCTGGTACAGCAGGATCTGCTTCGGCGTGTTGGGGATGTGGTCCGCCCCGCGCACCACGTGGGTGATGCCCATCAGCGCGTCGTCCACGACGGCCGCGAAATTATAGACCGGTGTTTCCCGGTCGTCCGATCGCAGGATGATGAAGTCGTCTATCTCGTCCGCTGCCACCTGGATCCGGCCCTGGACCAGGTCATCCCAGCCAACCCCCCCTCTTCCGGACACGCAGAACCGGATCGCCTGCCGCCGGCCCGGCGTGGGGCCCGCGGTCCGGCAGGGGCAGAGGTGCGGGGGCGCCGGCTTGGCCGAGCGGGCGGCCTCGCGTCGAGCCGCGAGTTCCTCCGGCAAGCACGTGCACGGGTAGGCCTTCCCCTCCCCAAGCAGTCGCTGCGCCGCCTCACGGTACAGGGGGTCCCGCCCCAGCTGGCGGTAGGGCCCCACGGGCCCGCCCACGTCCGGGCCCTCATCCCAGTCGAGCCTCAGCCAGCGCAACCCGTCCAGGATCGCCGTCACCGCCTCCTCCGTCGAGCGCTCCACGTCCGTGTCCTCGATGCGGAGGATCAGCGTCCCCTTCTGGCCCCGGGCGAAGAGCCAGTTGTACAGCGCCGTTCGCACCCCGCCCACGTGCAGGAAGCCCGTGGGGCTGGGGGCAAACCGGACGCGGACCTTTCCGGGCTCTGGAGACGGCATGCGTGCGTGTCCCTGCCCGCCTGGTTCTTCCGGATCGGGTGAGTTCACCCGCTTCCGGCAATCCCTGGGGGTTCGACATTCTCGCCCACCGGGCGGCAGTGGTCAAGAGGAACTCGATGGGGGGATCCGTGCGTCCCGGCCTGTGGGGGCCGGGCGTGTTCCGATGGAGGTCCCACGTCGGCCGAGGCGCCCCCGGACGTCTGCGACCTTGACAGCCTGTCTCGCCTGTGGATAGATTTCGCTTGCGTGGAGAGGCGCGGCTCTAATACAATTCGCTGACTTTGGGTGGACCTGCCGATCGAGGTTCCTGCCGAAGGCGCCGAAGCCCGATCCGAGGAGAAGGGAGGTGGTCGGAAGAGACGGGATATGTTGAATCTCCCCTCTGGACACGTAACGTTATCATGCAGGCCAAAGGAGGCTCGACAGGACCATGGCGCAAGTAACCTTGGAAAACGTGACCAAGAAGTTCGACGAGGTGGTGGCGGTGCGCGACGTGAGCCTGACGGTGAACGACCGGGAATTCGTGGTCCTGGTCGGGCCCTCGGGCTGCGGCAAGTCCACGACCCTCCGGATGATCGCCGGGCTGGAGGAGATCACCTCGGGCACGATCAAGATCGGCGACCGGGTGGTGAATGACGTCCCGCCCAAGGACCGGGACACCTGTATCCCCACATGACCGTCTACGACAACATGGCCTTCGGCCTCAAGCTCCGCAAGTTCCCCAAGCCCGAGATCCAGCAGCGCGTCCAGGAGGCGGCCGAGATCCTGGGCATCCAGGAGCTCCTGGCGCGCAAGCCCCGGGCCCTGTCCGGCGGCCAGCGCCAGCGGGTGGCGGTCGGCCGGGCCATCGTCCGGAAGCCGCAGGTGTTCCTCTTCGACGAGCCGCTGTCCAACCTGGACGCCAAGCTGCGGGTGGCCATGCGGGCGGAACTGAAGAAGCTCCACGATCGTCTTCAGGCGACCGTGGTGTACGTCACCCACGACCAGGTCGAGGCCATGACCATGGGCGACCGGATCGTGATCATGAAGGACGGGCTGATCCAGCAGGTGGGCGCCCCCCTGCAGGTGTACGCGCAGCCCCAGAACCAGTTCGTGGCGGGATTCATCGGGTCGCCGGCCATGAACTTCATCCCGTGCACCGTGACGGCCCGCGATGGCAATCTGTTCTTCACCGCCCCGGGATTCTCGCTCCCCGTGCCGGCGGCCAAGGCCAAGGCCATGGCGGCCTACAAGGACAAGGCGGTCACCATGGGGATCCGGCCGGAGGATATGCACGCGGTCACGCCGCAGGATCCCCCCGGCAGCATGTTCGACGCCAAGGTGGAGGTGGTGGAGCCGATCGGCCACGAGATCTACCTGGACGTGATGGTGGGAAGTTTCGAGATCATCGCCCGGGTCAGCCCCGACAACCCTGTCAGGGTCGGCCAGACGGTCAAACTGGCGGCGTCCCTGGACAAGCTCCACGCCTTCGACCCCCAGACGGAGCGGGCCATCGGACTGGCCTAGCTCTTGCCCGCGGGATCCGACCCGGGCGGGCTGCTTCCTTCCCGATGCTCCGGCGGGCGGGGCGAGACCCGGCGCTCCCGCCGCGACGAGTCCCGACGCGCCGTGACGGTCTAGCCGTGTCCGGCACGTCGGGATTTCTGCTTCTCGGCCCGTGCGGAGGTTGGCTCGCAGGGATGGCGACCCGATGAACACCCCGTCCCCTGACGACCTAGTCCGGCGACTGGAACGCTGGGGCCCCCTGCTGCTCCTCCTGGGCACGGCTGTCTTCTACCTCGCACGGCTGGGGGCCGCCGGGCTCTACGATCCCAACGAGGGGATGTACGCCGAGATCCCGAGAGAGATGGTCCTGCTCCGGGACTGGCTCACCCCCCGCTTCAACTTCATCCGCTACTTCGAGAAGCCGCCCCTCCTCTACTGGTTGACCGCCCTCGCCTATCAGGCCCTCGGGTTTTCCGAACTCTCCGCCCGCCTGGTGACCGTCCTGGCCGCCATCGGGGGGGTCGCGGTCACCTACGGGATCGGCCGGGATCTCTGGGGAAGGCGGGCAGGCCTCGTCAGTGGTCTGATCCTGGCGACCAGCTTCGGCTACTTCATCTTCAGCCGCATCGTCCTGACCGACATGCTCTTCACCACGCTCCTGGCCGTGACCTGCTGGGGGGTGCTGCGCGGGCTCCTGGACCCGGCCCCCCGGCGGGGACCCATGCTGGGCGCCTACGCCGCCATGGCCCTGGCCATCCTGACCAAGGGATTGATCGGGCTCGCCTTCCCGGTGCTGACCATCGGGGCCTTCCTGCTGATTATCCGGGACTCGCGGCTCCTCCGGCGCCTGGAACTCCTGCGCGGCAGCGCCGTCTTCCTCGCCGTCGCGGCCCCCTGGCACATCCTGGTGGGCCTGAAGAATCCCGACTTCTTCTGGTTCTACTTCGTGAACGAGCACGTGCTGCGCTTCGTGGCCAAGCGGCACCTGCTGGATTACGCCCCCATGCCGCTCTACGCCTATCTGATCATGGTCGTCGTCTGGACCTTCCCGTGGAGCGCCTTCCTCCCGGTGGCCCTCCGGCGCTACTGGCCCCGGTCCAAGCCCACCAGCCGGGAAGACCGGGGATTTCTTTTCATCCTGCTGTGGGCTGCCTCCGTCGTCGGGTTCTTCGCCCTCACCCCGTCGCGGCTGGAGTACTATTCCATGCCGGCCTTCCCGGCGCTGGCCTTGTGCGTGGGGCGCCTGTGGGGGGCCGAGATGGCTCCCCGCTCCGGCCGCGCCCTGGCCAGCGGTCTCTCCTACAGTTGCTTCGGCCTCCTCACCGTGGCCGTGGGGCTGCTGCCGGCCTCCTGGCTCTTCCCGCGCCTGGAGAACGTCTCCCTGTACAACATGTTCACCGCCATGGATGCCTACTCGCGGGACATCCAGTACGGGATCCTCTCCAACGCCGAGGTGTACACGGTCCCGTCATACGAGGAGCTGGTCCCGCTCCTCCAGTGGGCCACCCTGATCCTCCTGGTGGGGGTCGCCTCCGCCACCCTGGCCTGGCTCCGGCGACGGCCCGGGGTGACCGTCGCCTGTCTGGCCGCCACCATGCTCCCCACTCTGACCTTCGTCCAAACGGGGATCGTCATGTTCGAACCGCACCGGTCCATCGTGCGGCTGGCGGACGTGATCGTCCGCGAGTTCCGCCCCGGCGACGAGATCATCATCGAGGGACCCTACGAGAACTTCGCCAGTGCCAACTTCTACACCGGACAGCGGGCCCGGGTGCTGCACGGCCTGTTCGGAGACCTGGAGTTCGGGTCGCGCTACCCCGAGGCGAAAGGGACGTTCCTGGAGGAGGTGGAGTTCGCGGCGCTCTGGCGGGGGGAGGGGCGGGTCTATCTCTTCAGCGACTCTCCGAGCCGCATCGCCAAGCTGCAGGCCCTTGGCCTGGAACCCCTGGTCCTCGGGAGGAGCGGGAAGAACTGGCTGTTTACCAACCGGAGGGGTCCCTGAAGAAAGGCGTACGAGGGGACGACGGGCAGGATACGGAATCGGCAATGCGGAATGTCCTCGCGTCCATTTCGCATTCCGCATTCCGAATTCGACATTGCCAGCGCAGCTATAGACCCGTGAACTAAGCGATCTCGAGGCCAGCAGGCATCGCAACCGTGCCTGCCCGCCCGCGGATGGGCCGGGGCACGACATCGGCCACCGGGATCTTCTCCTCTCCCTCCGCCCGAACCCGTGCCGAGAGCATTTCCAGGGGGAGGCACGTCGCGCCAGCCTCGCCCATCACCGTGAGCAGCCGTTCCGCCACGGCCTGAAACCCCACCCCTTCCATCTCCGCATGGAGCGTGAGGACGCCCCAGGCCGACCCCTCCAGCTCCCTGCCCACCAGCCCCACAAAGTCCTCGCCGCTCATGCCATCCAGTCTCAGCAGTTCATCCAGCGTGCTCCTCGCGCACCGCCCTGTCTTCCATCCCGTGGACACGGTCCTGCCAGCGCCGGTGATCGTACCCGTGAATGGCCAACTCGTGCCCCGCGGCGACCACCTGCCGGAGGAGGGGTGCCAGGCGGCGGCCCATGTGCCGTGACGGCAGGAGCGTCCCGGAGAGGATCGTCCGAAGGCCATAGGTGCGGAGGGCGGACGTCCGCCGCATCTTGGCCAGGAATCCCGGCCGGAGGGCGCGCACGATGGCGCGCCCGGTCGTATCCGGACCCACGGCGACGAAGAAGCTGGCCCGGACCCCATGCCGGTCGAAGAGACGGAGGAGGTTCGGCACCCCGACCCGCAGGCCGTCGTAGGTGCACACATCCACTTTGAGCCCGAGGATCATGGCCGAGGGCCGAGGGAAGGAACGAACGGGCGCCCGGAGGCGACGTGACCAGCCCGAAGAGTGACACAGGGGATGGCGGCGGGACGCGGAACCCCGGAACTACCGGCCATTCCCCGCCTTGAACCACTCGATGGTCTGGCGGAGCCCTTTCTCCAGGGGGGTCTCCGCCCGGACCTTGAGGATCTCGTGCATCCGCTGGACGCGGGGAACCCGGCGCGGCACATCCTCGTAGCTGTCGCCGTATACCGACTCCTGGGGCACGAACACCACCTTGGACCGGGAGCCGGCGATCCGGATCATCGTCTCCGCCAGTTCCAGGACGCTGGTTTCCACATCGGTCCCCACGTTGAAGATCTCGCCCACGGCGCGCTCGTTCGTGCCCGCCTCCACCGTCGCCCGGATGGCGTCGTCAATGTAGGTGAAGCAGCGGGTCTGTTTCCCGTCTCCGATGACCGTCACCGGCTCGCCCCGCAGCACCTGGCCCATGAAGATGGTGATGACCCGGCCCACGTCGATCTTATCCAGGCGGGGACCATACACGTTGAAATAGCGCAGGACGACCATGGGGAGCCCCAGCCGGTGGTAGGCGAAGCAGAAGTGCTCGGCCGCCGCCTTGGAGGTGGAATAGCACCAGCGATCGATTCGCGTGGAGCCCAGCACCCGCTCGTCATCCTCGGCGAAGGGGACCTTGGGGTTGCGACCGTATACCTCCGAGGTCGAACTGAACACCACCTTGCGGTTGTACTTGTAGGCGAGCTTCAGCACCGCCTGGGCGCCGTTGATGTTCACGTTCAGCACCTCGTAGGGATCGCCCACGTAGTGCTCCACCCCCACCACGGCCGCCAGGTGGTAGATCAGGTCGCATTTCAGGATCAGGCTTTCCAGGATGTCCGCATGCAACACCGAATCCCGGATGTAGTGGAAGCGTGGATTGCTCAGGTTGTGGCGCACCTTCAGGTCGCCGCCCACGTCCAGAATGGTCACCTCATCCCCCCGCGCCAGGAGGGCGTCGGTTAGGTGCGATCCCAGGAAGCCTGCCCCACCCGTGATCAGGACTTTCAACTGTGCCTCCTTTCACCCCTTAAGGCTCCACTCTGTACGAGTGTACCCTCACGACTCGAACCGGTCCATTCGACATTGCACCTTGTACCTTGGACTACAGTTCATTCCGCACTGGGTACATTCGTACCCTCGTACACTCGTACGTTCTTAGCCAAACCTCGGCCTCGTAGCGCATGAGCTCTTCACCGTCGTAGCAAGAAAATTGGCCCCGTCCATCTCGTCCTCGCCCTCGGGCTGAACCTGCAGCACCTCCAGGATCCCATCCCCTGTGACGACCTCCAATGCCCCGCCCTCCCCGATCCCCAGGAGAGTCCCCGCGGGCATGGGCGTGGCCCGGCCCCGTGGCGGCCTGGCGGACCACAGGAAGATTCGCCGGCCCTCCCAGAAGGTGAACGCCCCCGGGAAGGGCCGGGTGACCGCCCGGATCAGATTGTAAATCTCCCAGGCCGAATGGGACCACGCGATCAGGCCATCCGCGGACGTCCGTCGCCCGAACTTGGTGGCCGCCGTATGATCCTGGGGCACCCGCGGGGCCCGGCCCGCCAGGATGAGCGGAAATGTCTCCGCCAGGAGCCTGCG
>JACPAT010000053.1 GCA_016180655.1 Candidatus Methylomirabilota bacterium | reverse complement strand
GGTCGTGCCCTCACCGGGAAACACGATGCCCGTGCACATCCACTGCCTGGTGGAGCGGGGCGTGCATCTGCTGGAGGTCGTCAACCTGGAGGAGCTGGCGCGGACCCGGACCTTCGAGTTCCTGCTGGTCATGGTCCCGCTGAAGACCCGGGGAGGGACGGCCAGCCCGGTGCGGCCGCTGGCGATCCTGTAAAACCGTTCGGTCGTTCGAGGGTTCGGGAGTTCGGTAGTTCGGGGAACGCCCGAACGCCCGAACCACCGAACTGCTGAACGGTTCTTACGTTTCCAGTTCCACGTTCCAGTACAGGTAATCCCGCCAGGAATCCGGGGCGTTCCGCAGGCGGATGGTGATGGCCACGCCCGGCAGGCGATCCGGCCTCCTCGGCCGGCTGGTCAGCCGCATTCTGACCGCCTCCGGCGTGTTCCCCCCCTTGCGGACATTGCAGGGAACGCAGCAGGTCACGATGTTCTCCCAGGTGGTCTGCCCGCCCAGCGACCGCGGGATCACGTGGTCGAGGTTGAGCTCCTGGCTGCTGACCCGGACCCCGCAGTACTGGCACCGGAAGTTGTCGCGCAGGTAGATGTTCTGCCGCGAGAACTTGACGGCCTGCCGCCGGGGCCGGATGAGACGGAGCAGGCGCACCACGGAGGGCAGGCGGATCACGAAGCTGACGCTCCGGATCTCCCGGTCCGTCTCCTCCACCACCTCGACCTTCCCCAGCGTGAGCAAGCAGATGGCCCGCTGCCAGGTGATGATCCGTAACGGCTCGTAGGTGGCGTTGAGCAAGAGCACCTGCGTCATTGTCGGGTTCCAGGGGTCGGGGGCCAGGGGTCAGGGAACATTCCGCCTCACGCTAGGCCGGGGTCGGTCCGCGATCGGCCAACCGGTCCAGAAATTCGCGGTACGCATCGACCGTCCCGTTCCGCGGCAACAGGCCGTCCAGGACCGCCTGCTCCAGGCGCGCCTTCACCTCGCCCACCCGCGGGCCGGCCTGGATCCCAAAGTGCGCCATGATCGCCCGCCCGATGCCTTTCGGCAGGAGCGGGCCCTGGCCGTCTCGCCGGGTGAGTTCGGCCGCGCGGGCCTCCAGCCCGGCCAGCCGCGCCAGGACGGCCTCGCGCACGCCCGGCCGGTGCGACGTGACGTCCGCCCGGCTCAGGTCCAGGAGATCCCCCCATATCTCTCCGGCCTCGCGGGCGAGCCGGCGGATGGCCGCGTCGGTCCACGTGTCCTCGTAGAGTGCCGGTCGCTGGTGCATCAGCACGAGGGTCCGGACCCTCTGCCACAGGGCCTTGTTGAACCGGAACCGGCGGGCCACGTCGTCCACCAGGACCGCCCCGGCGGTCTCGTGCCCGTAGAAGTGCACGTCGCCCTCGGCGTCCACCGATCGGGTCGTGACCTTGCCGGCGTCGTGGAGCAGGGCGGCCCATCGAACGGCGAGCCGGGGCGGCGTCTGGCCCACGACGGCCAGCGTGTGCGGCCAGAGCGCCTTGTGGTGGTATTTGCCCTGGTCGGCCCGGAACTCCAGCATGGCCTGCGCCTCGGGGAGCAGGGGCGTCAAGAGCCCGGTGTCCCCCAGGAACCCGAGGGCCGACTCCACCCACGCCCCCTGCAGGAGCCGGTTCATCTCCAGCAGCCAGCGCTCGCGACTGACCGTCAAGATCTCGCCCGCCAGCTCCCGTACGGCCTCCAGCACCTCGGGCTCCGGCCGCATCCCGAGCGTGGCGATGAAGCGCGCGGCGCGCAGCGTCCGGAGCGGATCCTCCCGGAAGATCGTCCAGGGATCCCCCACCGTCCGGAGGACCCCCTCCCGGAGATCCCGCGCGCCCCCGTGGGGGTCCACGAGGCGGCGGTCCGCCGTCATGGCCATGGCGTTGATCGAGAAGTCGCGCCGGGCCAGGTCCGTCTCCAGACTCGTGCCGAAGGTCACCCGGGGCTTCCGGCTGCCGTTGATGTAGATTTCGCCCCGGTAGGTCGTCACCTGAACCTCCCGCCTGGGACCGTCGCCATCCAGGATCGTTCCGACCGTGCCGAACCGGCTGCCCACCGTGAAGACCGGGAGGCCCGCGCCCCGCAGGATGCGGGCGCTCTCCTCCGGCAAGGCGCTGGTGGCGAAGTCCAGGTCGGGCAGCTCCTCCAGCGTCCGGCCGCGCAGGTGATCGCGCACGGCACCGCCCACCAGGTACAACTCGTGGCCCGCCCGCTGGAACAGACCGAAGAGGCGGAACATCGGGAATTCACCTTTTCCCGCAGAGGGGCCGGGATCCGATCCGGGGACTCCATCTCCCCCGGTTGCGCCGGCACCCTCCCACCGGAGCATTCTGCGGCCAAACAAAACGCCCCGAGACCGGGTGGCCTCAGGGCATCCAAGCATGCAGGATACGCGAACCGGAAAATGCCTGAAGGCGCTCCCCTCGCACACGAGCGACAGGGACCCAAACTTGACCGTGCGGCAGCGAGCGGGCACCCCGCCAACCGGGGAACCTCCCTCACCCGCCATCCTTGCACTCGCAAGACCGTACCACAGTGCGCCGCACCCGGCAAGGCGAAAAACGCATGAAACCGTGCGGCGCGGACCTGCCCGGTCCGCGCGGCCAGCCGGGTCCCGGGTCGAGGCGGAGGAGCGATTCAGGTCAACGGGATGGCCGCCCCCTGTTGAACTATGCGGTCAATATACGCCGAGATGAGGTCGGCGGCGCCCTTCTCGACCCCGACGAACTCCATCCCCGTCCGATACACGATCTGCCGCTCCCCCCCGGCCACGGTGACCCGATGGCTGGCAAAGGCGCGGATCGCCCTGGCCAGCACCTGCACCTGGTGGCCCTCGATCGGGAATGAGAGACGGTAGATCTCGCCCGGTCGCACGGGCTCGGTGTGCTCGACGAGGGCGCCGGACAGGCTGATATCGACCAGGATGACCTCCCGGAGCTGGAGCTGCGCCGGGAAGCGGTCCCGCATGCGGACCCGCCCCGCCCGGCGGCGATTGGTCCCGGGATCGCGCTTCGGCTGGGGGAGCTTGGCCACGCGCACCTTGGTCAGGGCGCGGGTGATGCTGAGGGCCAGCTCGTCGAGGTCCACCGGCTTCCGGACGAAGTCGTCCGCCCCCTCGCGCAGCGCGGTGACCGCGTGGTCCAACACCGAGGAGGCGGTCACCATGATGACCGGGAGAGCGGGGCGCCGGTCCTTGATCCCGCGCAGGACCTCCAGGCCATCCATCCCGGGCATGACGATATCCAGAAGAACGAGGTCTACCGATTCCTTGTCGACCAGGGACAGGGCGGTGGGGCCGTCCTGGGCCAGCAGCGGGCGCATGCTCATGCGCTGGCGGACGAAATCTCCCAGGATCGTCAGGAAGAACCGTTCGTCGTCAACGACCAGAGCCGTTTCCATGTCCGGATCCTTCTGCGGCCCCATGCTCTCTCCTCAGGCGCCGCCATCGGGTGATCGGCCGCCCGGTCGGAAAATTGAGATCCTCTAGCACAGTTCGGGGTGTTTTGAAAATAGCTCTGTCTGCCGCCGCCGGGAAAGCCCTCGCGCCAGCCCGGCACCGGCGCGGAAGATCGAGGATCCTGGATATCCGCCTCGCATGGGCACGGGGGGACCGCCTCCGACCCTTCGTCTCCGGCCGGGGGCTGGCCGCTACCGGGTTGCCGTTGGCGAGGATGCGGACCACACGCTAGCAGGCGGTTCCAGAGCCGTCAAGGAAAGGATGTGCCCCCGCGGCCTCGCGGCAACCGGGAAGCGGGGTGGGGACTAGCCTGGCAGGCGCCAGGTCTCGCCGATGGCGTGCAGGGCGATCCGGCGGGCGGAGCCGTTTCCGGCCGAGGCGAGACGCTCGTACGGCTCGAAGGGCCGCTCGTGGGACATGCGGAAGGTGCGCCAGTGCATGGGAACCAGGTAGCGGGCGCGCAACTCGCGCCAGAGGTCCCAGGCCTGCTCCGGGCTGGCGTGATTGGCGATGTAGGGATTGTAGCCCCCGATGGGCAGCACGGCCACGTCCAGCGGGCGCCCGTGCATTGCGGCGGGAAGTCGCTCGGTGTAGGCGGTGTCGCCGCCGAAGAGGATGCTGCGCTTGTGCTTGGTGAGGAGGAGGCCGTTGTATCCCCGGTCCCGGTCCCAGGGATACCGCCGGCCCCAGTGCTTCGCCGGGACGGCCTCGATGCGGACGCCGGCCACCTCCGCGGTCTGCCCCCAGTCCAGCTCCTGTGTCCGGGTGAATCCGAGGCCGTCCAGGAACTCGGTGTTGTCGCGCGCCAAGATGACCGGGACCCCCCGGGGCAGCCTGCGGAGGGAGGGGATGTCGTAGTGGTCCATGTGGGCGTGGGAGAGCAGGATGAGGTCGAGGGGCGGGAGTGCCGGGATCGTCAGCGCCGGCGGCACGAACCGCCGGAGGCCGACCGTCGAGAGCCCCAGCAGGCTGATGCCGATCTTCTCGCTGAAGACCGGGTCGGTCAGGATCGTGGTGCCTTCCAGGTTGATGAGGAAGGTGGAGTGGCCGATCCAGGCGACGGTGATGCCCCCGTCGGACCACGCGTGGGGATCGGGCCGGGCCGGCGATACGAAGCGTTCGTTGTCTTTGGCCTCTTCGTCGCCTGCATCTGGCTCCCGCGTGACGGTCTCCCACCAGATGCGGAGGGAGCGGAGGGTTCGCGCGACCTTGCCCGGCTCTTGCGCCCAGGCCGTCCGCGACAGCCCCGCCATCATCGCCGCCATGGCGGCCAGGGACAAGAGGCGCCGCCGCGTCTGGTCGGGACGGTGAGATGGGGGTTGAATGCTGAATAGGTCACGCATGGGATAGCGCTCGACGCCCGGCCGTCAGCCACGGGACCCAGCGGGATAGTTTACGCTGGGGAGTCTCTCCGAATACCGACTTGCTTCCCACCCTCTACGTGCATTGGCGTGTGGTTGGAAAGTTGAC
>JACPAT010000347.1 GCA_016180655.1 Candidatus Methylomirabilota bacterium | reverse complement strand
GAGAGCTGACCACGGGCGATCCCTAGCGGGTTCAAGGATGAGCGTCCCTCCTGCCGGGCAGGGAGTCTAGCACGTCTCGACCGATCTAGGAAAGGGCCTGACGCCGGCGTGCCTTTGCCCGGCTGCCTTGTCGTGGTATAAAAAGCCCGGTTCATTGCAAGCGCTCCAGGAAGCGAGCCCAGGCATCGAAGTACGGCTGGCCCCCCACGATGTAGGTGTCGTTGTGGCGGGCCCCGCGAATCTGGTAGAAGGTCTTGGGCTCGTTGGCCGCGTCGAAGAGGCGGCGGCCCTGCTCGTAGGGGACCACATCGTCCCGGTCGCCGTGCAGGACGAGGAGAGGCACCCGGATCTCCTGGATCTTGCTCAGCGAGTCATACCTGGTCCGCAGCAGGCCGCCCACCGGCAGGAACGGCAGGGTGGCGCGGGCCATGTCCCCGATGGAGGTGAAGGGCGTCTCCAGGATCAGGCCGGCCGGCGGATGGCGCCGGGCGGCCTCCACCGCGATGGCGGCCCCCAGGGACCGGCCGAAGTAGATCAGCCGGGTCCGGGCCAGATCCTGTCGGCCCCGCAGGTAGGCCAGGGCCCCGTCGGCGTCGCGGTAGGTCGCCTCTTCCGACAGGTCGGAATGGCCTCCGGCGCTTCTGCCGTAGCCGCGATAATCGAAGATGAAAATGTTGAGGCGCAGGAGCCGGTGCAGGTACTTGATGTTGTCCACCCGATGGCTGATGTTGCCGGGCATCCGGTGCGGGGACCAGCCAGCCGTGAAGCCTGACGCCATCTCCGGCCGAAAACCAGACGTCCTCGTAGGCGATCCCCTCGCTCCGCGGGGTCATCTCGATGGCCCGTTCCGGGACGTAGATGAGATATTTCTCCAGGCCCAGGAACATACCGGTCCCCAGAATGCCCGCCAGGAGCAGCGGGACGCGCCAGGCCATCGTCCGTAACGGGGGAGTCATGAGTTCTCCCCACAGCATGCCAGAGCGGTCCACGGGCGGCAAGGGATAAACGTTCCAGTCTCCGCTGAACCTCGCGACGAACGATTATGGCAAAGCATCCCGCCGAGACTCCACCGCCGTGCCGTCTTGACTTTGCCCGGCTGGTCAGCCGGCCCGAGACCGCGGTTGACCTTGCCAAGGCCGCGCTCCTCATTGCCAAAGAGGAGTATCCGACGCTCGAGGTGGACCGGTACCTCTCCCATCTTGACGGCATGGCCGCCGAGGTCCGGGATCGCGTCTGCTGTGCGGAGGATCCCCACCGGCTGATCGCCGGCCTCGGCGACTACCTGTTTCGCGAGCAGGGGTTCCGCGGCAACGCCGACGATTACTACAACCCGCGGAACAGTTTCCTGAACGACGTCCTGGACCGGCGGACCGGCATCCCCATCACGCTGTCCACGGTGTACATGGAAGTGGGCCGGCGCCTCGGCGTCCGTTTGCACGGCGTGGGCATGCCCGGACACTTCCTGGTGAAGTACGTCGGACCGGACGAGGAGATCTTGATTGACCCCCGGACGAGGAGATCGTGGTTGACCCCTTCAGCGGGGGGGCGATCCTGTCGCCGGCCGACTGCCAGCGCATCCTGGACCGGATCTACGAGGGGAAACTGGCCTTCGAGCCGCGCTTTCTCGCGGCCCTCGGGACCCGCCAGATCCTGGCCCGGATGCTCAACAACCTCAAGGCGATCTACTTCAATACCCAGGCCTACGCCAAGGCCCTGAGCGTGGTGGAGCGCCTGTTGATCCTGGAACCGGAAGCCCCGCCCGGGATCCGCGATCGTGGATTGCTGCTGTCCCAGCTCAAGCGATACCCGGAGGCGATGAACGAGCTGCAACAGTATCTGAAGCTGGCGCCGGCAGCCGAGGATGCCCAGGCGATCCGGGACCACCTGCGCTCCATCCGCCAGCGCGAGTCGTCGCTGAACTGAGGAGAGCTACTTGCAACCACAGATGAACACAGATGCACACAGATGGGGGACTGGGTGAAGATCTACACGAAGAGGGGGGATAAGGGGGAGACGGGGCTGCTCGGCGCGGCGCGGGTGCGGAAGAATGCCCTGCGGGTCGAAGCCTACGGCGAGGTGGACGAGCTGAACGCCAGCCTCGGCTTCACCTGCGCGGCGCTCGCCGACCGGGAGGTGGCGGGGCTGCTCGTGGATATCCAGCGGGATCTCTTCGCCGTGGGGGCGCAGCTCGCCGATGTCCGGAAGGGCAAGGCGAAGGCAATGGAGAAGGCCGCCCTCCCCGAGCAGAAGGTGGCCGACCTGGAGCGGACCATAGACCGGATCGAAGAGCAACTCCCACCGCTGAAAACCTTCATCCTCCAGGGGGGCTGCGAGGCGGGAGCGCGGCTGCACCTGGCCCGGACCGTCTGCCGGCGGGCCGAGCGGCGGATCGCAGCCCTGGCGGAGAAGGAAAAAGTCTCACCCACCATCCTGGCGTACGTGAACCGGCTGTCGGATCTCCTCTTCGTCCTGGCGCGGATGGTGAACCATCGCGCCGGCACGCCGGAGATCGCCTGGTGAGGGGCTCCTGATGGAGGTGCGCCGGCGGGAAGACGAACAGGTCCCGCTCCTCCTCCGG
>JACPAT010000052.1 GCA_016180655.1 Candidatus Methylomirabilota bacterium | reverse complement strand
GAGGCGGATCCGCGAAGGAGAGCTAGAACGGGATGAGCGCGTACGACGTGGTGGTCCTGGGGGCGGGTCCGGGCGGCTACGTGGCGGCGCTGCGGGCGGCCCAGCTCGGGGCGACGGTCTGCCTGATTGAGAAGGACACGGTCGGCGGCACCTGCCTGAACCGCGGGTGCATTCCCTCCAAGGCGCTCATCCATTCGGCCGCGCTGTGGAAGCGAGCAAACGAAGCCGGGGTCTTCGGCGTCACCGCCAGCAACTTGATCTTCGATTGGAGCAAGGCGCAGAGCCGGAAGAGTGAGATCGTCAACACGCAGGTGAAAGGCGTGCACACGCTTCTGGGGACCGCCAAGATCGAGGTCAAGCGGGGCGTGGGCAGCCTGGCGGATGCCAGGACGGTCCGGATCACGGCCAACGGCGCCGGCGAGACCGTCACGGGAAAGGCCATCATCATCGCCTGCGGCTCCGAGCCGGCGGGCATTCCCGGGGTGCAGGTGGACGGGGAGCGAGTGCTGACCAGCACCGAGGCCCTGGAGTTGTCCGCCCTCCCCCGGACGTTCCTCATCGTGGGCGGCGGCGTCATCGGGATGGAGTTCGCCTCCATGCTGAGCAGCCTCGGCACGCAGGTGACGGTGGTGGAGATGCTGCCGCAGATCCTGGCCATGGAAGACCCGATGCTCGTCCGCGTCCTCCAGGGCGCCCTCCAGAAACAGGGCGTGGCCTTCCACGTGAATACGAAGGTGGAAAAGGTGGAGACGACGCCCGCGGGCGTCCGGGTCCAGGTCAGCGGTGGGACGAGCCTGGAGGCGGAGCGCGTCCTCATGGCCACGGGGCGCGCCCTGAACAGCAAAGGGATCGGCCTGGAGGCGGCCGGGGTGACGGTGGAGCGGGGGGCCATCCAGGTGAACGAGCGGATGGAGACGTCTGTGCCCGGGATCTACGCCATCGGGGACGTCACCGGCATCTCGCTGCTCGCGCACGTGGCCTCCATGCAGGGACTGGTGGCGGCCGGGAATGCGACGGGCGGACGCGCCGCCATGGACTACTCCGCGATCCCGAATTGCATCTACACGGACCCCGAGATCGCCAGCGTGGGCCTCTCCGAGCCCAATGGCAAGGAGCAGGGCCGCGCCGTGAAGGTCGGCCGCTTCAACTTCGCCGCGCTGGGCAAGGCCATGTGCATCGGCGAGACGGCGGGCATGGTCAAGGTGGTGGCCGACGCCCAGACCGACAGGGTCCTGGGGGTCGGCATCGTGGGGCCGCACGCCACCGACATCATCGCCGAGGGGGTGCTGGCGGTCCGCCACGGCCTCACGGCGGCGCAGGTGGCGGAGGCGATCCACGCCCACCCGACGCTGTCCGAGGCGGTGGGCGAGGCCATGCACGACGTTCACGGACAGGCGATCCACAAGGCGCGCCTAAGAGCCTAGAGGGGAGAGCCGAGAGCCGGGTACCCGCCGGAGGCGGGTGGCCGAGACCGCGGGGAGGGACCCCGCCGGTCCCGGACAAGAGTCCGGGAGAGGCGGGGACGGGGCCCCGGGGAACCAATGCCGAGCCGAGAGCCGACGAGCATGGAGCTCTTGCAGATTGAGAAGGTGGGAACGCCTGTACCGGCCACCCCGCAGGTGCGCCGGCTCCCGCCCTGGCTGCGTGCCAAGGCAGGCCACTGGGAGCGGGTGCACGAGATGAAGGTGCTCCTGGGTGGTTCCCGGCTGCACACGGTATGCGAGGAGGCCCGCTGCCCCAATCAGGGGGAGTGCTGGACGCGGGGGACGGCCACCTTCATGCTCCTGGGAGACACCTGCACGCGGAGCTGCGGATTCTGCGCCGTGACCACGGGGCGGCCCGGCCCGCCCGATCCGGAGGAGCCGCGGCACGTGGCCGAGGTAAGCCGGCGGCTGGGCCTCAGCTTCGTGGTGGTCACGTCCGTGGCCCGGGACGACCTGCAGGATGGCGGGGCCGCCCAATTCGCGGCCACGGTTCGCGCCATCCACGAACTGAATGCGGGGGCCCAGGTGGAGGTGCTGGTTCCCGACTTCAAGACGAGCCGGGAGAGCATCCGCACCGTGGTGGAGAGCCAGCCGACCGTGTTCAATCACAACCTGGAAACGGTGGAGCGGCTGTCGAAGCAGGTCCGGGTGCAGGCTCGCTATCATCGGTCGCTGGACGTCCTGCGCATCGCCAAGGAGTTGGGGCAGCCGGTCACCAAGACCGGGATCATGCTGGGCCTGGGCGAGACCGAGGCGGAAGTCCTGATCCTGATGCGGGACGCCCGCGCGGCAGGCTGCGACATCCTGACCATCGGGCAGTACCTGCAACCCACGAAACAGCATCTGCCGGTCGTGGAATTCGTGCATCCCGACCGGTTCAAGGCCCTGGAAGAGGCAGGATACACCCTGGGGTTCAAGGCGGTGTACTCGGGGCCGCTGGTCCGCAGCTCGTATCACGCGGAGCTGTCCGCGCGCAAGGTCGCGGGGGCCGCGGCCTAGACACCAAAAGCGTTCGACCGTTCGGCAGTTCGGCTGCACCAGGAGCTGCGAACGCCCGAACTGCCGAACAGCCGAACCGCCGAACGTTCTCAGTATAGAGGGAGGGCGATGGAAGAGTTCAAACGAATCAAGCGACTGCCGCCCTACGTCTTCGCCATCGTAAACGAGCTGAAGGTGAGGGCGCGGGCCCGGGGCGAGGACATCATTGACTTCGGCATGGGCAATCCCGACCTGCCCACGCCCGCGCACATCGTGGACAAGCTGTGCGAGGCAGCCCGCAACCCCCGCAACCACCGCTATTCCGCCTCGAAGGGGATCACCAAGCTCCGGCAGGCGATCTGCGACTGGTACCGGCGGCGTCACGGGGTAGAGCTGGACCCCGAGACCCAGGCCGTCGCAACCATCGGGGCGAAGGAAGGGCTGTCCCACCTGGCCCTGGCCATCGTGGAGCCCGGGGACGTGGCCCTGGTGCCCAACCCGACGTACCCGATCCATGCCTACTCCGTCGTGATCGCCGGCGGGGACGTGCGCCACGTCCGGCTGGGTCCGGGGGAGGATTTCTTTGCGAATCTGCTGGCCGCCTTCCGGGAGTCGTGGCCCCAGCCGAAGCTCCTGATCCTGAGTTTTCCCCACAACCCCACCACCGCGGTGGCGGACCCGGAATTCTTCCCGAAGATCGTGGGCTTCGCCCAGGATCACGACCTGATCGTGATCCATGATTTCGCCTACGCCGACCTCACCTTCGACGGGTACCAGGCACCCAGCTTCCTCCAGGCGCCGGGGGCCAAGGACGTGGGGGTGGAGTTCTTCACGCTCTCCAAGAGTTACAACATGCCCGGCTGGCGGGTGGGCTTCGCCGTGGGCAATCCGCGCATCATCGCTGCCCTGACGCGCATCAAGAGCTACCTGGATTACGGGATGTTCCAGCCCATCCAGATTGCGTCCATCATCGCCCTGAACGGGCCGCAGGAGTGCGTGGGGGAGATCGTGCGGACCTATGCCTCGCGGCGGGACGTCCTGTGCGAGGGGTTGACGCGCGTCGGCTGGAAGATCGACAAGCCCCAGGGGACCATGTTCGTCTGGGCCCGGATCCCGGATCAGTTCCGGATGATGGGCTCCCTGGAGTTCAGCAAGTTCCTCCTGGAGAATGCCAAGGTGGCGGTGTCCCCGGGCATCGGTTTCGGGCAGTACGGGGACGAGTACGTGCGTTTCGCCTTGGTCGAGAACGAGCACCGGACGCGCCAGGCGATCCAGGGCATAAAGCGGATCCTGTAGGATTGGACTACCGACAACCGGACCACGGACTACAAGACCACGGGACCACAGGACGACGGACTGCCGGTTCATCGTCAGTTGTCAGTAGGCCGTTGTCATTGGTCAGCAAGAAGGCGGACCGCCACCCGTGACACGAGGGGGGAGGCCGATGTTCGATAAGTTTCGGGAAGCTTGCGGCATCTTCGGGATCCTCGGCCGCCCCGAGGCGGCCAATCTGACCTATCTCGGGCTGTATGCCCTCCAGCACCGGGGGCAGGAGAGCGCCGGCATCGTCGTGTCGGACGGTCAAACGCTTCACCTGGAAAAGGGCATGGGCTTGGTAGCCGACGTCTTCAGCGAGGCGCGCCTCCGGCGGCTGAAAGGCTCCGTGGCCATCGGGCACGTCCGGTACTCCACCACGGGCAGCTCCCAGCTCAAGAACGCCCAGCCGATCGTGGCCAGCTACCGGCACGGCGGGGTGGCCCTGGCCCACAACGGCAACCTGGTGAACGCCCATGTGCTGAAGGCCGAGCTGGAGGCGCGGGGATCCATCTTCAGCTCGACCACCGACAGCGAGGTCATCGTCCACCTGATCGCCCGCTCCGGCAGCGACGACCTGGTGGAGGCCACGGCCGAGGCACTGAGCCGGGTCTCCGGCGCCTACTCGCTGGTGGTGATGAACGAGACCGAGCTGCTGGGGATCCGGGATCCCCACGGGTTCCGGCCCCTGTCCCTGGGCCGCCTGGGGCAGAGCTGGGTCCTGGCCTCGGAATCCTGCGCCTTCGATCTGATCGAGGCGACCTTCGTGCGGGATGTGGAGCCGGGCGAGTTCGTCCGCATCACGGCGGACGGGGTGAAATCCTATCGCCCGCTCGCCGCCAGCCTCCCCGCCCAGTGCATCTTCGAGTACATTTACTTCTCCCGCCCCGACAGCCTGCTCTACGGGCAGAACGTGGCCGGGGTGCGCAAGGCCCGGGGCCGGCAGCTGGCGCGGGAGGCACCGGCCGGGCCGGACCTTCATCGAGCCCAAGCAGGCCATCCGCCACTTCGGCGTGAAGATCAAGCTGAACCCGGTGCGCGAGATCCTGGAGGGGAAACGCGTCGTGGTGGTGGACGACTCCATCGTGCGCGGGACCACCAGCCGGAAGATCGTGAGCATGCTCCGGTCGGCCGGCGCGCGCGAGGTTCACATGCGGATCAGCGCGCCCCCCACGATCTCCCCGTGCTACTACGGCATTGATACCCCCACCCGGAAGGAACTCATCGCCTCCAGCCACTCGGTGGAGGAGATCCGGCGCTACATCCGGGCCGACAGCCTGGGCTATCTCAGCATGCAGGGCCTGCTGGCGGCCGTGGGGAAGGACGCCGGGTTCTGCCACGCCTGTTTCAGCCTGCAGTACCCGGTGGCGTTCCCCATGGAGGACCTGGCCCAGCTCCGCCTGTTCGAACCGTAGACGGCATCCGCCGGGAAGGCAGCCATGCCTGTGGATCGCAAGGACCCGCACGAGCGCGCCAGGCGCCTGGCCCGGTTGATCGTGGGCGACATCGTCTTGTACAACCAGGACAAGATCGCCGAGGGGATCAAGAATGACACCCTGTTCCAGGTGCTGGAGAAGGAGCTCGAGGTGGGGCGGAAGTACTACGAGAAGAACGTGGACCCCGCGGTAGCCGCGCAGGCGGATTACTTCAATCTGGCGCTGGTGGACATCCTGGTGAAGGATCGAGGAAACGTGGAGTCGAAGATCTGGTAGGGCGTCGATCCCGGCGGATGGCCGCTGTGATGGTCTGAAAACAGAAACGCGGCCCGGAAGATGCTTCCGGGCCGCGTTCTTCTTTTGTCTTCTTCGGAGTCGAGTCCCTAACCCCCAGCCCCCAACCCCCGACCCCCGCTCTCAGTACACCGGCGTGCACCAGTGGCGGTACTTGGGGTGGTTGCCCTTGACGACCTCGAAGTACAGTTGCTGGATGCGGGCCGTGATGGGGCCCATCTTCCCACTGCCCACCGGGCGGCGATCCACCTGGATCACCGGGGCGACCTGAGCGCCGGTGCCGCAGAGGAACACCTCGTCCGCCACGTACAGCTCCGTGCGGCCGACCTGCCGTTCGGTCACCGTCAGGCCCAGCTCCTCCCGACACAAGGTCAGCAGGGTGTCGCGGGTGATCCCCTCCAGGATGTCCTGGGAGCGGTCCGGGGTGACGAGCGTGCCGCTGCGAACCAGGAACAGGTTCTCGGCCGAGCCCTCGGACGCGAAGCCGTCCTGGGTCAGGAAGAGCGCCTCGTCATAGCCCTGCTCCATCGCCTCGGTCCTGGCCAGGGCCGAGTTCACGTATCCCCCGGTCACCTTGCAACGGGCCGGAATGGTGTTGTCGCTGATCCGCCGCCAGGAGGAGAAGCCGACCTTGATCCCCACCGAGGTGTCAATGTAGTCCCCCAGCGGGATGGTGTAGATGGCGAACCCGGTCTCGTACCCGAGCAGCATGGGGCCGAGACCCTCGGAGCTGATGTAGGCGATGGGCCGGATGTACGTGTCCTCCTTGGGCTGGTTCCGGCGGAGGAGATCCACGGTGAT
>JACPAT010000117.1 GCA_016180655.1 Candidatus Methylomirabilota bacterium | reverse complement strand
AGAGGCTCCCCCGCCGACACGCAGCATCGGACGGACCGCATCAGCTCCCGGACGGGTTCGAACCCCTCGGCGGCCGCCCGCCGCTCCGCCAGGTGGAGCATGGTCCCGTACAGCGTTGGCACCGCGTAGAACACCGTCGGCCGGTGCCGCTGGATGACCTCGAAAATCGCCTCCGGGAGCGGTCGCCCAGGATACAGCACCGCCGACCCCCCGACGCTGAAGGGGAAGTACAGGTTGTTTCCGAGCCCGTAGGCGAAGAAGAGCTTCGCCGCCGAAAAGGTGACATCGGCCTCGGTGAGTCCCAGCACGCCCTGGCCCATGGACGCCGCACAGCAGACCATGTCGTGCTGGAGGTGAACCGTGCCCTTGGGGAACCCCGTGCTCCCCGACGAGTAGAGCCAGAAGGCCACGTCGTCCCGGGAGGTCTCGACGGGCTCGCACTCGCTGCCCGCCTGGCGCATCAGGTCCTCGTGCTCCAGGCAGCCACCGGTGGCATCGCCCACCACGACGACATGGCGCAGGTGCCGGCACCGGTGCCTGAGCGGGGCCAGGGGCTCCCATAGTTCCCGGTGGACCAGGAGGGTGCAGGCCCGGCTGTCGTTCAGGAGGAACTCGTAATCCGCGGGCCGCAGGAGGGTGTTCAGGGGGACGGGGACCATGCCCACGCGCATCGTGCCGAAGAACCCGGCGACGAACTCGGGCGAGTCCAGGCACAGGAGGGCGACGCGCCGCTCCCGCTCCACGCCGAGCCTCCGCAGCACGTTCCCCCAGCGGTTCACGCGCAGGGCGATGTCCCGGTAGGTGTAGGACCGGCCCTCGTGCCAGATGGCCGTCGTGTTTCCTCGCCCCGCCTGGAGGTTGCGGTCCACGAAGTAGACGGCCGCATTGAACCGTTCGGGGAGGTCAAGCTGCATGAGGTGAATTCACCATTAACCACAGATTTCACAGATTACGCAGATTTCACCCCCACCCGAGCCCTCCCCCCTCTGAGGGTGGAGGGAGGGGGAGGGGGGTCTGCGTAATCTGCGGTTACGTTGGATGTTGTCCTTTTCTCATCTCAGGGGAGGTTGGCAAGTTCGCGGAGGGCCCGGGCGACGAACACCCGGGCCATCCGTTTCCGGTAGGCCAGCGTCAGGTCGGTGTTGTCCAGCGGCTTGGCGGGCCGGTAGGCCGCCATGGCCGCCTCCTCGATCAGATCCGATGTGAGCCGTTGCCCGAGCAGCAGTTTCTCGGCCTCGATCGCCTCCACAGGCCGGGACGCCACCGCCCCCAGGACGATCCGGGCGTCCGTGCACGTCCCGTCCCCGTCCAGGCGGAGCGAGGCCGCCACGCCCAGGATCGGAAAGTCGAAGGAGCCGCGCCGGCGGAGCTTCCAGTACGTGTTGCGCAGGCCGTCCACCGGCGGCAGGAGGATCGCCGTGAGAATCTCCTCCGGCCGCTTGGCCAGGTACGCCATGCCGTCGTCGTGATACAGGGCGGCCACCGGCAGCGTCCGCTCGCCATCCGGGCCGCTGAGCACCACCGTCGCCTGGAGCGCCATCATCGCCGGCGCGGTGTCCGAGGAGGAGACGGCCACGCAGCGCGGACTCCCCGGCGCCACCAGGCAGACGTCCCCATCCCGCTTCATGCAGAAGCCGATGGCGCGCCGCCATTCGTAGGACTGGTTGTAGTAGTTGCAGCGGGTGTCCACGCACAGGTTTCCGCCGAGCGTCCCCATGCGCCGGATCTGCGGGGTGGCCACGCTGCCCGCCGCCGTGGCCAGGGCCGGGTACCGGGCGCGGATGGCCGGGTGCAGGCCGAGCTGGTGGAGCGGGGTCGCCGCCCCGATGCGCATGCCCCGGTGGGGATCGCCGCTCACGCCCAGGAGTTCCGACAGGTGCCGCAGGCCAACCAGAATGCGCGGGTCGAACTGGAGCCGCTTCATGTTGGGAAAGAGGTCGGTCCCGCCGCTCACCAGCATGCCGTCCGGGCCGGCGTCGGCGATCATCCGCGAGGCCTCCGCCAGGGTCTTCGGCGCCAGATACCGGAAGGCGGGCAGTCGCATCATGGCTCAGGCACCCGACTCAATACATGGAACCACAGATGAACACAGATACACACAGATATCTCAATGAACAACCAAGAACGGAGAACCGATTACCGGCCTTTGTCTCGTCGTTATTTGCCCATCTGTGTTCATCTGTGTTCATCTGTGGTTGCCTTGCTTTGGAACCTGCGTCTCTATGCTCCGGTCGGTTGGACGACCGTGGGTTCGGGGAACGTGACCGACGGGAGCCGGCCGTTCCCCGAGGCGCGGCCCCGGCGTTGAGCCTCCAGGGCCTTCACGATCTTTTCCGGCGACGCCGGGACCTCGTCGATCCGGACACCCACCGCGTCGTAGATCGCGTTGAGCACGGCCGGGACCACCGGGAGGAGGACCCCCTGGCCGACCTCCTTGGCTCCATAGGGTCCGGCCGGATCCAGGGTCTCCACCAGGATGGATTCCATCTGGGGCGTCTCCAGGAAGGTGGGGCTCTTGTACTCCAGCATGGAGGGGATCTTGTGGACGCCCTTGCGGAAGGCCTGCTCTTCCATCAGGGCTTCCCCCAGCGCCATGTAGACGCTCCCCTCGATCTGGCCGATCACCAAGAGCGGGTTGATGGCCTTCCCGATGTCGTGGGCCAGCCACACCTTGTCCACGGTGATGAACCCAGTCTCGGGATCCACGGTGAGCTCGACCACCGCGGCCGAATAGCTGTAGGTCGGCGTGGGGCCGACGCCGGCCCCCTTGTATTTCCCGAGACCCTTGGGGGGCGTGTAGCTGCCCACGGCTCCCAGCGTCCCGAATTTCGCTTCGGCCAGCACCGCGGCCTCCACGAATCCGATGCCGGCCTCCGGATTGTCCCGGTCGAAGATGCGGCGGTGCGCCGCCCTGAGCCTGTCGAAGGGCACCCCCAGCTTCTCCCCCGCCGCCTCGAAGAGCTGCGCCTTGAGCTTCCGGGCCGCCTGGATGGTGGCGTTGCCGGTCATGAGGGTCACCCGGCTGCTGTAGCTCCCCAGGTCCACGGGAGTGAGGTCGGTGTCGGCCGTCACCACCCGTATGTCCTCCGGCTCGATCCCCAACTCCTCGGCGGCGACATAGGCGAGCACCGAATCGGAGCCCTGGCCGATGTCCGTGCTGCCGCAGAAGACGGCCACGCCCCCTCCCCGGTCGATCTTGATCTGCACGCCGGAGTGGGGCAGAGCGTTCCAGTAGATGGGCAGTCCCGCCCCGCTGATGTAGGCGCTGCCCGCGACGCCGATCCCGTGGCCGAAGGGGAGCTTCCGGTGCTTGGCCTTCCAGCCCGAGCGTTCCACGACCCGGTCCAGGCATTCGCCCAGGCCGACAGTCCCGATCCGGAGCTGGTTGACGGTCACGGAGTTGGGCTGGACCAGGTGGCGCCGCCGCATCTCGGAGGGATCCAGGCCCAGCGCCTCCGCGAGCTTGTCCAGATGCACCTCCAGGGCGCAGCGCGGCTGCGGGGTGCCGTGGCCGCGCTTGGGCCCGCAGGGCGGCTTGTTGGTGAAGACTCGCACCCCCTCGAACTTGTACCGGGGCACCCGGTAGGTGACC
The DNA here is from genome assembly GCA_016180655.1 of Candidatus Methylomirabilota bacterium. Taxonomy (GTDB): domain Bacteria; phylum Methylomirabilota; class Methylomirabilia; order Methylomirabilales; family 2-02-FULL-66-22; genus 2-02-FULL-66-22. The sequence goes on along the minus strand of JACPAT010000117.1, from coordinate 18,990 downwards.
GTCTGGAGCGCGCCGGTGTAGTACAGGCTGGCGACCCCGTAGCTTCCATAGGCGCCGCCATCCAGGTACGATCGGAAATGCATGGCCGTGATGGCCCCGCCGCGTGTGACACCGGTCTTGAACCACAGCGTGACCGGGTGCCTCCCCCGGTGGGCGTAGAACACCTCCTCCCGCGTGAGGCAGATCTTCACCGGACGGCCGGTCAGCATGGACAGCTTGCAGACCACGATCTCGTGGGAGAAGGGATCGCTCTTCCCGCCGAAGCCGCCGCCGTTGGGCAGGGCGATGACCCGGATGTGGCTGGCCGGCAGCTCCAGCACCTTGGCCAGGGCGCGGTGCACGTAGTGCGGGGTCTGGGTGGAGGACCAGAGGCAGAGCTTCCCGTCGGGGCCATGGGCGGCCAGCGCCGCGTGCTGCTCCATGGGCAGATGGGTGCTGCCCTCGTAGAAGAAGACGTCCTCCCGGACATGGTCCGCCTGGGCGAATCCTTCCTCCACGTCTCCGAACTCCAGGGCCACCTCCTTGTGGATGTTCCCCCGGGGGCCGTAGTCGTGGATGCGGACGTCTTCGCGGGCCAGGGCCTCGCCCACGCTCATGAGGGCCGGCAGGACCTCGTACTCCACCCGGATCAGCCGGCAGGCGGCCTCGGCGGTCTCCTCGTCCACGGCGGCCACGGCCGCCACCGGATCGCCCACGTAGCGGACCTTCTCGGTGGCCAGGGCCTCTTCATCCTGGCTGACCGGCAGGATCCCGAACTTGATGGGGAGGGCGCGGCCCGTCAGCACCGCATGCACGCCGGGGAGGGCCTCGGCCGGCCCCGTGTCAATCGACAGGATCCGGGCGTGCGGATGCGGGCTCCGCAGGAGCTTGGCGTGGAGCATCCGAGGCAGGGCCAGATCGTCGGCGAACTTCGTCTCGCCCGTGACCTTGGCCATGGCGTCCACCTTGATCAGGGGCCGCCCGATGATGCTGTACTCCTCTTTCTCTTCTCCCATGTCCGCACCACGGAAGTTGGAAACTGGAAGCTGGAAACTGGAGGATCAGCGTTTCCAGCTAGGCCCCCGATCCCGTTCCCCAGTTTCCAGTTTCCCTTTTCCAGTTTCCAGTCATGCGCTGCGCCGCCAGCTCGACCGCCTCGAGGATCTTGATATACCCGGTGCAGCGACACAGGTTCCCCGCCAGCGCCTCCTTGATCTCGTCCAAGGTCGGCCGGGGGTTCTGATCCAGGAGCGACTTGGCCGCCACCAGGATGCCCGGCGTGCAGTAGCCGCACTGGGCCGCTCCCAACTCGGCAAAGGCGACCTGGAGCGGGTGCGGCACCCCCCGCTCGGCCAATCCCTCCACCGTGACGATGTCGCGATCCTGAAGCTCGATGGGCAGGGCCAGACAGGAAAGCACGGGCTCCCCATCTACCAGGACGGTGCAGGTCCCGCACTCGCCCAGCTCGCACCCGTGCTTCGTCCCCGTCAGGTTCAGGTCCTCGCGCAACACCTCCAGGAGGGTCTTGTGGACCGGGACGTAGACCTCGTGGGTCTCCCCGTTGACCCGGAGCCGGATCAGCGCCTTATGCACATCCCGAAGGGGCGCAATATTCACAGCCAGCGTTGGACTGGGAACCATTCGATGATTCCTCTTTTCTCAGCCTCAACTCCCCCTCACCCTCCCCTCTCCCGCACAGGGGAGAGGTTTGAAATGAGGGTGAGTCTGCGTCATCTGCGAAATCTGTTGGTAAGGTTGGCCTTGGCGTTCCTGGCGCCTTGGCGGTTGGCGCTCATGTGCGCAAGCGGAAACGCTGGATCTTCCCCGTGGCGGTCTTGGGCAGCTCGGGGATGAACTCGATCCAGCGGGGGTACTTGTAGGGGGCGATGGCCTCCTTCACGTAGGCCTTCAGCTCTTCTGCCAGCTCAGGCGATGGCTGCTGCCCCTGCTTCAGGACGACGTACGCCTTGGGCTTCACCAGCTCATCGGTGTCCTGGACCCCCACCACGGCGCATTCCAGCACGGCCGGATGGCCGATGAGGGCGTTTTCCACCTCCACCGGCGAGACCCAGATCCCCCCCACCTTCAGCATGTCGTCCGACCGGCCGCAATACCAGAAATATCCGTCCGGGTCCTGGTAATACTTGTCGCCCGTCTTGACCCACTCGCCCAGCATCGTCTCCTTGGTCTTCTGGTGCTTGTTCCAATAGAAAGCGGCGGCCGAGTCCCCCTTGATCAACAGGTTGCCGACCTCGCCCTGGGGCAGGGTCCGCCCCTCCTCGTCCGCGATGCGGGCCTCGTAGCCCGGCACGATCTTCCCCGAGCTGCCGGGGCGCACCTCGCCGATCCGGTTGGAGATGAAGATGTGGAGCAGCTCCGTGGAGCCGATACCGTCCAGGATCTCCAGGCCGAATCTGTCCTTCCAGCGGTGGAAGATGGGGGCCGGCAGGGATTCCCCGGCCGAGACGCAGACCCGGACCGACTGCAGGGCCTGATCCAGGCGGCCCGCCCCCCGGCTCGTGCCCGCCTTTTCCTCCGCATCCGCCATCTGGAGCATGGCCGCGTACAGCGTAGGGACCCCGTAGAAGATGGTCGGCCGTTGCGCCGCCAGGACCTCGAATATCTTGTCGGGCAACGGCCTCCCCGGATACAGGACCGCGGTGGCGCCGACGGTGAACGGGAAGTACAGGTTGTTTCCGAGCCCGTAGGCGAAAAAGAGCTTGGCGGCAGAAAAGGTGATGTCCTGCGCCTGGATGCCCAGGATGGGGCGGGCGTACAGTCCGGCGCAGTAGACCATGTCGTGGTGCAGGTGCACCGCCCCCTTGGGAAAGCCGGTGCTCCCCGACGAGTACAGCCAGAAGGCGACATCGTCCCGAGACGTCTCGGCCGCCTCACAGGTCGGGGGCTGGGCCTGGACCAGCTCGCCGTAGGACACCAGGGGGGCCGCCGCCTTCCCCACCACCACGATGTGGCGGACATGCCGGATGCGGTCCCGGAGGGCGCGGAGCGGTTCCCACAACGCCTCGTGGACCACGAGCACCTTGGCCCGGCTGTCCTGGAGCATGTACTCGTAGTCGGCCGGCCGGAGCATGGTGTTCATGGGGATGGGCACCGCCCCGATTCTGATGGCGCCGAAGAAGGCGGCCACGAACTCCGGGCTGTCCAGCAGGAGGAGGGCCACCCGATCCTCCATCTCCACCTTCAGGGAGCGGAGGGCGTTGCCGAAGCGGTTCATCGCGTCGGCCACATCCTGGTAGGTGGTGGCCTTCCCCTCGTGGAGCAGCGCGGCCTTGCCGCCCCGCCCCTCCGCCAGGTTCCGGTCCACGAAGTAGGTGGCGACGTTGAACTGCTCGGGGAGATCCACCCGCGGCACACTCATCTGTCGCCTCCCTTGAAACCACAGATGAACACAGATGAACGCAGATGTCCCAACCCGGATTTCGGAAGGATTATCTGTGTGTATCTGTGTGCATCTGTGGTTGCATCGTTCGGTGCACTCAGGCGGCCCGGGGTGCGATCCAGCCGGGTTGCTGGAAGATCTGGTCCAGCAGCTCCCCGTCGGCCGCCGTGGGCAATTGCGCCGCCAGGTAGCTCTCGTATTGGCTCGGGTCCACCGGCTCGCCGGTCAGGCTGAAGCACTTCCCGGCGTAGGCACCGATGGCCCGGTTGAACTTGAGGTCCGGGACGCTGAGCTTGGGCAGATCGTCCGGGATCAGCCGGTTCAGCTTCTCCACCAGGGCCACGCATTCCTGCCGGTAGAGTTCCCGGTTATAGGCGTTCAATCGCTCCTTGTCGGGCGAGGTCGTGTTCTGATCCTCGTCGTAGCGCCCCTTGAGTCCCCACTCGTAGGCCCACTGCGAGGTCGCCGAGCCGTCCTTCCCGAACAGATCGAAGGCCGTGGCGATCCACTTGTTGAAATAGCGCTGGATGACGGGCGTCGGGATCTTCCCCGCCTTCAGGATCCGGAGCAGCCCGTTGTTGCCCGTCCCCAGGTGGAAGGATTCCTCCTTCAGCATGGGCCCCATGCTCTGCGCCAGGGGGACGAAGGCGGAGAAGCTGAGCATCTTCAGCTGGAACTTCCCGTCCCGGTCGATGAACTGGGTATAGACGAAGAAGTCCAGCCAGTTCTGGACATCCAGGTTGAAAGAGCCCAGCAGGCGCTGATTACAATAGGCGTGCCGCTCCAGGAGCTTCTGCGCCTCGATGCGTCCCGAGGTGCCGAAATGATTCACCAGGATGTGGGACATCTGGACGCCGTGGCGCATCTCCTCGCACATCACCCGGGCCAGGCAATCCAGGTCGTAATCGTTGGGCGCCGTCTCCAGGAGGCGGCGCTGCTGTTCCACCGAGGCGAACTCGGTGTCCCCCTGGACCACGATGAGCTGCTCCAGCGAGTCCCGGATCCGCTGATCCGGGACATGCTGGAGGGTCCGCCACCGCAGCTGGCCCCGGAAGGCGCCGAAGCGGATCTCGGGGTGCTCCAGCTCCCCGTACTTAGGCTCGGGCGTGTAGTCGCGGAGCTTGGGATGCTCGCGGAGACCGATCTCGCGCTGCCATTCGCGGAACAGGTCTACCCAATCGTCAAAGGTGGAAATCCTGGCCATACCCCCCCCTACGAATTTCGGATTGACGATTTCGGATTTCGGATTTGGAAATCCTCCGAAAAATCCGCAATCCGCAATCCGCAATCCGAAATTCTGGTTAGTGTCCCCGGAATGACGCCACCCGCTTGTCCACGTAGGCCTGCAGCCCTTCCTTGGCATCCTGGCTCTCGAACAGCTCCTGCTGTAGCTCCCGCTCCAGGGCCAGGGCGTCCTGGAAGCTCATCTCGATCCCGGACTGCACGGAGCGCTTGATGCGCCCCACCGCCTTGCTGGCCTTGGCGGGCGGCACGAACTGCCGCGCGTAGGCCAGCACGTCTTCCCAGAAGCTCTCGGCGGGGAAGATCTCGTTGACGAGGCCCAGCTCCTGGGCCTCCTCGAAGGGCATGTTCCGCCCCAGGACCATGAGCTCGAGGGCCCGGGCCTTGCCGATCAGGCGGGGCAGCCGCTGCGTCCCGCCGGTGCCCGGCAGGACGCCCAGGCCGACCTCGGGCAGGCCGATCTTGCCGCCGTCCTTCCTGGCCAACCGGATGTCGCAGGCCATGGCGATCTCCAGCCCGCCCCCCACCGTGTGGCCGTTGAGCGCGGCGATGGTCAGCTTGGGCGTCTGCTCCAGGCGGTTCAGGGTCTCGTTGGCGTGCAGGCAGAAGTAGTACTTGAACTGGGGCGTCACCTCCGACAGCATCTTGATGTTGGCGCCGGCCGAGAAGAACTTCTCCCCCTTCCCCCGCACCACCAAGACGTGCGCCTCCTCGTCGAAACGGGCCTGGAGGATCGCCTCGTCGAATTCCCGGAACATCTGGTACGTATAGGTGTTGGCCGGTGGGTCGTTCAACTCCAGAATGGCAAGACCCTTCTCCGTTCGATATTCGAGCAGGGACATGGGTCACTCCTTTCGCGCTGTTCGCCGCCTTACCTCGACGGGTGCCGCGGGGTCCGGCCCGCACGGCGCGCCGTGGCGCCGTCGCCGCCCAGGAAGCCCCGCAGGAAGATTCCCAGCATGACATCGGTCAGTCGCTTGGCATCCCCATCCACCTCGGGCCGGTACCAGGTGTAGATCCAGTTCATGCTGCCGAACAGGGTCATGGCGGCCAGGCGCAGCTCCCGCCCGTTTCCCCGCCGGTCCCCCCGGATTTCCCGCAGGATGGACACCAGGCTGTCGTAGTAGCGCTTCTTGGTCTGGCGGATCCTCGCCAGGTACTCGCCCCGCAGGGATTCGGCCTCGTGGGAGAGGACCTTCATCTCCCGCATGTGGCTGAGGGAGATCTCCAGGTGGGTCAAGACCAGGAGGCGCAGGCGCTCCAGGGGGTCGTCAATCGCTTTGGCCCGCTCCTCGAAACTTTCCAGGATCAGCCGGAGGACGTGTTCGCAGATGCGGAACAGGGCCTCGTTCTTGCTCTGGAAGTAATAGTAGTGCCCGGCCAGGCTCATCCCGGTGGCCCGGGCCAGATCCCGGATGGAGGCCCGGTGGAAGCCACGCTCGGCGAACACCTCGGCGGCGCGCTGGAGGACGAACTCCAGCTTCTGGTCGTACGTCTGGCGGGTCTCGCCAGTCTGTCCGTTGGAGGGGTCGGCTCGCATGCGGTCACCGGGAAGGCAAGGATTCGAACGAACGTTCGAATACCTACCAGGGGCTGCGGCGGGTGTCAAGGGAATTCCTGCCCGTCAGCTCATGCTTCAATATAATCATGTTGACAATCTTTGCATTTAGACATATTAGTATTCCTCCATATCGGAGGTCCTCACCCATGCACGGACGCAGGCAGCGAAAGACGACGGAGACGGCGGAAACCGAGCGGCTGCTCCAGGCCAAGCTCCCGGCGCACCTGGTCAAGGCCCTCCGCATCCTGGCCCTGGAACAGGACACGACCGTGAAGACCCTGGTGACCCGCCTCGTGGAGGACTACGTGGCGCAGCAGCGGCGCGGCTCGGGGGGGAAGGGATGAGGCGTTCAGGGGCAGGGTGGCGAGGCGGGCTGGGGGGAATCGGGCTGGGGGTCCTGGCCCTGCTGCCGGGCCTGGGCTGCGGGCCTGCGGCGGTCCTGTTCATGACCGCGGCCGGCGGCGCGGCGGCCATCACCGGAGAGCCCCAGCGGATGTACAACACCCAGGGGCAGGACTTCAACGAGCAGCGCATCGGCCAGATCCGCTCCGGCGTCCACACGCCGGAGGACGTGGTGAACCTCCTGGGGCATCCCCAGACCAAAGTCTTCACCCAGAGCGACGAGGAGTGGGCCTACCGGTATCACGTCCCGCCGTCGCTTCTCCGATCGGGAATGGAAAAGATCCTGACGATTCGATTCCGGGAAGGCAAAGTGCAGGAGGTTCGATACTCCGTCAGCGCCCTGTAGCGCATCGCTCATGGCTGATGGCGCATGGCGACTCCCATATGAGTTCGCATCCCCCGTTCCTCCCGGGCCCGGTTCGTCACCGGGCGCCCGATCCCTGGAATTCCTCCTGCCCGCGGACCATCCCGGGGGTGATGAAGTAGGTCCCTTCGCACCCCGCCCGTAGCAGGGAGTCGGCTGTGGCCCTGTTCCCCCCCGTCGCCGCCAGGCTGACCCCGGAGGCCAGCGCCATCCCCGGGCAGATCGCCCCCGCCTTGAAGGGGATGTACAAGAAACTCCCGATGGCCCCCGCCACAGCGGCCATGGCGGTGAGGCCTGGCGAGTCGTCGGGTTTCGCAGGCGCCCTCGATGTTTCCTGTTGTCCCCACCCGTTTCCGGTGGCGGCAAGGACTATACCCGTCACCAGGAGAATCGCCAGCGGCCCGCGCATCCTGTTACTCATCCATCTCTCCTTTCCGCGTCCTCCGAAGTCGCCTCGTTCGGCCCCCCTCACCCATGCCCTCTCCCGCGTGGGGGAGAGGGAAGAGCTGTCTGGCCCCCGTCCCACACCCAGGGTCACGTCCTTTCTCGCAACCGAGGGTCCGGGCTGCGCCACCTGACCGGCGTTGAACACTGAGGGCCAGCCGCCCTTCATCGATCCCGGGAAGGGGCCTTGACCCTGGCGATGATCGTTTCCACTGCCCGCCCGGCATTCTCGAAGACCTTGGCGATATCCGCCGGTCCGGCCCGGCGGATGTGCACCCCGGCGACGACCACCGTGGTGCGGCCCAGCGCCTGCGCCAGAGCCGCCGCGAAGGGCCGAGCCAGCTCGTCCTCTTTGTGACCCGGCACGGCAAAGACGGAGGTGGTGGCGCTCCGCCGCCGCGCGTCCGCGCGGCTCGGCCGCGGGATGCTGATCGCGACTGCCCCGATGTGGGGAATGTCGCCGCCGACGAGGTTCACGGCCAGGCCCTCGTGCGACACAAAGGCCGTGCCCCAGACACGATGGCGCCCCGCGCCGGCGTCAAACTCGAATTGTATGGGAGTTTGGGGAGTCGCTCCCACCGCCCGTGCCGGCTGCCGGGAGGACGCGCCGGGCTTCATGACGGCTGGTGGCGCGGGGGGTGCGTCCCGGTCCACTCCCTGGTCAGCCCGTGCGGTATCCCGAACCGGTCCAGGATGCGACCCACGGTGTGATTGATGATGTCGTCCAGCGTCTTGGGCCGGTTGTAGAAGGCAGGCATGGGAGGGAGGATCACGGCCCCCAACTCTGCCAGGGCCACCAACTGCCGGAGGTGTCCGAGGTGGAGCGGCGTCTCCCGGGCCACCACGACTAGGGGCCGCCCCTCCTTCAGCGTGACGTCGCCCGCCCGGCAGATCAGCGTCTCCGCGTAGCAGTTCGCCAGGGCCGAGACCGTCTTGATGCTGCACGGGGCGATGATCATCCCCTCGGTCCGGAACGACCCGCTGGCCACCGCCGCGCCGATGTCCCGGTTGTCGTGGACCTGGGTTGCCAGCGCCTCCACGTCCTTGACGCTGTAGTCCGTCTCCTCCAGGATGGTCCGCTTGGCGGCCGCGCTGATGATCAGGTGGGTCTCCACGTCGGGCACCCCGCGGAGCGCTTCCAGCAATCGGATGCCATAGATGGCGCCGCTGGAGCCCGAGATGCCGACGACCAGCCTCATGCCTCCCTCCGCAGGCCTTCGACCACGGCCTGCCAGCCCTGGAGCGCCTCCGGAAGCGGGCGCCCGGGGTCGAACGTGATCCCTCCGGTGAGGCGCGCCTCGGGCTCAAGATCCTCTCGCGCCTGATCCGCCAGCACCATCTCCACCGTCGCCTCGTAGCGGGCCAGGTCGGCAAACCCCTCCATGGGATCCTGGGGCTTCCCCGCCACCGTCTTGACGTAGTAGGCCATCCCCGCCCCGACGAGGCACAGCGTCAGCTTCCCGTTGCGGCGCAGATTGCCCGAGGTCCGGCTCGTCCGGTACACGGCCAGCCGCAGGCGATGCCGATCCAGCGCCACCACCTCGCCGAAGGAGAGCATGGCGGGGTGCGGCCACCCTTCCGCATCGGTGGTAGCGATCAGGATGGCCTGGCCCATTCGGGTCGCCAGGTCCCGGCCGCAGAGGAGCTCCCAGAGGGCATCCGGCAGGCTGTTGCCCAGTGCACGTGCCACGCGGCTCACTTCCGCCGGGCCATCAGCAGGAGGCCGAGGCCCGAGGCCGCCACCAGGAGGAGGCTCACCACCTGGGCGGCGCGAAAACTTCCCATCATCAGGCTGTCGATGCGGAGCCCTTCCACGAAGAAGCGGCCGATGGAATACAGCCCCAGGTAACACAAAGTCAGCGCGCCTGGCCGGGACTGCAGCCGCTTGCGGAGGCCGACCCACAGGATGGCGAAGACCAGCAGGTTCCAGAGAGACTCGTACAGGAATGTCGGGTGGAAGTACTCGAAGCCCCCCAGGTGCGCCGGGCGATGGGCGGGATCAATGTATAGCTTCCAGGGCAACGTGGTCGGAATCCCGAAGGCCTCCTGATTGAAAAAATTTCCCCAGCGGCCGATGGCCTGGCCGATGGCCACGCCAGGCACCATGATATCCATCGTCACCGGCAGGGACAGCCCGGCGGACCGGCAATACAGGATGGTCGCCAGCGCCCCGGCGATCAGCCCGCCGTGGATGGCCAGACCCCCTTCCCACACCGCCACGATCTTGGCGGGATTGGCCGCGTAGTAGTCCCAGTTGAACAGCACGTAGTAAAGGCGGGCGCCCAGCAGCGCCACGAGCACGGCGAGCACGATGGTATTCAACAGCTTGTCGGGGTCTTGGCCTCGCCGGATGGCCTCCCGGTGCGCCAGGGTGGTGCCCAGCAGGACCCCGGTGGCGATCAGAATGCCGTACCAACGGATGGCCAGGGGCCCGAATTGCAGGGCAATGGATCCGGGGGAGGTGAACATCTGGACTCCCTATGGCAAGAAGGCGTTCGGTAGTTCGAGTGTTCGGGCGTTCGGGCGTACTCGAACCACCGAACCCTCGAACGCCCGAACCACCGAACGTTCTGTGCCTTCAGTTGCGGAAGGCATACCGGAATGTCGTGACCAGGATGAAGTACGCCGCCTTGAGGCTGCCCATCAGGGTCCCGGCCACTTTGGATTTTCCGATGCGCTTCCGATGCGTCACCGGCACCTCGCGGATCCGGTAGCCCCGCCGTGCCGCCTTGACGATCATCTCGACGGGCCAGCCGTACGTCCGCTCCCGCATGTCCAGCGCCACCAGGTCCGCCCGGCGAATCGCCCGGAACGAGCCGAGGTCGGTGATGCGCACACCGTAGAGCAGCCGGACCAGGCGTGCCGTCAGCCAGTTCCCGAACACCGCGTGCGGCGGCATGGCCCCCGCCTCCCGCCGTCCCATTAGGCGGGAGCCGATCACCAGGTCCGCCTGCCCCCGGACCACGGGCCCCAGGATATTCGCCAGCTCCTCGGGCTGGTCGCTGGCATCCCCGTCCAGGTAGACCAGGATGTCGGCATCGGCGGCCGCGTCCAATCCTGCCCTGCAGGCCGCGCCGTATCCCCGCTCCCGCTCCGTCACGATCCGCGCCCCTGCCGCCGACGCCACCTCCGCTGTACGATCGGTGCTCCCGTTGTTGACGACGACGACCTCGGCCACCAGGTCACGGGGGACGGCGGCCACGACCCTCCCGATGGATCCCTCCTCGTTCAGCGCCGGGATCACGGCCACGACTTTCACGCCGCCCACAATAGTCGCGGATTCCGCGGCAAGTCAAGCCTTAAGCAATTGGCAATCTGGTGATCTGGCAACCTGGCACTCTGGGGTTCCCAGTTGCCTGATCGCCGGGTCGCCTGGTTGCCAGTTAGGCGGACTGCCGCGTGGCCAGGACGCCCCCCGCGATGACCACCGCGGTCCCGAGAAGGAAGCGGCCGGTCAGGCTCTCCCCCAGGAGCAGCCAGCCCAGCATGGCTCCTACCACCGGCTGGGCGAAGAAGAACAGGGAGCCGGTGGAGGCGTCCATCAGGGTGAATCCCTTGTTCCACAGGTAGAACGCCAGCGCCGTGGAGACCACGCCCAGGTACAGCGTCCCCCACCACACGGCCGGCGGAAGCGCCTGCCACGCGATCCCGCCCAGCTCCACCGGGATGGCCGGCGCAACGAAGAGGATCCCGAAGAGCGTCGCATAGGTCGAGACGGTCACCGGGGGGTACCGGTCCGCCGCCAGGCGGCCCAGCACGGTGTAGAGCGCCCAGGTGATCCCGGCAATCAGCAGTAGGACGTCTCCCCAGAAGGCCCGCGCCTCGAGGGAGAATCCAGCCGACTGCTCCACCACCAGGAGGACACCCGCCGTGGCGATGCCGACCGCCGCCGCCTTGATCCAGGTGATCCGCTCCTTCAGCAGGACGGCCGCGAAGACCAAGATGAAAGCCGGCGTGACCGAGGTGATGACGGCGCCGTGCCCCGCCGAGGAGAGTCGCGTGCCGATGAACTGCGCCGCCAGCGAGATGCCGAACCCCACGAGTCCCAGGAGGGCCATCCGGGGCAGGTCGCCCCGCCGGACCCAGGGCGCGCGACCTGCAACCATGACCAGGAGCAGGGTCCCGGCGCCGATGAGGAGGCGCAGGAGGAGGAGCGTCATGGGCGGGATGTAGTCGAGGACGTACTTGCTGACCACGTACATCCCGCCCCAGATGGCTGCCGCCAGGAACAGGCAGGAGGCCCCCAGGATCCGTTTGGTTCCCTCGGCCATAACAATGCTCTTGGTCCGAAGCTCTTGGTCCGAAATGTTGCGTCGGAGAAAAGTCGCGAAAGGATACGGCAGGATTGGAGAAACTGCAAGGCGGGCAAGAGGGCGCAGGGCTTGGGCGCAAGCCATGGCCTGTTTATCCCCATTATCGAGCAGGCTGAGGTCGCCGAGGAGATCCCCCCCATCCCACTCCTAACCTCACCGCCAGCAGGGGGCCTGATAACGTCTTACACTTCTGGATATATTGTAGGACAACAAAGGAGTTGCCATGGCCAAGTCGCAGGTAACGGTTCGGTTGGACAAGGATCAGTTGGCTCGTGCCAGGAAGATCCTAGGTGCTGAGACAGTGACGGAGGCCATCGAGCGGGCGCTGGCGCTGGCGACCGAGAAGGCCACCCACGATGCCATCATCCGGAAGTATGGTGGTGTCGGCGGGAAGAACGCCTTTGCCGGCCGCTAACCTCGCCCTCCTGGACACGTCGGTTTATATCGAGAACTTCCGCCTTTCTCGCATCGGAGCGAGAAAGGGGTACGCTGCCAACAAGTTGAGGCATCTGGCATTCGATACCCTGATCGCCCTCTCCGCCAGAGATTTCGGAGCCACGCTGATCACCTGCAACCGGGAAGACTTCGCCGAAATCAACAAGCACGTAGCTCTCAAGCTGATCTTCTGGTAGCAACCCCTGCAACAAAGGGGGATCTTCCCGTTCCGCCCGCTGCGGTTTGATCGGGACGGCCATCTCGTAACTCCCTGGATATCCCCGATCCCCAGTTGTCAGACTCTGCTCGCTGAGGTGGCCGGTGGCCTACTTGCGAGCCTGGTCGGGGCCTGCCTAGCCGCCCCCCGACCCATCCAGCCGACGCCCAGGGCCACCCCGAGGATTCCCCCAGGATTTCTGTGGACAGCGGCGCCACGGCTGTAGGACAGTCGCCGGCGTGCCGGGGGCACCTCCGGCTGGCCGGTTTCCGCAACTGTGCCCTTCACCCAGGGGGTTGCTGGGGATGGACGCCGCCGCCGCCGAAAAGCAAATTTATCACCAGGCAGGTGGTTCCGTTAACGCCCGTGGGCAGACAAGATCAGGGTCAGGGGAGGGGGAGGAAAGTCTGGGGTACGGTTAGGGGGAATGCTGATGCACTTTAGAACCTCCGGCCCACTGACGAGGGAGGGTGAGATATTGTGGCGTCGCACAATCAGGACTAGCCATGAACATCCTGCCCGAAAGTCCAAAGCGAGTCTCCTGCTGGTCGGGGTCTGGGCCCTGGCCGCTTGCGCAGCCCAGCAGGCCTCCGATGGCCCGTGGGAACCCGCACGGTTGAAGCGGACAGTAGTCTCCATGAAGGAGGCTCGCGACCGAGGGGATGCGGAAGCGTGCATACGGCATCTCGAGGAGCGGTTGGCGTACGTGGACGCCAGTGCCGTGAGGAGCCTCGATGAGTACGCTACACTCCTGCACACGTTGCAGCGCAGCGAGGCTGATACGGTCCGGGCGAGAGCCAACAGGCTCCGCGAGGCACAGAGCCGCCCGGGTAGTGCCTATCTCGGCTTTCGTCCAGCCGGCGAACTGCAAGGGTACGTCTCCCTCCTTCAGGAGCTGGGCCGCACATCTGAGGCCGAGGCAATCAAGGAGCTTGCCGACGAATCCGACTCGGCCCAATCCACGCATTTCCAGCGTCTCATCTGGCAGCAGGAGGGACGTGACCCGAACTTGCCATGCCGCTGAACAGGGCATAATCATATCAAGGTCTTCCACCCGCCGCTCCCCGGACACGCACTTCGAGACGTAGCTTTTGGGCCGCCGTAGCTTCGCCGCCACCTCGACTTGCGACGGTCCCCGCCACTTCATCCCCCCTCGCTCATCTGTCCCTCCGCCACGGGTCCTCGGAGCGCCATTCAGCCTGCAACTTGACTGCGCACAAGCTGCGTGGTACGAATCACCACGTCAACAGGAGGGTTCCATGCGCTTAGTATATCGCGTAGAATTTGAGACCGATCCGAAGACCGGGCAGGTTACTGCCAAGCTACCTTCCCTGAATCACACGGCTGATTTCGGCGATACGGCCGAGGAGGCCGTGGCCAACCTGCGAGAGTTGGCTGCCGGATTTGTTGAAGTGCTCCTGAACGAAGGGAAAGCGGTGCCCCCCAGTGACGCCACAGGAGGGGGAGGCGTATTTCTGGCCCTGGAGATCAAAGAAGGTAAGAGGCGCAGGAGAGCGATGTCCAACAGACGGGCGCGAAAATAGCCATGCCCGAGCGGCTGGTGCCCGTCAACGGAAGGGAGGCATTGCGCAAGCTAAAGAAGGCTGGATTCGTAGTTGTCAGGACCAAAGGCAGCGCGCATTATCTGAAGCATCCTCGGACCGAAAGATTCACCTCTGTTCACGTTCACGGCAAGCGGATCATTCCAATTGGGACCCTCAGGGCCATAGTGATTGAGCAAGCTGGCCTGACGGCTGAAGAGTTCAATCGGCTTTAGCGTCCCTCGCAAGTAATCAGGGAGTGGCTGTTTTCTCGCGTTCAAGGCAGACCCCACCCTCCAAGTGACACTGATTCGTTCTCCATATGATTGCCTGTGCCTGTCCCGGAGAACGCCTCCCACCTCACCACCTCACCCTGGCGGCCACCCGCCACGTGGCCACGGATTCGCGGCTGCACCCGGACGGGGAGGATGGGGTCCAGATCTCAGGATAGATCTCCCTCGCGGCTCACGGCTCTCGGCTCTCGGCTCTGTGGGTCAGGGTTCGAGGATCTCGACCGCGGCGCTCGCCGACCCACCCGGCGTGGGGCCACCCGCCAGGACATACAGACGCCCCTGAAACGCCACCACGCCCAGGCCATGGCGGGGTGTGGGCAGGTCCGGGCCGCGACTCCACCGGTTCGAGACGGGATCGAAGATCTCCACCTGGGAAAAGGTCCCCTCGGGCGCCTCGCCTCCTACCACATAGATGCGTCCGCGCAGGGCCGCAGCCCCGATCCCGCTGCGCGGGGTAGGTAACGGGGCCCGCATTCGCCAGGTGTCTGCGGCAGGGTTGTATTCCTCCACGATCCCGAGATTGCGCGCATAGGACCCGTTCAGACGACCGCCGATTACGGAGATCTTCCCGTCCACGACCGCGGCCGCATGGTGGTCCCGCCCGGTCGGCAGGGGCGCCCGGGCCTGCCACGCATCCGTCACGGGATCGTACACCTCGGTCGCCGTGCTGTTGCGGGACGCGGCCGCCCCGCCGAAGGCAAAGATCTTCCCGGCGTGCCCAGCGGCCGCCAGGGCACCCCGGGCGGTCGGCATCGGCCGCCGGGCCTGCCACCGATCGGCGCCGGCGTCGTACGCCAAGACGGCATCGCTCGCGATCCAGCCGTCCCGGTAGCCCCCCACGACGAACAGGTAGTCGTTCATGGCGACCACGGCCGTATGGTGGAGCCCCAGGGGAAGCGTGGTGCGCCGTTCCCAGCGATTGGCGAGGGGGTGGTAGGCCTCCACCAGGCCGCCCGCCCCGCCGAACCCGCCCACCACGTAGATCGCCTCGCCCAGCACGGCGGCCGCCACCTCGCTCCGCCGCGTGGGCGCGTCAGCACCGCGGCGCCAGGAGGCAGGACGCGCGACGGGGAGATCGAGACACGACCCCGCGGCGAGACCGATGGCCGCCGTGACGAACTGCCGCCGGGTGATCATTTGAGGAGAGCCTCCAATTGTGCTCGGGCCAGGCCGGCGTTCCAGTCGCGCGGCCCCAGCTCCCGCGCGGCCAGCCGGCCCCTCCGGTCAATCAGGAAGCTGGCCGGCACGCCCGGCAGACGATAGGCCTGAACGCTCGTCCCGCGGGGGTCCAGCAGGACCGGGAACGTCAGGCCCAGCTCCTTCACGAAGGCTTCCACCGTGCTCCGGGGGCCCGTGTCCAGGCTCACCGCCACGACGGCGAATCCCCGGTCCTTGAGGGCGCGATAGGCCCGCTCCATGGAGGGCATCTCGGTCCGGCAGGGGACACACCAGGTTGCCCAGAAATTCAGGAGGACCACCTTCCCCCGGTAGTCGGAGAGCCGGTGGGTATTGCCGGCGAGATCCGTGAGGGCGAACTCGGGCGCCGGCCGGCCGATCTCCAGATCCTGGCCCCCTGCGGCCACCACCATCCCCAGGAACAGGATCAGGCCCAGCCCCGCTGCGAGGGGCGCTCGCTGGATCCTCTTGCTGCGGGCAACAAAAAACCCGGCGGACCAGACATCCCGGTCCCCGGGTTCACCCGATGGCACGATCCCCATCCCTCACCGGCTACCGCTGATCACGGGTGCGCGACCCCCGCTCGGCCCCCGACGGCGGTCGCGGCGCCCCCATCTCCCTCCTGGGCACGAGGTGATAGGCCACCCCCTCGATCAGCGGCATCGGCTGAAACCCGAAGCTGCGCCTCACCGCGTCGAGGGCGGTGATGGTCCCCACCTCCAGAAGTTCCAGGTGGCGATACCCCAGGAACGGATTCAGCCCCAGGCCTTCCAGCAGCCGGGTCGCCCAGGCGACGGCCCGCCGCGACAGGTGGACCTTCACTCGTGGGATGTTCAGCATCTTGCCCACCTGGTCCGCGATCTCCTCGTAGGTGAGGTGCTGCGGGCCGCCGATGGGGATGGTGCGGTCCAGCACCTCTTCGTCGTGGAGCGCCCGCAGCAGACACGAGACCACGTCTCCCACCCAGATGGGCTGGAGCATGGTCTTGCCCGTCCCCGGGATCAGGAGGAGCCCCGTCCGCGTGAGCAGCCGGATCATGCCGCTGATCAGCCGGTCCCCCAGGCCGAACATCAGGGAGGATTGGAGGATCACGAAGGGGAGGCCACTCTCGCGGAGCAGATCCTCGGCCCGCCCCCGGCTCCGCAGGAACGGCAGGCCGGCCGATGACCCGGTCCCGAGCGGGCTCACCATCAGCAGCCGCTCGACCCGGGCCGCCCGCGCGCCCTCCACCAGCCGGGCCATGCCCTCGCAGTGGACCCGCTCCACCCAGGCATCCCGCCCCTCGTGGATGGGCGCGGCCAGATGGATGATCTTCCGGCTTCCCTGGCAGGCCGCGGCCAGGGCATCGGCATCCAGCAGGTGGCCCGGCATCACCTCCAGCGGGTGGGATTCCAGCCACTGGAGACCCGGAGAGCCCGGGCGGACGAGGCAGCGTACCGCTTCCCCGGCGCCGCACAGCCGCCGGACCAGGTGTCGCCCCACGAACCCGGTTGCCCCGGTGACCAGTATCATCGGCTACCCACCTGAACCTTCCCGCCTACCGGCCGGGAAGCGCCGCATCGCAGGCGCGCCAGACGCGTCCGGGGATCACACCGCCGGCTGCGCGGGAGGCATCCCGGCCCGCGCCGCGCTGTCCCGGGTCGCGGCCGTCCCGGCCATCCGGCACCCCTCTCGCGCAACGGCTGGCGGCCCCTAGCTCTTCCGCGACGTCTTGGCAAAGAAGGAGGAAAAGACCGCCTCTTTCTTGCTGGACCCGCACTTCGGACACTTGATCCGTTTCCGGTCCCGATCCGTGATGGACATCGTCAGCGTGAACTTCTTCCGGCACCCGCCACAGCGAAAATCATAAGTCGGCATAGCACCCCCTTGATGAATCTGGGATTGTGGAATGCGGATTTCGGATTGACACTCAAATCCGCAATCCGAAATTCGAAATCCGAAATTTCCTAAGATGCCTCCCGCAGCTTCCTGAGTCGCCGCTTCATCCGCTTGATCTGCAGGCGGACCGTTGCCAGGCCCCCGCGATCCTTCCCCTGCAGGGCCGCATCCCGGGTCTTCTTGAGCGCCCGGATGGCCGCCTTCAACTGGGTCACACCCATCTGGGCCGTGGCCTGCCGGCCCTCCTCCTTGGGGCGCAGGCCAAGCTTGACCTCCTCGGCCAGGATCGCCTCCACCAGCTCTTCCTTCTTCATCCCCGAGACGCCGGTGATGTTTGGGTACTTCTCCAGAGCCAGCTCGCGAAGCTTCGGCGCGGTCAGCTTTTCCAGTTCAGCGCGTCTTGTGGCCATCCGATCTCCCCTGGTGCGCGTGATTGGTTTACCGCGGAAACCCTGGTATGATCTGTGTGGAAGCCCCCCTGGCTCAGGCGGCGGGATTATATCTCCGGGCGGGAAAAAATCAAGGGGCTTCGAGCGGGCAACGCGTCATGCGGAAGCAGCGAAGGCGAGCACTCGGCGTCTTCTGCGTCGGCCTCGCCGGCCTCGCGGCACCAGGCCTCCTGGCAGGCTGCGCCGGGCCCCGCCTCGAGGCTGCCGCGGGACCTTCCCGGCCGAGCGTGACCCTGACAGATGCCGGCATCCGCCTGACCCTCCTACCGAACACCTGGCGGGGTTCCCCCAGCGACCTCGGCCGCTCCTATACCCCCGTCGAGGTCAGGATCGAAAACGAGCGGACGGAGGAGATCCAGGTTCGCTACGGGGATTTCCTGGCAGTGGATGAGTCCCGGAACCAGTACCGGGCGGTGCCGCCGGCCGAGGTGGCCCGGGCCCTCTCCGGGGGGCGTCGGGAATCCGACGACCCGGGATGGGCATCCGTACGACGGCCGCCGGCTGCCACACCCCTGCTGGCATTTCACGATCCCTGGTGGCCCTATCCGTCCTGGCCGTCTCGTCCCTGGTCGCCATTCTTTTCGCCCTACTACCCGTATCCCTTTGCCGGCCCCGAGTATCCGTACCGCTGGCCCGGGGCTCCCGCCTATGACATCCTGACGCTGGGGCTGCGTGAGGGGCGGATCCTCCCCGGCGCCCGCGTCGAGGGGTTCCTCTACCTGCAGCAGGCCACCCAGAAGGGCACCCTCCTCACCCTGTCCTGGACGCCGGTATCCGCCGACGGCAAGCCGCTGGCCACCCTCAGCAGCCAGTTCCGGATCGTCCGCTGAATTCTTGGCGTCAGGGGTAAGGCGGAAGGCGTGAGGGGGACGGCGTCATTCCGCATTTCGATCGCCTTACGCCTCCCGCCTAACGCCTCACGGCCTTAGACCATCTGCTCCACCGGCAGAACAAAGGCCTTGATGCCCCCGTGCCGCTTCGCCCGGTCGGTGAGTCCCCGCTTGAAGGCCGCGATCTCGTCGAGGAAGGAGCCCACCCGCTCTTCCGGGACCACGGCCAGAAGCATGGTGTCGTGGCCCGGAAAGGCGTGCGTGCCGAAACGCTTCCCCGACTCCCCGGTGCCGAACACCTTGGGCACCTCCGTGAATCCGGGGATCCGGAGCCGTTCGATCATGGCCCGCATCGGTTCATCGTAGATGAAGTTGAAGACGATCAGGACCAGCTTCATGGCAGTTCCCCCGTGGTTCATCATTCGATATTTCCGCCTCTGGCGGATTCGATATTCGACATTCGCCT
>JACPAT010000051.1 GCA_016180655.1 Candidatus Methylomirabilota bacterium | reverse complement strand
GCGCGCCCATGTCGATGCGGTCCTGAAACGCCTGGCGGGGGCCGATCGCCCGACCGCGCCGGAGCCCGGAGCCATCTTCGGCATGGAGCGCGCCCACCCCCGCGGGATGGTCGTGGAACTTCTCGCCCTGAAGCGGCACCATGAGGCCATCCTGGCGGAGATCGCCGAGGGGGTCATCGAGGCGGATTCGGCGGGCAAGGTCGTCTATTTCAACCCCGCCGCCCAGCGGCTCCTGGCCCGGGTCGAGCGAGAGGTAGTCGGGCAAGAACTGCCAGATCTGTTCGATCCGGCCACGGCCAAGGAGCTGCGGGCGGCCCTGGCCCGGAAGCAGCGGCCGCTGAACCTGACCCTGACGGCCCACGAGCGGGTGCTCGTCCTCCACGCCAGCCCGCTCGGCGGGGAGGATCGGGAAGGGGGATGGCTGGTCGTCCTTCAGGACCAGACGGAATTGTGGGAGAAGATCGGGGAGCTTTCGATCCTGAACCAGCGACTGCGGGTGCTGGACCAGCTCAAGTCGGACTTCCTCGCTATGGTCAGCCATGACCTGAAGACCCCCCTGACGTCCATCCGCGTGGGGCTGGACTTGCTGGCCGACCCGCGACTGCCCGCGGCGAGCCGGGAGGAGATCCTGGATGCGGCCCGGCAGGACGCCGACCGGCTCGGCCAGCTGGTGAGCGACCTCCTGGACTCGGCGCGCATCGAGGCGGGCAAGCTTGAACTCCGTCGGGTTCGCCTGCGGGTGGACGAGGCGCTCCGCCGGGCGGCCGATCGGTTCCGGGCGGTCGCCGCCGAGCGAGGCCTGCAGATCCAGGTCGAGGTTGCGGGAAAGCTGCCTCCCGTGTCGGCCGATGCGGGTCGTCTCGATCAGATCCTGGGGAATCTTGTAAGCAACGCCGTCAAGGCCCTGGGACCGGGCGGCCGCATCGCGCTCAGGGCGCGAGCCGCCTGCGCCGCGGACACCGGGTTCACGGCTGCCGACGTGCCGGGGGACTCCACCGGGGTGGAGCTGGCGGTGGCGGATGACGGGCCAGGGATCCCCGGCGAGCACCTTCCGCGCGTGTTCGAGAAATTCTACCGGGTGGGCGGCGGGGAGGGAACGGGGCTGGGGCTCTACATCTGTCGGGCCCTGATCGAGCAGCACGGGGGTCGCATCGTCGCGGAGAGCTCCCCCGGCGCAGGGACCTGCATCCGCTTCTGGCTGCCGGCCGTTCCCGGGCCGGCCAGGGAGACGCCATGAGCGACACGGCTATCCATACGCTGGTGGTTTCGCGGAAGTGCTTGCACCTGTACGGGCAAATGGTGACGGCCCTGCGGAACCGACGTGAGATCCGGGTGGTTCTCGATCGGCGGTACCGAGAGCGACGCCGGAGGCGGCGGTCGGTGACCGCAAACCGTCGGCGGGACGACCGGCGCCAAGGAATGGAGATGCTCCTGGTCTGAGCCCGGGGCCTCCAACATCTTCACGGCCCCCGCTCTCCAGTGACTTCGCTGCGTCAACCCCCCGGGCCAACCGAGCGACGGTCCTCTCCATTGGTTCGGCGAGCGTCTTCTGCCTCCTCCTCACCACCCTCGGTCGCTTGACACCCCTCTTGCCTGCGTGCTACACACCCCACGCAAGCCGTGCTGTCCCCCCACGGAGGCCCTCCCACATGGTCATGGTCCCGATTCAAGATCTCGTGGCCGCGCACCTTGCCTCCCACTACCCGGCCTCCCAGGGATGGACGATCCAGCGCGATCTCCTCCTGGAGAACGGCTCCGAGCTGCACTTCCTGGTGAGCCGCCACCGGGAGCTGATCGTGGTGCACTGCAAGGAAGAGCGGGGCAACGTTCTCTTCGACCAGGTGGATCAGGCCGCAGCCCTGGCGGCCGACGCGGGAGCCGGATCTGCCGTCCTCTTCGTCCCCATCGGATCCTTCACGCCGCCCATCATCCTGGAGTACGCCGCCCGGCAGCACGTGCGGATCGAAGCCCTCTGAGCTGGGGGCGCCCGCGGTATGGATGCACGAGAGGTGGCGATTCACAGAGAGGTGGGACGGATCGCAATTTGGGCTCTTCGATTGGGGCCGGGGTTCCCCCGGCTGTGAGCCATGCCCGCCTCCGCCCCCTTCCGTCCTCTCCGGCCAGAGCATGATTCAGATACAGGGTGGTATCCGACGGTGTGCGCCGGCCGCCTTTGTGCCATACTCCGTGGGAAATCGTGCCCGGAATTTCGGGGGGTTATCCTGATCCGCATGTCTGGCACGTCCCCTGCTCTGGCTACGGAAGCGAGAGAGGCCGGGCCATGCGTGACGCTGCCCCACACATCTTGATCGTGGACGACGATCCTGCCATCCGCGAGGCGCTGGCCGCGGCGCTCCAGGGCACCTACGTCGTCCACAGTGCCGCCACGGGGAAGGAGGCCTGCGCGCTCCTGCGGCGCCACGCCGTGGCGGCGATCGTCCTGGACGCGGTTCTCGGCGATGAGCACGGCCTGGATCTCATCGCGCGATTCCGGACCCTTTCCCGGGCTCGGATCCTTCTCCTCACGGGGCACAGTTCGGAGGAACTGGCCATCCGCGCCGTACGGACGCAAGTAGACGACTACCTGAAGAAGCCTGTCAAGCTGCCAGAGCTTCAGGCCACCCTGTCCCGGCTGGTGCATCAAGGCGAACCACTTCTGGACCCCGTGGCGCACGCCTGCCGCTTGCTGGACGAGCACCCTGAGCAGCAACACACGACGGCCTCCTTGGCCAAGGAAGTCGGCCTGAGCGAGCGCCATCTCCGCCGGCGCTTCCAGGAGGCGTACGGGAAGACCCCGCGCCGCTACCTCACCGAGGTGCGGATGCAGCGGGCACGAAAACTCCTGCGCACGACGCGGCTCGGCATCGAACAGATCGCCCAGGCCGTGGGGTATGCCCGCCTCACGACGTTTTGCAGGATCTTCAAGACCTCTTGTGGTGTCACCCCCTCGGAATTCCGCTCCCACCAGGGCAGCTTGGGCGACCGGAAGGTGCGGCCCCGGAGGCGCCGCCGGGTGGATGGCCGGAAATGAGAAGATTTTGTCCGAAAATGAGAAGACATTCCGCTTGACGCCCCGCCCCCTCTGCGATAGAGACGACCCCACCACACCTCCCCAGGGCTCCTGCTTCCTCATCCCCCACCCCGGGAGCCGCCCATGCCGTCGGCCCTTCGCCGCCGCCTGTGCCGCTGGTCGCCCGCCGTCCCCGGCTTGCGCCCCCTCCCCGCTCGCCCAGTAACAGTCTCGAATGAACCAAAGCAGACTCCTCCTGCCACCTACACCACCGATGAGGGACTTGCCGCCTCTGGGCAGGGTTCCAGATACGTAAAGGGTGCGCTCAGCACGCTCCCGAGGGTCACGGGATCTCGCGGGAGGCGGAAGAGGCACTGACCCCCAGGGGCCTGGAGCGGGCCCAGCGCGCGCGTTGGCGTCCCAGCCTCCTCCAGCTTCGTCTTCAACGGCCTGATCTTTTGCATCCGGAGGGACATCATGGCTGCCCGCTGCCTGCGCCCCCGACGGGGTGGAGTGGTCCTCGCGCTGGCCGCCGCCTTAGTCGGCCTCCTGGCCGCGCCCGGCGCCCGCGCCGCGGTGCCGACCTTCACGGGCGCCGTGGTCTCCGCCGATCCCGGCCCCATCGTGGAGGGCAGTGTCTACTTCGCGACCACGGACATCCTCTTGGGGTTCACCGGCTTCGGCCCGGGCGGCAGCTTCAGCTTCCCCGTGCCGGCCGACCGTCGGCTCGAGGGCGGGGTGACCGTCCGGGTGAGTGCCTCCTCGGTCGCGTTCCACTATGGCAAAGAGGAGCGGATCACGATCACCTGCCGCTTTGTCGCCGCGGTGTTCACCTGCGACCCCATCCCGCCCGTCATCCTTACCGTGGCGAGCATGTTCGGGAACATCCAAGGGACGGTCCAGGATAACACCGGCCGCCCCGTGGAGGGGGCGGTGGTGTCGGCCGTCCCGACCGATGGGGGCTATGTGCCCGTCGCCCGCACCGATGCCGCGGGTGCCTACCTCTTCCCGCCCTACGATCCGCACTACCCCATGTTCGGGCGCGGCATCAGTGTCCCCGAAGGGGGGAGCCATACGTACGTGGTCAGCGTGAGCCTGCCCACGGGGGGCCCGCCCCCCAACCCCCAGCAGGTGATGGTCACCGGAGGTGTCATCGTTGGGGCGAGCTTCGGGGGTCGCCCCCCGGCTCCGCCCGAGAACCGGCCCCAGGACACCGCCCAGGGACCTGGTGACCCGTGCGGAAAAGTGGGCAAGCCCATCAGCGTCACCACCGGGAACATGTACACCCAGCAGCAGGATCTGGCCTATCCCTCCGCCTTCGGCCGCTTCGCCTTCACCCGGACCTACAACAGCCAGTCCTCCTATCAGGGGCCTCTGGGCCTGGGGTGGACCCACCCCTTTGACTTCGAGTTGAAAGAGCTGCGGCCCGGCGTCATCCGCGTCCGGAATGGCGCAGGGAAAGTCCGGTTCTACGAATTGGTCACTGGGAGTTCCGACACCTACCGGGTCGCGGCCCCCGCCCGGGAGACCAGTACCCTGGTCAAGTCCACCAGCGGCTTCACCGAGACGGAGCGGGACGGCCTCCGCTGGGAGTTCGACCCGAACGGTCGCCTTCAGGCCATCGTGACCCGCGCCGGGTGGCGGACGGCGCTCACCTACAGCAACGGGCGCCTGGCCACGGTCACGGACCCCGGCGGACGGACCCTCACCTTCATCTACACCGACACCACTCCCCTACCCTACTGCCCAACGGACAAACGTTTTCTTCCTGATCGGTACGTCCAGGGGACCTGCCCCTTCTGCGGGAACTGGGAGGTGGCCCTCTCGTCGGAGTGCCGGACGCCGGAGGGGACGCGCCTCTGCGACCTCTGGCGGTGCGCGGCCTGCGGGAAGTTCTACCCGGTCGACGTCGACGCGGAGGCCCTCCCCGGCGCCGCCCGCCCCCCGGCCGAGCGGCG
>JACPAT010000050.1 GCA_016180655.1 Candidatus Methylomirabilota bacterium | reverse complement strand
CACCATCCTCCGCTGCATCATCCAGATCCTGGAGAGGAAAGGCGTCCGGATCCACCTGGCCTCCCCCACGGGCCGGGCGGCCAAGCGGATGGCCGAGGCCACGGGCCGCGAGGCGATGACGATCCATCGCCTGCTGGAGTGGAGCCCCGCCTCGGCGGGGTTCCAGCGGAACGCGCAGCGTCCCCTGGAGACGGACCTGGTGATCGTGGACGAGGCCTCCATGATCGACATCGCCCTCATGAACAGCCTGCTGCGGGCGGTCCCGCTGATGGCGACGCTGATCCTGGTGGGCGACGCGGACCAACTCCCCTCCGTCGGACCCGGCACCGTCCTGCGGGACATCCTGGACTCGGGCCGGGTGCCGGCCGTGCGCCTCACCGAGATCTTCCGCCAGGCGGAGAAGAGCCGCATCGTGCAAAACGCCCACCGGGTGAACCGCGGGGAGTTCCCCGACCTCTCCCCGCCGCCCCGGGGCGAGGAGAGCGACTTCCACTTCCTGGTCGAGGAGGATCCGGAGGACCTTCAGCAGCTCATCGTGGAGCTGGCCTCGCGTCGGCTGCCCGCGCGCTACGGCCTGGACCCCGTCGAGGACATCCAGGTGCTCACCCCCATGCACCGGGGCGTGATCGGGGCGGCCCAACTGAACGCCGCCCTCCAGGCGGCCCTGAATCCCCCCCAGGGCGGCCGGACGGAGGTGATGCGGGGCGGGCGCGTCTTCCGCCAGGGCGATCGGGTGATGCAGATCCGGAACAACTACGACAAGGAGGTCTACAACGGGGACATCGGGCGGATCGCGCGGATTGACCTGCAGGAGCAGGAGGTGGTCGTGGGCGTGGACGGCCGGCCCGTGACCTACGACGTGAGCGAGCTGGACGAGCTGGTGCTCGCCTACGCGGCCACCGTGCACAAGAGCCAGGGGAGCGAGTATCCCGCCGTGATCCTGCCGATGCACACCACGCACTACCCCATGCTCCAGCGCAATCTGGTGTACACGGCCGTCACCCGGGCCAAGCGTCTCTTGGTCCTGGTGGGGACGAAGAAGGCCCTGGCCGTGGCCGTCAAGAACGACGCCACGCTCCGCCGGTACTCGCGGCTGGCTGACCGGCTGGTCGGCTTCGACCAAGGAGGTCAGGTCACCCTTGACACGACCGGAAATTCCGGGATAGGATAATAATAGGAAAGGAGGGAACCCCTATGCAGAGAAGGATGTGGGTGGTGCTGGCCGTGGTTGGAATGTTCCTGTCTTTGTCGGCCTGTTCAGCAAGCACGCAGGCAGCTCTGGAAGAGACCCGCAAGAACGGGGCGCACTTCGCCTCCTGGAGGCACATGGGCTATTCCCTGAAGCGCGGAACGCCCGAGACTACCACCAAGCGGGACATCGAGGTTGCCCAGCGGCAAAAGTGGTGGGGTGAAGTGGTCCTGGTGGCGCCGATCCAGTAGTTCACATCGCTATCGCATCCCGGCTGTGAAGGGGGAGACCTGATTCGGGTTTCCCCCTTCGTGTCTAAGGAAGGTTCGGCTGTTCGGTGGGTCGGGAACGACCGAACCATCGAACGCTCGAACTGCCGAACGCTCCTACTCCGGAATGACCCCCCGCTCGGCCAGGATGCGAAGCAGCCGGCCGTGATCGTACCCGTGGTGCCAGAGGAGCGTCTCGACGGCCCGGCAGAGAAGCTCCAGGTACTTGCCGGTGTCGTAGAGGGTGTCGGGCGCGAGGAAGGGGATGGCCCGCACCCGATCCTCGGCACTCCGCGCGTCGGCGTCGGTGATCACGTAGCGCACCCGTTCCCCCGGATGGACCGCCACGCCCCGGTCGGCCATCTGGCGGCTGGCCAGGCCGATCTGGCTGTTGGTCTTGTACTCGCCCGCCTCCTTGGAGACGGTTCGCTTGATGGTGAGGTCCGTGAGGCGCACCTGCCCCTCGCGCAGCCGCCAGGCGTACTCCACGAAGACCTCCAGCACCTCCGGGATCCGCGCCGCGAACCCGGCCAGGTCATCCGCCTGCGCCAGGATCTCCACCATGCGCTGCTGGGCCTCGGCGACCAGCGGCGGCGTGTCGGACCGGCGCAGGTCGATTCCCCGCAGCTTCAATTCCCCGGAGCGGAAGGCCCCCAGGTACCGGTTGGCCACGGAGACGGCCGGGTCCACCCGCGAGGGGAGGAAGCTCACCCACTTGTAGATGCCTTCCAGGTTGATGGCGATCCCCACGGCCTCTCGGATGGCCCGGCAGAGGTCCCGGCTCTCCGCCTCGGTTGCCCCCGCCTTCTGGATCCACATGGAGTCCACGATGGCGTGGAGGACGCGGAAGCCGCGCGCCTCGGCGATGGCGCGGGCGGTGAGCAGCTTCTCCCGGGCATAGGCGGTCACCGTCTCGTGCGCCTCGATCCGCCCGAAGCGGGCGTTCTTGTAGCCGAGGTACCCGAAGCAGGTCACCAGGATCCACTTGAGGGCGGTCTGGCGGTGGTCATAGCGCTCGCGGGCGGGGCCAAAGGCCGCATCGCGGAGGCGCTTCAGCGCCTGCCGGCGCAGGAGGATCGGCCGGAGCGTCCGGGTGACCAGGCCCTCGCGCCGGCGGCACGTCGAGTAGCCGATCTCGGGCGCGGCGTTGTCGGGGCAGCAGGCGCAGTCCACCGTCTCGGGCGAGATGTTGTGGTGGACCATCATGGCCGGGTACATGGAGGCGAAATCAATCTCGGCCACGCCCTCGTAGAGACCCGTGATGGGCTGGTAGACCAGGCCGCCCTTGTCCGCGACCAGAAGGTCCCAGGCGGTCTTCCAGCGCTCTGGCTCACCCTTCTTCCAGGGGATCAGGATGCCGTCGGTGAGCGCCCGGTCCAGTTGCATCATGCTGATGGCCGAGCCGGGCGAGGTCCGGGCCATCTTCTGGACCGGGACCTTGGAGAGCCGGCTGAGCTCCAGCAGGCCGGCCAGCGCCGTCTCCTTCAGCAGGAAGGAGTTGCGTGAGTCCAGGTGCCAGCGGCCGAAGAACGGATACGACGGCGCCTGGTAGACGACGCGGCCGTAGGAGAAGTAGGAGCGCCCCGCGCTCCGGATGCGGCGGCGCACCACCTCGCGGTCGAACTCCGGCGGGGCCTCGGCGCGGCGCGCCAGGCCGAGGAGGGCCGGGACCAGGAAGGCGTCGCCCCAGTCCGTGACCAGGACGTGGGGATCGAGGCGGCGGATCAGCGTGTTCAGCTCGCCGAGGAGCGTCTCGGGGTCGCCCTCGTCGAGGGTGGTCGTCTCGCCCTCGCAACTGATGGTGAGGGAGCGGAGCTTCCCGAGCGGGGCGCCGCGTCCCTGCTCGTCCCCCTGGCCGGTCAGGGCCATCAGGGTGAGCGGCGGCTCCGGATACTCCAGGTCCCACGCCGACCCCTCTACCTCGAAGCGCAATTTCGGATTTCGAATTTCGAATTTCGGATTGGCCGCGTCATTTGGGAACACCACGACTTTTGCAAGTGGGAAAACCCTGCGAGCATGACAGTAGCTCAGCGACAGTGGCAGGTCGCAGTCGTACAGGGTGATGCCCGGTCGGGGAACGGCGAGCCGGCGAAGGAGCGCGGGTTGTCGTTCCGGATCGAGGAGGATGAATTCCAGGACGTCGCGGGGCTCGCCGGTCCAGAACTCCTGCCGGCGGGCCATGCCCACCGGCGCCGCCAGCCGCATCCTGGAAAGGTCCGCGGCCAGTTGCCGCAGGGCCGCCACCGGGCCGGCCGCGTAGAAGCTGGGCTGGAATGGGTCCACCAACCGGTGGCTCTTCCCCTCGGCGTCCACGATCCACACCACCATCCCGCCGGATGTCGGGTACACATCGAAAATCCAACCCGTGAGGGGAAGCGCGGGGGAGTACATCGGAGACTCCGAAGGGAGGAAACCGCAGAGGTTACCGGAGAAGCACCATCAACGCGATCAACGAAACCGCAGAGGGTCCGACTCCACTTATCTGCAGATTACGCAGATTACGCAGATTTTCCAACGCGGATGTTCATCGCGATCCCCGAATTCCTAGCCATTGGCGCTCGGTGATGTCGAGTGTCTCACGGCTGGTATGGAACACGTACAGTTCACGGCCTGGGGCCTCGCGATGGAGTTGTGCATAGCTCTTCATCGCGGTGACTGAATCGGGAAATGTACCCATCACGGCGAGTTGTTCGAGGATGCGTGTGCTGCCTGTGGAATGAGCTTTGATAGCTTCAACGAGCAGCCATTGTTGAGGATAGTGGGTGCGGATTTCTTCCCACTGCATGGTGAGACTCCTTTCAGTTACAGGATCTCACTTCGAAGTTAACCACCGTTCTAGCCCTCCGGCCCTCAAGCCTTTCAACCGTTTCAGGTATCGTAGATCCGTTTTCGCATGTAGAGGGGGACGTTGCGGCTTTAGTGGCTTTGTCATTTCCTGTTCCCCCTGCGAAGTAGGATCCCGCACCATTTCCCGGTACCATTTTTGCGCATCAAGGCGATGCCCACGGCGAACCATCGAGAGGGGACTACCCAGTAACAGGGGTGAGGCGGAAGACACGAGCCAGCTTGCTTGCGGTCGTGAGATCGCCTCGCCGCAGGGCCTCCCGTACCTCATCCAATTTCTGGGCCTCTTCTAGCGATAAATACGGCGCCCACCCCTCCGCCGACTCGAGCAGTTCCACCTCGACTTCGGCGACATATTCCCCCTCATGCACGAGCTTGGTCTGGCGTCTATGCGTCATGCTCGCCTCCTCAGCAGCCAGCTCATCGTAGCCATGTGCGTAAATCTTGACCTCCCGCGGCGCACTGCCCAGTTACACCGACCGGACCTGTCTCAAGCAGGGGATTCAGCGACTTGATAGTGTGCGGAGCGAGCGTCGAAGCGCGACAGGAGCTGCCTCGCCTTCGGGGGAACGACGGCGACTTCATAGTCGTCGCCCGCAAACGCCCGCACCGCATCCAGGGAATCGAACCACATGATCGTCACGAACTCTGCCCCATCATCAACGTCCCGACGGA
>JACPAT010000116.1 GCA_016180655.1 Candidatus Methylomirabilota bacterium | reverse complement strand
GCCGAGGACATCCGCCTGACCTACCGGTACCTGGACCTGCGACGGGCGCCGCTTCAGCGGAACCTGCGCCTGCGGCACCGGTTTTACCAGGTGACCCGCCGCTACCTCGATTCCCAGGGGTTCGTCGAGGTCGAGACGCCCGTCCTCACCAGGAGCACGCCGGAGGGTGCCCGGGACTACCTGGTCCCGAGCCGGATCAACCCGGGTGAGTTCTTCGCCCTGCCCCAGTCGCCGCAACTGTTCAAGCAGCTCCTCATGATCTCCGGCTTCGACCGGTACTTCCAGATCGTGAAGTGCTTCCGGGACGAGGACCTTCGGGCCGACCGCCAACCGGAGTTCACACAGATCGACATCGAGATGTCCTTCGTGGACCGCGAGGCGGTTCTCACCACCATGGAGGGGCTGGTCACCGAGATCTTCCGGGAGATCAAGGGCGCGGACCTGCCCCGGCCGTTCCCGCGCCTCACCTACGACGAGGCCATCCGGCGGTTCGGGCTGGATGCGCCGGACACCCGCTTCGGCCTGGAACTCCAGGACATGGGGGACCTCTTCGCGGGGACGTCGTTCCGTGCCTTCGCCCAGCCGCTGGAGAGTGGGGGCCGGGCCGTGGCGCTGAACGTCAAGGGATGCGGCGGCTACTCCCGGAGCCAGCTCGATCAGCTCGAGGAGTTCGCCAAAGGGTTCGGGGCCAAGGGCCTCGCCTGGTTCAAGATCGGCCCCGACGGCATCACCTCGCCGATCGCCAAGTTCCTGTCGGCCGACACCCTGCAACGGCTCCGCGAGCGGATGCACGGCGAGGAGGGGGATCTGCTCTTGCTCTGTGTGGACCGGCCGAAGGCGGCGGCGGACGCCATGGGGCGGCTGCGCCTGCGCTTCGGCCAGGAGCTGAAGCTGATCGACCCGGACGCGCTGGCCATCACCTGGGTCACCGACTTTCCCCTGCTGGAATGGGATGAAAAGGAGGGGCGGTGGTCGGCCATGCACCACCCGTTCACGTCCCCCATGGACGAGGACATCCCGCTGTTTGACACCGACCCAGGGAAGATCCGGGCCAAGGCGTACGACTTGGTCCTGAACGGGGCCGAGGTCGGAGGGGGGAGCATCCGGATCCACCGGCGGGAGGTCCAGAGTAAGATGTTCCAGGCCCTGGGCATCGGTCCGGAGGAGGCGCGGGCCCGCTTCGGATTCCTCCTGGACGCCCTGGAGTACGGCACGCCCCCCCACGGGGGCATCGCCTTCGGCCTGGACCGGCTGGTGATGATCCTGACCGGGGCGCCATCCATCCGCGACGTCATCGCCTTCCCCAAGACGCAGCGGGCGCAGGACCTCATGACGGCCGCCCCCTCCCCGGTGGACCCGGCCCAACTGCGCGAACTCCACATCAAGCTCGACCTGACCTGACGAAGCGATTCAACCGCCAAGCACGCCGAGATCGCAAAGGTCTGCAACGATCATCTTCGGGGTCACATCTTAGGGGTCAGGCTTTGGTTATTTGCTTATTCTCCAGTGGCGAGAAAGCAAATTACCAAAGCCTGACCCCAAGCCGAACTGATTTCAGGGAACAGCCGAACCCTCGAATCCGCCGCAGGCGGAAACGGTCGAACGCCTTTTGGTTAGGCGCGGGGATGATACTTGTCGTAGATGGCCTTGAGGTGGGCGCGGCTCAGGTGGGTGTAGATCTGGGTGGTGCCGATGTCGGCGTGGCCGAGCATGAGCTGGACCGAGCGGAGGTCCGCCCCCCGCTCCAAGAGGTGGGTGGCGAAGGAGTGACGGAGCGTGTGGGGTGACACGGATTTGGTAATGCCCGCGGCGCGGACGTATCGCTTCAGGATCTGCCAGAACATCTGGCGCGTCAGCCCGCGGCCGTGCCGGCCCAGAAAGAGGTGGGGGCTGGGGCGGCGCTTCTCCATCCGGGGCCGCCCGTGGGTGAGATAGGCGCGCAGGTTCTCCGCCGCAGCATCCCCCAAGGGGACCAGCCGCTCCTTGTCGCCTTTCCCCAGGACGCGGACGATCCCGACGGCAAGGTTGAGGTCGGCCAGGCGCAGTCCCACCAGCTCCGACACGCGTAATCCGGACGCATACAGCAGTTCCAGCATGGCCCGATCCCGGAATCCCTGGGGGGTTTTTGCCTCGCGAGGAACCAGGAGACGATCCACCTCGTCACTGCTCAGCACCGTGGGGAGCCGGCGCCACGGACGGGGAGACTCCAGGTGGGCCGTAGGATCGTCGGCGGCGTGGCCCTCGCGGACCAGGAAGCGGTGAAACTGGCGGATCGCCGACAGGTGGCGAGCGACGGAACGCGGGCTCAGTTCCGCCTCGCGCAGCGCCAGCAAGTACCGGGGCACCTCGGCCCGATCCAGGGCGGTCACCCGCTTGCGCCGGCCCTTGAGATAGGCCGCATAGCGCGTCAAATCGCGCCGATACGCCTCCAGGCTGTTCTGGGCCAGGCCGCGCTCCACCACCAGGTGTTCCAGGAAACGGTCAACGAGCGAGTCCATCTCTTGCCGAACTCACCCCAACGTAATCCTGACAACTGACGAGCAAAAATCGGGCAGTCGTTGTCCTCGGTTGTCCGTTGTTCCGCCGAAGGCGGATCGGTTTTGCATTTTCCATGGTCAGGCTTCCCTGGGTCGGACCGCGCGAACATGGGCCGGAACGGTCCGGCCGACGCGAACCAGCCCTTCGTAGAGGCCGAGCAGTCTGGCGGCACAGGCATCCGGGGCATATTCCGCCGCGATCCGCCGTCCCGCCATCCCCATGGCCTGCCGTCGTGCCGGCTGTGCCCACAGCCTCACCACGCTTCTCGCGAACGGCTCCGGCTCCTCCGGCGTGAGGATGCCGGCCCGGCCATCTCTCAGCAAATCCTCCGCCGCATCCGAGGCCACGGCCACCACGGGCAAGCCGGCGGCCATGGCCTCCAGGACCACGATCCCCTGGGTCTCGGACGTCGAGGGAAAGAGGAAGAGGTCGGCCGCCCGGTAGTAATCGCCCACCGCCTCGTGGGGCACCACACCGACGAAGCGGATGCGCTCCCCGATGCCGAGATCGCGTGTCATCCGTTCGAGCCGGGCCCGGTCGTCCCCTTCACCCACCAGGACCAATCGCGCAGCCGGCAGGTCCCGGAGGATGAGAATCCATGCCGACAGGAGGAATGCCTGGTTCTTCTCGCGCGCCAGGCGACCGACGCTCAGGCAGAGCGGATCCCCCTCCTCGAGGCCGAGGGCATGTCGGGCCTCCATCCGGGAGATCCCCGCCGACCGGGGAGAGAGCGCCACACCTGTCGGGACGATCGCGACCGGGGTCGTCACGCCCTGTGTGTGCAGCGTGTGAGCTACCGCGGGTCCGGGCGCGATCACCAGGTCGGCGCGGTTGGCAAAGGCCACGGCCTGCCGCACGGCCAGGCGGGCGACCAGGTGGGATGGGCCGGGGACGTAGTGGGCGTAGCGGTCGTAGTGGGTGTGGTACGTGTAGACCAGCGGCCTCTTCGACCGGCGCGCCCACCGGGCAGCGGCCGCCCCGAGCAAGAGCGGATGCTGCGCGTGAAAGACGTCGAGCTGGAGAGCCGCCACCCTGCTGCCCACGCCCGGCCACGACGCCACCGGCAGCACGTAGGCATGGTGCGTGGGCGCGCGGAACCCCGGGACCCGCAGGACACCGGGCTCGGGCGGGCCGCCATCCGGGTATCGCGGCGCGACGACAGTCACCTCATGGCCCGCCCGGCGGAAGGCCCGGGCGAAACTCTCCACCGAGGTCGCCAGGCCGTTGACCAGCGGCCGGTAGTTATTGGTGAAGAGTCCAATTCTCATGGGGGCGTGCCGCGTTCCCTCTCCCGCCCGTCAGGATGCCCACATCCTGAAAGCGCGGAAGGTGGGACATGGCGCGGGCGAGAGATCATTTCCGGGTGACGGGCGTGTAGGTGATGGGCAAGCCCAGGGCCAGCTTCCCCTGGGTGTACAGTTGGGCCGTGGCCATGAGGAAGTAGTTATGCAGGTTGATGGGGGAGAAGACCAGGCGGAACCACTCCATGAACTTTCGGGTAGGGCGCCAGCGCCGCGGCGCGCGCTGGTAGATGATCGGCTTCAGGGTGTGAGGGACCACCACCATGCCCAGGAGCATGGACGAGGTGAGGACGATGGTCTGGAAGATCAGGTTGAAGGCCGCCATGGGGCTCACGCACAGGCTCTTTCCCCCCAGCTTCAGAGCCAGGACGTCGGGCGAGAGGAAGACGGGCACCGGCCACAGGTCCCGCACGCACGGGCTGATCCAGGAGATGAGGATGAGCTGCGCTGGGACCAGGACGGTGAGGGGCGGCATGGCATTGGCCAACAGGGCGCGAAGGGCCTGGAAAGTCTTGGTCCTCACCAGGGGCATCCGAGTCCTGCGGAATTTCCGCTGGTAGCGCACCACGAACTTGAAGTCCACGGCACCCCGCGCCCAGCGGGCGATCTGCCCCCAGGATTCCCGGGTGGTGAGGGGCGCCTGGCCCCAGGTCGGCATCTTCAGCGGCGCCACCCGGTAGCCCTCCATCACCACCTTGTAGCGGAACTGCATGTCCTCGTTGTGGCGGTTGGGCTCGAAATAGTCCACGGCCCGGAAGGCCTCGAAATCCAGGCTGGTCCCCGGACCCAGGACCAGGTAGTCCCCCCGGGTCTGCATCTTCCCCATCTGGTAGAGCACGAAGCCCGTGTTGTGCAGCCGCGGGAGCATGGGGACCTTCCAGTAGTTCGCCGTGTAGGTCGTCAGGGATTGCAGCACCACCCCGCGGGCGCCACGGGACGGGGCCTGGGCATCCTCTTCGCGATGGGTCCACTCGCGGAAGGCCAGATCCTGCCGGTGGAGAATGGTATCTGCGTCAATAATCAAGATCTTGACGCCTCCCGCGGGAACCGGAAAATTCCCGTCGGCGATGCGCCCTGCCAGATGCCGCCCGGCCGTGGTGATGGAGGTCGCCTTGCACTTTACGGGGAGGCCCTCGGTGGGGTACACGAACGGCTCGACCCGGATCCGCGGCTCGAAGACCTCCACGACGTCTTCCAGCCTCTCCAGCGTGATCCGGTCCTCTGCCTCGACGATGGGAACCAGGGTGATGAGGGACTTGGGGTAGCGCAGCCGCTCCACCGAGAGGAAGGTCTGGAACAGGACGTGCCGGTTGCTCTCGTTCTTGAGCGGCATGAAGATGACGTAGTGGCTGAGCGGTGCCCCCTGGGAGCGGAGGCGATCCAGCCAATCCACCTCCAGGTTCTGGAGGATGGTCTGCCGGGTCTTGTGCGCCCGGACCATGTTCACGATCAGGAACCCGATCCAGAAGGAGATGAAGCCGAACCGGAAGACCTCGGCCGGGAACGGATCCCGCAGGAGATAGCGGAGGAGGGGATACACCAAGAGGAGCAGGAGGGTGGTGAGAAACGGCGCGATCTCCAGCAGGCGGTCGGTTCCCGGCTGGAGAAGCGAATCATGCAGCCTCTGGGAGAAGCGTTGGGCGAAAAAAAAGGCCCGCCCGTTGTCCTCCGGTTGCGCCGGGCGAGCCATGGTGGAGGCATCCGGGGCCTCTTCAGCCCCGGCAAGGATCGCGCCCATGGCTGTACTCCGAGAGCCCGCGGGGGGTTTCCCCCCCGGGCGAATCAAGCATGACCGTGACGGGTCCGTCGTTGACCAGTTCCACCTGCATGGTTGCCTGGAACCGGCCAGCGGCTGTGATTATTCCACGGGAGGCCAGATTGTCAACGAATTTCTCGAACAGCGGCCGGGCTTTGTCCGCAGGAGCGGATGCGTCGAAGCTGGGTCGCCGCCCCTTGCGCGCGTCGCCGTACAGGGTGAATTGCGAGACCGCCAGCGCCTGCCCCCCTACCTCCAGAAGCGAGCGGTTCATCTTCCCCGCCGCGTCCTCGAAGATCCGGAGGTGGGCGACCTTCTCGGCCATCCAGGCCAGATCGGTTTCCCCGTCCCCACTCCTGAATGCCACGAAGAGCAACAGCCCGGGCCCGATGGCCGCCACCGTTTCCCCGTCAACCTGCACGGCCGCCCGGGCAACGCGCTGGATCAGGACCCGCATCCCCGTCTCCGTCTTCTTCGGCTGGGACATTCACAACGATGATCGTGATGAATCTGGCCCGAATGACCAATGGCCAATTTCCAATGACCAATGGTGGAGGGCGGGTCAGAGGATTTTTTCCATGATGATGGTATCCACCCACTTTCCATCCAGGAGCCCCTGCTCCTTGTAGATCCCGACCGTGCGGAACCCGTACTTCTGGTACAGGGCCATGCCGGCGGCGTTCCAGGGGAAGGCAGACAGGACCAGCTTGTGATACCCGAGCTGTTTCGCCCGGCCGATGAGGGCACGGAGGAGCGCGCCACCGACACCCTTTCCCCGCCAGGCCCGCTCCACGTAGACCGAGAAATCGGCGACGAAATCGTAGGCCTTCCGCGGGTTGAACTGGTTCAGGCTTCCCCAGCCCACCACCCTGCCGTTCCGCTCCGCCACCAGGACGGGGTGTCGCGGCCCCCGGGCGGCCAGCCACTGTTTCCGCTCCTCGGGGGGGCGCTCCTCGGTCTCCAGCGTGGCGATCCGGTCAGCGATCCCCTGGTTGTAGATGGTGGCAATGGCCGCCGCGTCGGCCTCTCCTGCATCGCGGATCGTTAGGGCGTCCTGAGTCATGAGCCTTCCCGAGAAAGGATATCCAGCCGGCGTGTTACGACACGGCATTCGGGTAGTTCGATACTTCGACCAGATTGCCGTCCGGGTCGCGCAGGTAGATGGATTCAATCGGGCCCAAGGCCCCCGTCCTCTTCACGGGTCCCTCGATAATCTCGACGCCGCAGGATATGATGTGGTCCATGGCCTGCCGGAGGGGGACCCGGGTGATGAAGCAGATGTCACCCGACCCCGGGGCGGGACGCATGGCCTTTGGCTCGAATTCTTTCCCGCGTTGATGCAGGTTGATCTTCTGCTGGCCGAATTGCAGCGCCGTTCGTCCCTCTCCGAACGTCACCGCCTGCATCCCGAGAACACGCGAATAGAAATTGCACGTGGCTGCGATATCCTGCACGGTCAGGACGAGGTGATCAATCCGCTCGATCTGCATGGCGGGCACTCTCCAGGATTCTCCGTCCCTCAGCCGGCTCTCAGGCACGCTCTACGACTCGGCGATCACGGCGTCCGCCTCGATCTCTACCAACATTTCGGGCGAGATCAGACGGCTCACCTCGACCATGCTGGTGGCCGGCCGGATCTCGCCGAAGAACTCGCCATGGGCCTTCCCGATCTTTTCCCACTCGTCAATGTTGGTGACGTACATCCGGGTGCGCACGACATCCTTCAGGCTGGCGCCCGCCGCGCGCAGGGCCGCCTCGATGTTCCTGAGGGCCTGCATCGCCTGAGCGTACGCATCCCCGTGGCCCACGATCTTTCCGGTTGCGTCCGTGGCCGTTGTCCCGCTGACGTAGACGGAGGCTCCTACGCGGACGGCCCGTGAGTAGCCCACGATGGGCTCCCATGGGGTTCCGGTGGCGATATTCTTTCTCTGCATGTCCGTATCCATCTCCTCGGTTGAAAGTCGTGTGGCGGGCGTTCGGGAGCCTGCAGGAAGCGTTGGCCCCATTGCCGTCAGATATTCTCAGAGGTTTCTTCGAAACGCAAGGTAGGTTCCAGGTGGGCGGGAGTCAGGGGATCTGTTCCGCTATCCGTGGATGCCGGTGGTGGGAGGAAGAGGTCCACGGGGACAACCGGGTGCGGCCAGCATGCCCTTGATCTGGCCGGTGTGGTGCGCCTCATGCCAGGCCTGCAGCTTCACCCACCCGCCGAGGGTGAACCACGTCCCGGTCGCCGGATCGGGCGACCGAAGCGCCTCGGGATCAGCCCCTCGAAACCGTTCGAGCTCCAATCGGAAGCGCCCATGGGCGACACCCAACTCTCGTTCCACCTCTGCCCGGTCTCGGGTCGGACCTGGAATCAAGACCTGCGGTGCCTCAAGCCGTCCGTACGGGTATCGGTCGAGCGCCGCCGTGTAAAGCGTCGTGCCGGCCGGCTGCTCCCGGGCGGAGTAGTCCCCCCGGATGAGCTTTCGCGCCATCTTGCTCGACCCGATTTCGGCGCGGAGGAGGTGTTCCACAACCTCCGCGATACACCATGACCCGGGCTGACGGCGGAACACCCACTGGGCAGTCGTCAAGGATCCGATCATTTCGAGAAGCTCCCCCCGAACCTTCTCCGCGAACTCCCACCCAGCACGGAGCCCAGGGTGCAATTCCATCGGCATCTGCATGGGGGTTCGTCCGAATCCACCTGGTTCGGGGTTCGCCTTGCCAAAACACTTATCCCTCCTGGCAATTCGCGTCAAGAGGAATTCTCTCCTGGTTGCGACGCGTTACGTCGGGCGCCGTGAGGGATCCCTGCCCGCCTCCCGCTCGTCCGGTCCGAGGTGGGCCAGCGTCTCTTGGATCGCCCGTTCGATGTCGATGGCATCGGCGCCGCCGGGGAACGGTATCAGCTCGAATCGCGTCAGCCCCCTCAGCGCCTGGAGGACGGCCGTGATCTTCCGCACGGACGTCCGGATGCCGTCCAGCGCGTGCCGAACCTGCCAGTCCGCCTGGTCGTTCAACGCCATGGCCAGCACGTTGCGACAGCCCTCGATCCCGGCTGCGGCGTTGTTGATATGGTGGGACAGGGTGACGGTCGCCGCCCGCAGGGCCTCCAGGGCCGCAATCTGCCGCTCCCGCTCGACGATCTGCGCCTGCGACTCTCGGAGGGTGCGGAAGCTGCGCTCCAGATCCTGGTGCAGGATGGCCCGCTCCGCGGTCCCACCCAACTGTGCCGCCAGGGCTTCCAGGAGCCGCAGCTTCTCCTCGGCCAGGGGGACCCGGTAATTGTCGACGCACAGGATGCCCAGCAGCCCTGCCTTCGAACGGACCGGGAAGCAGGCGAACCTCCGCACCCCGGCCTGCGTCACCGCCCCCGCACACGCGAATTCCACACCCGCCGCCCTGGCCTCTCGGATCAGCGTCTCGACATCCGTCTGGCTGAGTCCCCGCTGCACGACCATCGGGTCACGGCGGTCCGGCGCCACCAGGATGATGGCACCGGCGTCCACACCCAGGGCGTCCAGGGCGGCCTCCAGCGCCCGTGAGAATATCGTCTCCAGGTCCAGGGCCTCATTGGTGACCAACGCCACACGGTTGAGGGTGCGCAGCTCCTGGGTGCGTTCCGCCACGCGGGCCTCCAGTTCCTGCCCCCAGCGCCGGACTTCGCCCAGGTGTTCCAGAATCCGGCGGCGCATCTGGTCGAGTCCTCGCGCCAGTTCCCCGACCTCGTCGGTCCGGTCGAGGGTCATGGGCGTGTCGTAGTTCCCCGCCTCGATCGCCCGCGCGGCCCGCCCCAGATCCGACAGCGGGGTGATGACCAGGCGTCGGAGGACGGCATAGGTCGTGGCGGTGAGCAGGAGAAACGCCAGCCCGGCGGATCCCAGCATGTAGCCCAGGCTGGTCCGGAGCTGCCCTTCCATAGGATCCAGCGAGCGATCCACGACCAGCGCGCCCAGGAATCGCTGACGGGGATCGTGGCAGCCCTGGCAACGTGGGGTGTTAGGGATCAGGCTCGTGCTGCGGAGGACCGGAGACGGCTGGCGCTGGAGGACACGGGTCTCGCCGCGCGCCGCCGTCTGCCCGTCCGGGAGGTCGGACGGCACGCTCGGTGGACCTTCGGCGAGGGGCCGGCCGGCCTGGTCCGGTCTCGAGGTGACCTTCACCGCCCCCGTGTGGTCCAGGACGAATACCCCCTGGATCCCGGGTTGCTGTCCCACGGTCCGGACGATGCGCTGGATCTCCGCCGGGTCGTTTGCCAACATGGCGTGTTCCAGCGTCGCCCGGATGGTGCTGGCGAGGTGCGCGGTGGCGTCGGCGGTATTCCGGAGGAGTTGGGCCCGCTGGTAGCGGATCAGGACCAGGAAGGACCCCCCGACCGTGATGGCGAGGACAAGGGCCATGGCCCCCAGGATCTTCGTCCGGAGCGTCATGGGTGGGCCTCGAGGATCGCGTGGCCAAGCGCAGGAGGGCGGGCCGTCCGCCCCGCCGGCGGATCAGGCGGGGGCGCCACCTGCGTTCTTCAATACGCCGGCCAGGAGGTCGGCCAGGGAATCAAAGACGAGCGGTTTCTCGATCACACCGATCACACCGAGCTGATCAAGCGTGGTCGGAAATGGCGGGGCCTCGCTCCCGGCGAGGAGGATGACCCCTGGACGGGGGCGCAAGCCTTGGCACCGGGTCACCAGCTCCGCTCCAGTCATCCCGGCCAGGTACGCATCGGCGATCAGGATATCCACCGGCCACTCCCGGAGGAACGCCAGCGCCAGCTCTCCCGACGCGACGGAACGGGCCTCGCGACAGTGCGCCTCCAGGAAACGAACCAGCGACCAGCGGACCAGCGGGTCCTCATCCACCACGAGACATCGAGCGCACGCCCCTGGAGTCATGGCCATTTGCAAGATGAAGCACAAACGGGGGCGAGCCTCTCGGCATCACCCCCGTTCGATGGTCATCACCATCGGGCACTCACCCGCTTCGCCTGCGTGTCTGAGCCCGAGCGCGTTCGGCCCACCGCGGAGCCTGCTGTGGCTCCAGATCGCCGCCGTCAGATTTCACCCGAAGAGGTCAGGGCCTCGGCCTCCTGTACCAGGAATGCCTCCATCAGGCTTGCGATGCCGCGATAGAACGGCCCGGCGGCCCGTTCGCGGACGCGTTCACACAGCGCCGGAACCCACTGTATCAGGTGTTCCTGGAGCAACCTCTTCTGGAAACCACACACCCGGTGAATCTCGCCAATCTCCTCGCGATCCCAGGCTCGGGCCTCTGCCCCGCACAGGAATTCCATGCAGGCCAGCTCCAGCCCGACATGATCCGGCAGGTCCTTGAAATCCTCCGAGACCGCTGCGCCCGCCTCGCGATACAACTGCTTGACGGCGAGGGTCGAGGCCCCCATCAGCAGCCCTTGCACCCGGGTCTCGCCGATCTCCCGCTCGTCCCGATAGACCGCCTCGTACGGGGTCACGTACCGCCCCAGGGGAACCATGAAGAGATCCTGGAACTCCTGATCCAGAGCCGCATAGTCCCCCTGGAACCCTCTGACGAACTGCCGGAGATCGTCGGCCACGCCCGCCCCGAACATCTCCTCCAGCCCATCCACGAATCCATCCGCCAAGAGCGGGGCGACCATCGCCGCACTGGGTACCTCCAGGAAGGCCGCCGAGAGGAATCGGTACATGTTGGCACGGGCCGTGGCCCAACTCACCCGATCCGTCATTTCTTCACGAACCTCGCGGACGGCTTTGTCAGGGCGGGATCCGAGAACCCCTCCGGCGCATTCTGCCCCGCCTGGGCGGGGTTGAAGTCCGGAACGTAGGTCAGGGCCTTGCCGACGCAAGTCGTCGCGCAGGCGGGCTGGAGTCCCTTGTCCACCCGCTCGACGCACAGGGTGCACTTCTCGACCTTCTGCGTGGTCTCGTTCCACTGGGGCGCCCCGTAGGGGCAGGCCCAGACGCAGTACTTGCACCCGATGCACTTCTCCTGGTCAATCAGCACGATGCCGTCGGCTGCCCGCTTGGAGATCGCGTTGACCGGACAGGAGTTCAGGCAGGCCGGGGTCTGGCAGTGGTTGCACGCCGAGGTGACGAAGGTCCGCCAGACACCGGGATACGTCCCGCCCTCCTGCACGATCACCCAGCGGTAGCTCAGGTGCAGCGGCCGCTGGGGACTGCCCCCCTTGAAGAGGAGGGGGGAGTTGGCGGGAGCGGTGTTCTGCTCCGCCTTGCACGCGACCGTGCAGCTGTGGCACCCGATACAGCGTCCCAGGTCAATCAGCCAACCGCGCTGCGCCATGACTCCTCACCTCCCCTCTAGGCCTTCACCAGTTTGACCCGGCTGTCATAGAATGACACGCTGCCCCCGACCTTGTCCTGGATCGAGGTGTTCAGCACCTTGCCCTTGAACTGGTCCAGCCGCATGATCGGGTTGACTTGAATCCCGGTCCCCCGGCTGGGGTCGGCGCCCTGGGCAACCCCATCCACCACGTGGGGCTTGGCCGCCAGTTCCCAGTGACCGAAGTGGTGCGACACCGCGATGACACCCGGCCGCACGCCCTCCGTGGCCCTGGCCTTGCCCACCACCCCGCCCGGGCTCGTGGCGGAGACCAACCGGACCGCATCGCCGTCCCGGATCCCCAGCCGCCTGGCATCCGAGGCGTTGATCTCCACGAAGTTTTCCGGCTGGATGATCATGAGCCACGGGATGCTCGCCGTCCGCGCCTGGGCGTGCCAGACCATCTTGTAGGTGATGAGCTGGAACGGAAAATCCTTCTCATCCACCGTGGCGATGGCCGTGTTGTCGGCGAACTTCGGGGGGTCGTACTGCGGGAGCCCGTCGAAGTACTGCCCGGTCATCGAGTCCTTGGTGGTGGCCAGTTGCTCGATGTAGATCTTGATCACGTTGCCGTACTTGTACTTGAGGTACTTCCCGTCGTACTCGTTCCCCGGGTCCTCGAACACGCCACCCTTGGCCACGATCTCGCCGATGGGCTTCCCGGTGTTCTTGGACAGGTTCTGGAGGCCCTTTTTGTAGAAGTCCCAGTAGGTGTTCAGGGGGCTGCCATCCTGGAAGGCCTTCTCCCCCACGCCGGGGAGCCCCAGGGTCTTGGCCAGGCCGATGTGGATGTCGCCGACGGTCTTGGTGTTGGGGAGGACCGGCGTGTAGACGTTGGGCGCATCCGGGTTGAAGGGCGCCGTGCCGATGTCCTTGCCGTCCAGCTTCCCCACCACCGGTTGCTGCAGCGGGGTGGCCTTGGTCAGGATGGTAGGTGTCATGCCGGGGAATGCCCACTTCTCCAGGTAGGTCGTGTCCGGCAGGACGTAGTCGGCGAAGGCCGCCACCTCGCCCATGTTCAGGCTGATGGCCACGAACAGCTCCAGCTTCTTCTCGTCCTTCACGTAGTCTTCGAAGGTCTTCCGCAGGCCCGGCGTGCTGTAGGGCCAGGCGTTCCAGTAGGTGATCAACGCCTTGATCGGGTAGGGGTAGCCGTCGGCCGCGCTGGGGATGACCTCCTGGTAGTTCCCGTGGGTAGCATAGGGGAACCACGGGCGCTTGGCGGGATAGCCCCCGTCCCGCTTGAACAGATTCGGTCCGTCCTTCTCATACTGCTTGACCGTGCGGTTCAGCTTGATGCCCTTGGCCGAGACGCCGCCTGGTACAGTCCCCAGCGGGGTGACCCCTGACCCTTCCGGATACCCGCCGCCGCCTCCGCCGTTGCCTCCCCGCCAGTCGTAGTTTCCGGTCAGCGTGTTCAATATGTTGATTGAGAGTTGGTTGTATACGCCGTTCGTGTGCTGGACGGCGCCGCGATAGGCATTCGTGACCGCCTGCTTCCCCGCCGCTGCGAACTCGCCGGCCAGCGTGACGATCAGGTCAACACTCAGGCCGCAGTCCGCGGCGTACTGGGCCAAGGACCTGGAGAACACCCGCTCCTTCAAGAGCTGGAAAACGGTCTTGCAGCGGCGGCCGGCCACCGTCACCTCGCCAGGCTCCATATCCCCGACCAGGGCTGCGTCTGCGATCTCTTTTGGCCCGCCGCCGGACCATGCGACATAGTTCTCCTTCTTGCCGCCGATGGCGTCGGCCCGCAGATACCGGCGGGCGTCGGCGTGGCTCGGATCCACCACGACCAGGCGGGTGGCGTCGGTCCAGGTCGGCTCGCCGCTTGCCTTGGCTGCCGCCTGATTCGCATTGGCCAGATACTTCGCGTCGTACTTCTTGTTTTCCAGCATCCACCGCGCCATCCCCAGGGCCAACGCGGCGTCACCACCCGGCTTGACCGGGACCCAGCGATGGGCCAGCGCCGCCGTGTTGGAGAAGCGGGGGTCCACCACCACGTATTTCCCGCCCTTGGCCCGGAAGTCCATCAGCTTGCGAGCCGTGGCCACCATGGGGAAGTTCGCCTCCAGAAAACTGGAGCCGAACAGCATGATGTACTTGGCCTCGACGATGTCGGGTTTGAAGTGGTTCTTGCGCCCCCGATTCGCCTTCTCGTCCCAGGTCATCAGCTCGTTGGCCACGTGGTGGGACGTCTCGCAGATGCTGGTATGGTCCTCGCGCTTGTTGATGGTTCCGAACCCATTCCCCCACACCCGATCGGTGAACCCACCCTCGATGGTACGGCCGGCCGAGTAGAGCACCTGGTTCGCGACCGGCCCCAGCTCTGGCGCCGCGGGGTCTATGAGGGTGTTGAGATCGCGCAGCGGCTTGAGCTTCGCCGCGATCTCCTGGAACGCTTGCTCCCAGGTGATCGCCTTCCACTGGCCGGAGCCGCGGGGCCCGACCCGCTTCAAGGGCTGCTTGATCCGGTAGGGGTCATAGACCACCTGGACGCCGGCCTGGCCCTTGGCACACAGGCGGCCGGGCCTCTTCTTGGCCACATCCACTGAAGTGCTGTACGGGGGTCGTTCGTCTGGATCGAAGTTATTGGGGTGGTAGGGGTTGCCGTCAATCTTCAGGAGCACGCCGTCCTTCACCCGCGCCATGATCCCGCAGCGGCTGTGGCAGTTCTGGCACGCGCTCATGATCACCTGGACGCCGGCATCCACCTCGGTGGCGTCGGGGGGATTCTGGCCGGTCACCAGGGCCGAGACTGGCGCGGGCTTCACCAGGTTTCGGACGCTGGCCCCGGCGGCCAGCGTCCCGCTGATCAGCAGGAACCGCCGCCGGTTCATATCCGGATTCAGGATGTTACAAAGGCCCGTCTTCCGCGACTCTGCCATTTCACTCACCTCCCTCGCCTCGCCTCAGTTCGCGTAGAACTTCTTG
This sequence comes from Candidatus Methylomirabilota bacterium, assembly GCA_016180655.1. GTDB lineage: Bacteria > Methylomirabilota > Methylomirabilia > Methylomirabilales > 2-02-FULL-66-22 > 2-02-FULL-66-22. The sequence goes on along the minus strand of JACPAT010000116.1, from coordinate 8,845 downwards.
GACGACGGTCCCGATTTGCCGTGGCACGCGCCGCACGAGGCGACGTCCGCGTTCTTTCGGATCTGTTCCCCCGAATGCTGCACCAGATCCACTTTCCCGTGACAGGACGTGCAGGTTTCGTTCGTCACGCCCACCTTCGCGTCGTAGCCCGGCGCGAAGGGGACCATGGCCGCATGGGCCTCCTTGAACTTCGGATTCAAGGTGGTTCGCTTCATGATGTCGCCGTGGCAGCTCAGGCAGTTCTTGTTGAACGAGGGCGACTTGGCGTCGTGGAGTGCCACGAGGTCCGGGACATCGGCCCGCGGCGGGCCGGGCGCGACACCCGGTGCCACCACGCAGCCCGCCAGGACCAGCCCCAACCCGCCGAGCAGCGTCAGCCCGATCAATCTCCAGTACGACCCGTGTGCCTTCATCGCTTCTCCTCCTGACGTCCTGACGGTGACCTACGTGCGCCGATGGGCAGTCCCTCAGAAAAGCCAAAGGCCGGGGTCCCAATACCACGGGACCCCGGCCTCCTTTGCCAATTCATCCCGCCAGTGGGGCGGGATTCGGGCTGGCCCCGGGATCGCTCCCGGGACCGTCGAGTCCGTCCTCTCCACGAGGGACAGGGCGGATCGGAGGACCTCCGTTGGACGTCAGTCTAGGGGGTGGGCGTGGGCCTGTCTGTCAGGGAAGCCCCGAAAAATGCGGGGAAGTGCGTCGGGGAAAACACGACACGCACAATTTCGAATTTCGAATGTCGAATTTCGAATTTACAAATCCGCAATCCGCAATCCGAAATTCGAAATGGGAGTTACTCGGTGTCCTTGAGGAGGCCGTGGTGGAGGGCGTAGCGGACGAGTTCGGCCCGGCCCTTGAGGCCCAGCTTCTCTGTGAGGCGGGCCTTGTAGGTTTCGACGGACTTCACGCTGATGCAAAGCTTGTCGGCAACTTCCTGGTTGGTGTGGCCGTGGACGATCTGCCGCAGGACCTCCCGCTCCCGGTCGCTCAAGGCCGGGGTTTCGCCAACGGCCGTCTTGGGCTGCACCACCTCATCCACCAGCGCCTTGGCCAGGGAGGGATCGAGGAATACCTCGCCACGCGCAGCGGCGCGGATGGCCGCCAGTAGCTCCGTGTCGGCCGCCTTCTTCAGGACGTATCCCGACGCGCCGGCCCGCAGCACCTGCCGCAGGTACCCGCGATCGTCATGCATGGACAGGATCAGAACCTTCGCGGCCGGAAGGTCGCGCTTGATGCGGGCCGTGGCGGCAATCCCGCTGACCCCGGGCATCCCGATGTCCATCACGACCACGTCGGGGCGCAGGGCCTGCGTCAGGCGGACCGCCTCCGCGCCGTCGGACGCCTCGCCGACGACCTCCAGATCGCCCTGCGCCGCCAGGAGGGCGCGGAGGCCGGCCCGGAGGACCGCGTGGTCATCCGCCAGCAGGATGCGAATCCGCTTGGAGGTATTCACCACGATTCTCCGCTGGCCTCGCGCATTCCGTCCGCCCTCCTCACCCGTTCCTCTCCCCCTCACTAGGGGGAGAGGCACCCAGGGGGTACCCGGTGAGGGGGAGGGGCAGGGGGACCTCCACGAAGATGGTGGTTCCGCTGCCCGGTGTGGATTCAATGGTCAGGGTGCCGCCCAGCAGCGTGGCCCGCTCGCGCATGCCGAACACCCCCAGGCACCTCTCCCCCCGTGACTCGCTCATGCAGCTCGCCACGTCGAAGCCGCGGCCGTCGTCCTCCACGATCAACCTGACGGACCCGCGTCGTGCCTCCAGGAGGAGACTCACGGACTGAGCACCGGCATGGCGGGCCACGTTGGTCAGGGCCTCCTGGGTGATCCGGTACAGGGCGGTCTCCAGGGAGGCGGGCAACCGCGGGCCCGCACGCAGGTTGGTCTCGAAGGTCACCCGGATTCCGTGAGTCCGGCGAAACTCCTCCACGATCCGATCCACGGCGGGGACCAGGCCGAGGTCATCCAGGACGCTGGGCCGCAGCTGCAAGGCCAGATCATGCACGGCATCCAGGGTCTTGCCGGTCAGAGCCCGGAGGTCCGCCAGGGACTCCCGCATCTCGGCGAGCTCGGGCCGCTGCTCCAGCAGCTTCAGGCCGACCATCAGGGAGGTCAGGGCCTGGCTGGTCTCATCGTGCAACTCCCGGGCGATGCGCTTGCGCTCATCCTCTTGCGCGGTGATGACCTGCTCCAGCAGGCGGGCGCGCATTTGCTCCTTGCGCTCCAGTTCGTCATGGGACCGGGCAAGCTCCGTGGTCATTGCGTTAAACGCCAACGCCAGTTGCCCGATCTCGTCCGCGCGGTCCACGGCGACCCGTTGACTCAGGTCGCCGGCCTGAACGGCCCTGGCGCTGTCCCGCAGCCGGTGGATCGGGTGGACCATCCGCCGGGAGAACCGCCAGATGCTGCCGATGCCCACCAGCATCAATAGGAAAAGGACGGCGATAACCTTGAGGGCCAGATCCCGTAGCGTGTGCTCCACGCCCGCCCGAGATAGCCCCAGGCGGACGGCGCCGACGGGGAGGCCGCGCATCCGGATGGGTACCGCCACGTCATACAGGCGTTCCCCTGCGGGTCCGGTGACCGATACCACCGATGCCTCAGGCTGGGCCAGGATTTCGCGCGTCCTGGCGTCTGTCAGGGTGGCATAGACCTGACCAGGATCGGTGTGGGCCAGGGCCTGTCCCCGAGGATCCAGGACCATGGCGTAGGAGATCTTCTCCTCTCCAGGAAGGTCCCGGCCGTGAGTGTTCCGCAGGACCTGCACAAGCTTGAAGAGCGCGTAGTCATCCTCGCGCAGGATTGGATCCAGGCTCTGTTCCGCCAGGTGGGTCGCGGTGAGGAGGCCGCGGTTCTGCAATTCTTTCTCCAGCACCTGCTGTTCGTGGAGGAGCAGGTATCCGGCCACCCCCAGGACGACCAGCGACACGAAGCCGAAGATCCGGCCCGTGAAGGTGATCGAGAGGGAGCCGCGAAGGCTCGCCCACCCGTTCACCGGACCCTTGCCCTTTCCACCACCCGCAGCATCTTCCGAATGCTGTCGTACAGGCGATCGTCCCCGGGGATAAACCGGTCCACCCCGAGTTTCCTCAAAATCCCCCTGGCCTTGGGATCCTGGTCCATCCCCAGGAACAGGTCCCGGAGGGCCCCCTTGGTCGCCCTGTCGAGTCCCCTCGGGACCGCGATAGGCTGGGCGCCAAAGGGGGGCGAGCGGTGAATGATCCGCGTCCGGGCCACGAGGGACGGATTGGTGCCCTGGAGGTAATCGTAGATCAGGCTATCCACGGCCGCCCCGTCCACCACCCCCTCGCCCACCGCCTCGATGGAGTTGTCGTGGCTGTAGGTGAACAGAGTCTTGGCGAAGAAGGTTGCAGGCTGCCGGCCCCGCGAGACGAGATAGTACACCGGGTAGAGGTAGCCCGAGGTGGACAGCGGATCGGTGAAGGCAAATCGCTTCCGGTGCAATTCCTCCAGGGAGGCCGCCGTGCTGGACTGGGGCACGATGATGTAGGAACGATAGGTCGGGCTGCCGTTGATGACGGGGACGGCAAGGAGTTCCACCCCGTACTGGCGCTTGGCGTGCACGTACGTTCCCGAGCACAGGATTGCGGCGTCCAGCTTCCCGGTTCCCAGCATGTCATTGACTTCCTGGTACGTCCGCCGCTGCTTCATCTCCACCGGGCGCCCGAGCTTCGCCGCGATGTAGTCCATCAGCTCCTGATAGACAGTGAGCGTCTCCTCCGGGGAGATCATGGCCGCCACGGCGATCCGGAGGGGCACCCTTTCTTTCGTTACGTCGGCAGCGGCGCTCCACGCGACGTCGGCGCCAGCCATCAGGAGTCCCCAGGCAAGGGAGACCGCCACGCATCCCCACGCAAACCGCCGTGTCATGCTCTGTCCTCCAGCTCTCGGCCAGACCGGGCCCGGGACCAGATTCCCGATTGGTACAGTCTAGAATGTCTCCGGTGCTCCGCCAAGGGGAAAGGTCTTGTCAGCAGCATAGGCGTCGGACAGCGGACAAATCCAATCTCGCTTTGCGGTTGACACGCCAGAAGCGGAAGGGTAGGTTCATGATCACATACTCATGGAGGGGCGACGATGAGCGACGATATCCTGGAGTTGAAGGCGAACGTCCTGAAGGCACTGGGACAGCCCACCCGGCTGAAGATCCTGGAGCTGCTCCGGAACGGCGAGCGATGCGTGTGCGAGATCTTCCCTGCCATCCAGGAAGAACAGTCCAACGTCTCGCGCCACCTGGCCCTGATGAAAGCGGCCGGGATCCTGGCCTCGCGGAAGCAGGGGCAGATGGTGCACTACCGGGTCCGGGACCCCCAGGTCTTCAAGCTGCTGGACGGCGTGAGCGCCCTGCTCAAAGCCCACATTGACGAGCGGAAGACCCTGTCGCGTCGGCTGAGCTGAGGACAGGAACCTCCGGCCTTAGCCTCAGACTGCCGGCCGTTCCCCTGTCCCGCCGGCAGGGCTGGAATGTTCTCGGCGCCTTCCATCCCTCCTTCCGTGTCGGACTGAAAGGCATGACCGGGCGACGTCCCGGCGGACCTGTGAGAGGTGACGACGATGCGCGTGGTGCACTCCCTGGCGCTGTTTGTCCTGGCGGGATTGTGCGAGATCGGCGGCGGGTATCTCGTGTGGCTGTGGTGGCGGACCGGGGCATCGTGGGTGTATGGTGCCGGCGGGGCGGCAGTCCTGTTCCTGTACGGGGTCGTGCCCACGTATCAACCGGCGCACTTCGGCAGGGTCTATGCCGCCTACGGCGGGGCGTTTGTCGTGCTCTCCATCTTGTGGGGTTCGCTGGTGGATCGGATCGCGCCGGACCGGTACGACCTGGCGGGAGGCCTCATCTGCCTGGTCGGTGTCGCCGTGATCATGTACTGGCCGCGGTAGGGCCATTCGTTCCACCCAGAACGACCTGTGGTGGCCTGGAGGCCTCACTACTCCCGGCCGCGCATCCCCGGGGATTCGTTCGGGCACGCCGAAACGGCACCGGGGGTAAAGGGAAAGCCCTGTCCGTCGAAGAACCCAGTTGACAGGCTGGAGATCATGGGTTAACGTATGCACACTGCTGCATATGTTATTGGAGGCCCGACCTCGATGAAGTCGCTGACCAGACTCCTGGCTGCCCTGACGGATCCGACCCGGCTGCGACTTGTCCGGCTTCTGCTCCGGGAAGAGCTGTGCGTCTGCGAATTGGTGGACGCCCTCCGGATCCAGCAGTACAAAGTCTCTCGACACCTGAGCCGGCTGCGGGAAGTCGGTCTGGTGGAGGCCCGCCGCAACGGACGGTGGATGTACTACGGCATCGGACGCCGGGTCGGGCTGGAGGGATTTCACCAGGACCTCCTCAAGGTCATAGATGTTCACCTGAACTGCAGCCCCGAGGTTCGGAAAGACGGAATCCGGCTGAGCCGGCGGCTGGCCATGCGGCGGGCTGGGCAGTGCGTGGTGGGGAAGACCTGCTGTTGATTGTTTTTGGCCCGCACATATGCGGGCACGCGCATACAAATTCCTTTCACCCATGCAAGGAGACAACGCCAATGGATTTGCGTCGCGGCTGGTTGCACATTGTGCAGGACTGCCGCATGCTCCCGGTCTTCGTGGTCGTGAGCATGGCGGTCGGGATCGCCTTCGGCAAACTATACGGCATCTCCAATTTTGAGCTGACACCACCCATCGACGCCATCAAGGCCATCTTCCGGGGACAGTATGAGTTCACCGTCCCGAACACCCTGGCCCTGGGGGTGGTCATCGGCCTGTTCCTGATGATGTTTCCAGCCATGACGAAGATCCGGTTCGAAGATCTCGGGAAGTCGGCCCGCTCCCCGAAGCAGTTGCTGATCGTGCTGTTCTTCAACTATGCGATTGCGCCGTTCTTCATGCTCGGCCTGGCCAAGCTGTTCCTGGCCGGCCACCCCGACCTGTACACCGGCCTGGTCTTGTATGGCCTGGCCCCGTGCATCGCCATGGTGATCGTGTTCACGTTCCTGGCGCTGGGGAACAACGCCATGGCCATTATCCTGGTGGCCATCAACTCCATCATGCAGATGCTCCTGATTCCGGTCTATGCCAAGCTGCTGCTGGGCGAGATCCGGTTCGACGTCTGGGTGGTCGGGGAGAGCGTGATCCTGTACCTGGGAATTCCCCTGATCGCCGGCTTCTTCACACGACGGATCGGGATCGCACGGATGGGGGAGGCGGGCTTCGACCGGCTGAAGACGGGCCTGGAGACCCTTTCCATCCTGGGGCTTCTGTTCACCCTGATCGTGATGTTCGCATTGAAGGGGGATCTGATCCTGGAGCGGCCGGCCATCATTCTGCAAATGGCGATCCCCATGACCCTGTTCTTCTGGTTGATGTTCGGCGTGGTCTACTTCACCGGATGGGGGATCGGCCTGGATTACGAGGATTCGGTGGCCGTGGCCTTCAACAGCACCGGGCGGGACTTCGAAATCGCCATCGCCATCGCGATTACGGCGTTCAGCCCCGCTGTCGCCCTGGCTACGGTCGTTGGGCCGCTCATCGAGGTCCCGGTCATGCTGGCCCTGGTCTGGTTCGCCCGCAAGACGAAGTATCGCCTATTTGAGGTCCGCGGGCGGGTGAAGGCCGCCATTCCCCTGGATGCCACGACGTTGCTCCAGCCGGCTCCGGCGACGAAGCCCCAGAGGCCGTAGAATCCCGCGTGCCGGTAGGAGGAAAATATGGGTAATGCCTTCAAGGTGATGTTCGTCTGCACCGGGAATTCGGCCCGGAGCCAGATGGCCGAGGGCTTTGCGCGGCACTTCGGCCAGGGCAGGATCGAGGCGCACAGCGCCGGGATGGAGCCCAGCCGGCTGAACCCCTTCGCCGTGGCCGCCATGCAGGAGAAGGGGATTGACATCTCGCATCAGCGGTCAAAGGTCTTCGATGAGGGCCTCGCCAGGCGGATGGACGTCGTGGTGACGGTGTGCGGGAATGCCGACAAGCGATGTCCGATCCTGCCGCCCGAGGTGAAGAAACTCCACTGGCCGCTGGAGGACCCCGCGGCCGCCAGGGGAACCGACGCCGAGATCCTTGCGAAGTTCCGCGAAATCCGGGATCAGATCGAGGCACGACTTCGGGAACTGGTCCGCACCCTCAAATAGCCTCACCAATTCCCCGCTGAATAGCCTGCCGGCGGTGCTGCCAACTGCCTCTCTCCTTCACCTCTCCCCACTTCGGGGGAGAGGGTGGGTGAGGGGGCAAGGCGGCACGGATATTGCTCTATGAGCAATCAGTCATATTCAAGGAGCGTTCCGTAGTGGCGAGACACGAGGCCCAGACGGCGTTCCTTCAGGCGGTCGGGCAGGCCACGCGGCTCCGGATTCTCGAGGTCCTGGCGGCGGGGGAGCGGTGCGTCCGCCCGGCCTTGCGTCGAGGAGACGTTCCGCGGTGAGAAGTTACGAGAGCGCCCCCGTGCAAACTGCCAGTGGGACAAAAAAACCGACGCCGTGGCATTTGGGACGGGAACCGGTCCTTGGCATCAAATGCGAGGGTCCGATTGGAGGAGATTGCCAATGATCTTTGAGCTGGTCGTTGCGGGCTTGCGCGCAGTGCAAGAGTATGTTGCGTTGCACGTTCTCACGTGCCTGATCCCGGCGTTCCTCTTGGCCGGGGCCATGGTGGCCTTCATCAACAAGGAGGTGATCATGGCGCGGCTGGGGGCGGCCGCCTCCAAGCCGGCGAGCTTCGCCACGGCTACGGGCGCCAGCTTCTTCGTTGCGGCCTGCTCTTGCACCGTGATTCCCGTGTCGAGCGGCATTTACTACAGCGGCGCGGGGCGCCGGCGTCAAACCTTTTGTCGTTGATCTACACGGGGAGCATCTTGGGGGCCGAGATGGCGTGGGTCCGGGTGATCACAGCGGTGGTGATGGCCGCCGTGGTGGGTACCGTCATGACGATCGCCTTCCGACGGGAAGAGGCGCAACGGATGGCGGGACAGGTGAACAACCACAAAGCGACCATCATCGCGCGGGAGGACCTGATCCTCCTGGGGCTCATCGTGGTGAGTCTCCTGGCACCGAATTACCTGGTTCAGGAGGGGCCGTATAGCCGGAAGGTCCTGGTGTGGGTTGTGGCCACGATCCTCGTCGCCGTATACGCCGGATGGAAGAAAAGCCGCCAGGAGATCCGTCGCTGGCTGGAGGAGACCTGGTGGTTCATCCGCATCATCTTTCCCCTGCTGCTCGTGGGAGTGTTCATCGTGGGAATCATCGGGGCGGCGCTGCCCCGCTCGTGGATCGAGGGGTACCTGGGCGGGTCGGGCCTCCTGGCCTCGTTCTTTGCCACGATGCTGGGAAGCATCAGCTACTTCGCGACCATGACGGAAGCGCCCTTCGTCCACACCCTGATGGGCCTGGGCATGGGGAAGGGTCCGGCGCTGGCCCTGCTGCTCACCGGGCCGGGCCTGAGCCTGCCCAACTGGCTGGCCATCGGCCGGGTCTTCGGCGCCAGGAAGGCCGTTGTGTACGTCTCGACGATCATCGTTCTCGGCACCGTGTGCGGCTGGTTCGCTGGGACGTTCATTCTCTCATAGTAACGCGTGTCTCCCGCCGGTCGGCGGAATACATCCTGAGGAGGATTGCCATCATGATCAATATCGAGGTGTTTGGACCAGGATGCGCCCGGTGCCAGGCCACCAAAGACGCGATCCTGCAGGCCGTGGAACATGCCGGGGTCGAGGCCACCCTAACCCATGTCAGTGATCCCAGGGAGATCGCAAAGAACCGAGTGTTCTTCACCCCGGCTGTGCGGATTGATGGTGAGATGAAATCCACCGGCCGGGTCCCCTGGAACATGCGGGTGATCTCGCCCGCG
>JACPAT010000049.1 GCA_016180655.1 Candidatus Methylomirabilota bacterium | reverse complement strand
TGAGCCCCGAGGAATTTCGCAAGCAGGCCCTGGCCATGGTCCCGATCCAGCGCATCCTGGACCCCAAGGAGGTCGCTGACCTCGCCGTGTACCTGGCCTCGGATGCGGCGGTCGGGATGACCGGGCAGGCCATCAATCTCTGCGGCGGGCAGATCATGTCCTGACTGCCCACCGTGGCTCTGCGGCGGGCAGGTGATTTCCTAACTCGGTTCAAGGTTCAAGGTTCGATGTTCAACGTTGAACGTCGCACGTCGCACGGTGAACGGCGCGCATGCGAATACCGAGTCCATTTGCAGGAATAGAAAAAGCGGCGGGGGCCGTGCTGGCCGAGCGCTTTGGCGTTCTGGTGCCGGAGCACTACGGCGATCTCGCAGGGGAGTACGAGGCGGCCCGCAAGGGCGTGGGCCTGGTGGACATGTCCTGGCGCGGGGTCATCGAGCTGACCGGCCCCGACAGGATCCGGTGGCTGAACGGCCAGATCACCAACGACGTGAAGGACCTGAAGGCCGGCGAGGGCAAGCTGGCCGCGGTCCTGAACATCAAGGGTCACATCCTGACCGACCTGGCGGTGTACGGGCTTTCGGATTCGGTGTGGATTGACCTGAATCGGGACCGGGCGCAGATCGTGCGGGACGCCTTCGACCGGTACATCGTCGCCGACGACGTGGTGGCCGAGAATGCGAGTGATCGCTACGCCCATCTCATGGTGGTGGGCCCCGAAGCGCAGCATTTCATGGTGGAGGCCGCGGGGGCCGGCGTGGCGGATCTTCCCGCGTGGCATCACGCCGAGGCTTCGTTGGGGTCTTCTCCGGCACGGATTATCACCAGCCGGTGGCTGGGGATGCCCGGGTATGACGTGATCGTTCCGGTGGAGGCGGCCGGCAAGGCGTGGGAGGCCCTGGTGAAGCTCGGTACCGGCCGCGGCCTCCGCCCCGTCGGGATGGCGGCGCTGGAGATCCTGCGCGTGGAGGCCGCTTGGCCCTGGTACGACGTGGATTTCGACGAGGGGAACCTGCTGATGGAGTCCCTGAGCCAGGACCACGTCAGCTTCACCAAGGGATGCTACATCGGCCAGGAGGTCGTGATCCGGGTCGAGCACCAGGGCCACGTGAACAAGAGGCTCTGCGGCCTCTGGGTCGCCGGCGAGGCCGTGCCGCCCGCCGGCGTCGGCGTCCAGTCGGGCGAACGCCCGGTAGGGACCGTGACCAGCGCGGTCCGGTCGCCCGTGCTGGGCCGGGTCATTGCCCTCGGCCACGTCCGCCGCGAGTTCTGGGACCCGGGCACGAAACTCCGCATCGCCTGGGGTGAGCAATCGGTCGAGGCCCAGGTCGCTCCCCTCCCGTTCATTTCCGAGGGCCTCTAGCTGTCTCGCCCCGGGAATTTTTGCGCATCTGCGTTTATTTGCGTTCATTTGCGGTTGCATCATCTGTGGTTTCAAAGGAGGTCGTCATGCCACTACGGACGCCGGAGCAGTATCGGGACAGCCTGAAGGACGGGCGGACGGTCTACTACAAGGGGGAGCGGGTCCCGGACGTGACAGAGAACCCGGTGATCCAGGTGGCCATCGAGCACGCCAGCATCGACTACCGCATGGCCGAGGACCCGGCGTGGAAGGACCTGGCGACCGTGACGGACGAGAACGCGGGCCAGCGGATCAGCCGGTACTACCAGCTTCCCAGGAACAGCGACGACCTCTTGAAGCGCAGCGCCCTCATCGAGCAGGCCACGCGCCTGGGGCGAACCCTGGTCGTCCTCATCAAAGAGATCGGGACGGACGCCCTCTTCGCCCTGCACATTCTGGCCCACCAGATGGACGGGAAGCTCGGGACGAAGTACCTGGAGCGGGTGCGCCGGTATCATGCCTACTGCCGGGACAACGACCTGGCGCTGGCCGTGGCCCAGACCGACGTGAAGGGGGACCGCAGCCTCGCCCCCTCGGAGCAGCCCGACCCCGACGCCTACGTCCACATCGTGGGCGAAAGCGCGGACGGGATCACCGTCCGGGGGGCCAAGGTCCACACCTCGGTCTCCACGAACGCCAACGAGATCATCGTCCTGCCGACCCGGGCCCTGGGGGAAAGGGACCGGGACTACGCCGTGAGCTTCGCCGTTCCTGCGAATGCCAGGGGATTGAAATTGATTGCGGCGCCCTACGGCGCGGCGCGGATGGACGTCTTCGACCATCCCATCAGCGGCCAGCACCGGATGATGGAGACCCTGACGGTCTTCGACGACGTCCTGGTTCCGTGGGACCGGGTCTTCCTGAAGGGTGAGTGGCAATACGCCGGGCCGCTGGCCCTGACCTTTGTGGAGTTCCACCGGTTCACGGCCATCTCGTACAAGCTGCCCCTGGTGGACCTCCTGGTGGGCTGCGCCCGCCTCATGGCGGAGTACAACGGCCTGGAGCGCGTCTCCCACGTCCGGGACAAGATGATCCACCTGATCGGCTACGGCGAGACGCTGCGGGCCCTGACCCACATGGCCGCATTGCAGTGCAAGATGATGGAGCCTGGCATCGCCGTCCCCAACCAGATGCTGGTCAACATCGCCAAGCATCACTTCGCCAGCCACTATCATCAGGCGGTACAGTGGGTGCAGGATATCAGCGGGGGCCTGGTGGTCACGGGGCCGTCGGGCCGGGACCTCAAGAATCCGGAGATCGGCGGCTACGTGAAGAAGTACCTGGCAGGGAAGAAGGGCGTCTCCGGGGATAAGCGGTTGCAGGCCTTCAAGATGGTCCGGGACCTCACGGCCTCGGACTTCGGCGGCTACCAGGAGGTCCTGGCCGTTCACGCCGAGGGGTCCATCGAGGCGGAGAAGCTGGCCATCTTCCGCTCGTACGACTCGAAGTCCGCGTACGAGTATGCCAAGTGGGTGGCCGGGATCCAGGATTGACGGGGGCCGGGGGACAGGGGACAGGGGTCGGGGCCCGGGGGTCAGGGTTGCACGCTGCATCCCCGGTTTGCTGATCCCCGGCGTATGGAGGTCGGGACGTGAGAGCAGTTCAAAGAATCACGTCGGGGTGGTTCATCGTTTGCGCGATGACATCGCTGGCCTTCGTTCCCGCGCTCGTTCTCCTGGCCGCTCCCCAGCCCCCCTGCACCCCCAGCCGCCCGGATTCTTTGGGACCTTTCTACACGCCGAACGCTCCGGAACGGTCGAGCACCGGTAAGGGCCTCGTCGTGAGTGGTGCGGTGCGGTCCGCCTCCGGCTGTGGCCCCATTCCTGGCGCCCGGATCGAGTGGTGGTCCGTCAACCCCCGGGGCAGCTACGATGACGATCACCGCGCCACGCAGCGGGCCGACGCCGAGGGCCGCTACCGGTACGAGACCGACTTCCCGGTTCGCTACTTCGGCCGTCCGCCGCACGTGCACGTCCGGGTGGCTGCCCCCGGGCACCGCACGCTCGTCACCCAGCTCTATCCCACACCGGGCCAGACCACGCTCACCGCCGACTTCGTCCTGATCCGCGACTGACCACCGGCCAGCGATCCGAGCTGTCAGCGGACAACGCTAACAGGCGTCGTGTCCCGATTTGGGCAGGGCCGACTTCTGGCGTCCAGCTTGACAGGCATGGGCCGGGATGGGAGACTCGCCTCCACTTACCGCGGAGGCGCCGTGGCGGACACCTGCTGGATTGCATCCGGCCTGGGCGCCGACGGAGAGGGTTTGATCTCCCGGAGGCGAGTTCGGCCAAAGGCGTGCCGGTCAGGGGAGAGAAAATGCTCCTGAACCTACCCAGCCGGCTCGCCGGGACCACGCCATGAGCCTGGAATCCATGGGGGCCATCCCTGCCGGTGGGCAGGACTCGGGGGGGATCCCGCCTCCCACCGGAACCCGCATTCTCGTCGTGGACGACGAGGCGCTGCAGCGCCAGGTCTTATGCGACCTCCTGGTTGCAGAAGGATACGAAGTGGCCACGGCCGCGAGCGGGGTCGAGGCCCTCGCCCAGGTGCTCGAGGCTCCGCCGGATTGCGTCCTCCTCGACGTCTTGATGCCCGGCATGGATGGCTATGAGATCTGCAGGCGGCTCAAGAGCGATCTCCGGACCGTTTTCATTCCCGTCGTTATCGTGACGGTCCTCAGGCGCCTCGAGGACAAGGTGAAAGGCATCGAGGCCGGCGCGGATGACTTCCTGTTGAAGCCGGTCAACCCCCTGGAGCTCCTCGCCCGTGTTCGGGCCTCTCTCCGTCTCAAACACCTGACCGACGAACTCGACCACGCCGAGGGGGTCCTCGCCATGCTGGCGGCGGCCGTGGAGGCCCGGGACCCGTTCCTCGTGGGGCACTGCGAGCGCCTGGCCACCTCGGCCCTGGAACTGGGACGGGCCGTGGGCATTGACTCCGAGGGGCTGGCGGCCCTCCGGCGCGGAGGCCTCCTCCACGACCTTGGGAAGATCGCCGTCCCCGACGCCATCCTGCTGAAAGGGAGCCCGCTAACCCCGGCAGAGCAGGCGGTCATGATGGAGCACGTGCTTGTTGGGGAGCGGATCTGCCAACCCCTCAGGTCCCTCCGACCCGTCCTCCCCATCATTCGCTCCCACCACGAACGATGGGACGGCAGCGGCTATCCCGACGGCCTTCGAGGGGAGGCCATCCCGCTCCTCGCCCGGATCCTCCAGATCGCCGACATCTACGATGCCCTTCGGACGCCGCGCCCCTACCGCGTCGGACTGCCCCCCACAGAGGCTGCAACGGTCCTCAGGGAGGAGACGGCGCGCGGATGGCGGGACCCCCGGCTGGTGGAGGTCTTCGTGGCCCTCCCCGCAGTGGGGCTGCAGTGAGTCCTGGGCGGGCATTCCTCGGACCACCTCGCCGGCCCCCGACAGGCGGCCTCTATCCCCAACGGGGGTAGCATTCTTTCGCCATGTTCCCCGGACCGACCCTGCCTTGACGGGGCCCTCTCACACGGAGCTTCCATGACCGACGCTGCCGCCCTGACTCCGAAACTGCTCACGGCCCTGGACTTCGCCGCGCGGCAGGTGCGGGGCACCGTCGAGCGCTACCCGGACTTCTACCCGATGTACACCCGGGCCGGGCGGTGGAAGCACGAGGGAGAGGCCTGGACCCACTGGTGCGACGGGTTCCTGCCGGGCATCCTGTGGTTGCTCCACCGGCACACGGGGGAGGCCTGGCTCCGGCAGCAGGCGGAACGGTACTCGCGGCCGCTGGAGCCGCGCCAGCACGACCGGGACGTCCACGACCTCGGCTTCATCTTCATGTCCACGTACCACCACTGGTACCGTCTCACCCGCGAGCCGGCCCTGCGGGACGTCCTGATCCAGGCGGGACGGACCATGGGCCTGCGGTTCAAGGAGCGGGGCAGGTATCTCTCCTCCTTCATCGGCCCCCAGTCGGTGTTCATCGACATCATGATGAACGTCGGGATCATCTTCTATGCCGCGCGGGAGACTCAGGACCGGGCGCTCCACCAGGTGGCCGTGGACCACTGCCTGACCACCCGCAGGGTGCTGGTTCGAGGGGACGGCTCCACGGCCCACGAGGGGATCTTCGACCTCACGACCGGGGAGTTCCTCCGCCAGAGCACCCAGCAGGGGCACCGCGGGGACTCCTGCTGGTCCCGGGGCCTCACCTGGTCCCTCTACGGCCTCGGGATCGCGTACCGGTACACCCGGGACCGGCGCTTTCTGGAGACGGCGGAGCTGAACGCGGACTTTTACATCGAGCACACCCCGGCCCACGGGGTTCCGCCATGGGATTACGA
>JACPAT010000048.1 GCA_016180655.1 Candidatus Methylomirabilota bacterium | reverse complement strand
GCACGCGCCTTGCCCCTCTCGGGCCTGAACAAGGGCAGAGAGACGCTGACGATGATTTCCGCCTGTGCCATCCCGCAACTGAACGAAGCCACGTTCGCCGGAGAGGTCCTGGCCTCCCCGCTGCCCGTGTTCGTTCACTTTGTCGAGCGGGACTGCCACGGATGCGAGATCGCGCACGGCTGCCTTGCGGACGTCATGGGAAAGTTGCCTCCCCAAGTGAGGTGCTTCTGCGTCCGCGGCGCAGCGACCCCCGACGTGGTCGCACGGTACCGTATCGGGAAGTACCCCACCATTCTCCTTTTCCGTGACGGCCGGGTGGCTCGACGGCTGGTGGGGCATCCCCTGCCCGGCGAGCTGGAGATCATCTTCCGGACCGAGTGCCCTTGAGCGGTCCGCTGTTGCACCACGGCGGTTGAAACATCGGCTGCAACAGCCGGGTCCGCCGGAAAGGACGTGCGCGGGCAGCCAGAAACCGTCTCCCGGCGCAGCATTAGACGCTCCCGGGGGATTCTTGTGAATTCTGGAACAGTCCTTGCTGTTTCCCGCCAACAGGGGAGAGGGCGCTCGGCGCGAACAGGCAGAACCCGGATGGTGCCATTCCGGTTGCGGGAGCAACGCTCATGATCCAGAGACTCTCCTCGGACGTGCGGGCGATCGCGCAGCCCCGAGTCTGGGTCCTGATGGTCCTGGGCCTCATCCCGATCCTGCTCTTCGCCGGCGCGCGATCGATGGGGGCGGCCGAGTCTCCCGCGCCGGATCAGTGCGTCGCCTGCCACACCGACGCCGCCAAGCTCAAAGCGCTGACGCCGCCCGACCCGCCCGCCTCGGAAGCGGGGGAAGGGTGAAGCGGTCCCACGCCCCCGTCGGGGGAACCCTACGAGCGCTACCTGGTGAAGCCGGCGTTCCTGACCAGCACCCACAACATGGCCGGCTGCGAGAGCTGCCATAAAGGGACTCCGAAAGCTTCCGACCGTGAGGGCGCCCACGCGGGCTTTGTGGCGCGGCCGTCCCGCCAACCGGAGGCGGCGTGTGGCGCCTGCCATGCCGACCTGGTGGCGAACGTGAAGACCAGCATGCATTTCACGGTGCGCGGCGAGGAGAACCTGATGAAGCTTCGCGCCGCCCACCGCTGGCCCGATGTCCAGCCGGTCTTCCGGCAGGCCTGCCAGAGCTGCCACGCCAGTTGCGGCGACTGCCACGTGAGCAAGGCCAAGTCGGCCCGGGGCGGCCTCATGGACGGGCACCTGTTCGTGAAGCGGCCGCCCATGGAAGAGGGCTGCGGCACCTGCCACGGGGGCCGGGTCGCCCCGGAGTATCTGGGGAAGAACGAAGGCTTCCCGCCCGACGTCCACTGGCAGAAGGCCAAGATGGACTGCGTGACCTGCCACCCGGCGGCCCAGATGCACGGCGATGGGACCGCGTACCCGGACCGACACGCCGTCCGGACCAAGCCCCAATGCCTTGCGTGCCACCCGAACGCGAAGGCCGCAGGCTCCCCGATCGAGCAGCATGCCGTCCACCAGGACAGGGTCACCTGCGTGGTCTGCCACTCGACCGTCTATCGCGGGTGCGAGAACTGCCACGTCGGGGCGGGGGCGAAGTCGTCGCTCCAGTTCAAGATCGGAAGGACCGCGCGCGCCGATGCCCCGTACCAGTTCACCCTGCTCCGCCACGTCCCGACGGTCCGCACGATGCTGGATCCCAAGCTGAAGGACGGGATGCCGAACTACGACGCGGTGCCGACCTGGAAGGACACGACGCCGCACAACATCCAGCGGAGGACCCCGCGGACGGCAACCTGCAACAACTGCCACGGCAACGCCCGGATCTTCCTGAAGCCGGGCGACCTCAATCCCGCGGAGGCGGCGGCCAATGCGAAGGTCGTGATGCCCGATATTCCGCCTCGGCGCTAGTGCGCCGGGCGGCCCCGCGGCACGAGGACAACGCATAGAGACAAGGAGGATCATCATGCTGCGCAGAGCTTCCGGTTTCCTTGGGGTTCTCTTTCTGGTCCTGGCCGCACTGGCCGTGCCGGCCGCGGCGGCCGATCTTCAGGCGGACATCCATACCTTCCTCAGCAGCCTGCCTGCGGATTTCGACACGGTGGCCGGCAAGACCCTGGCCGCCAAGCAGCAATCCGGGGAGAACGTCTTCGTCCTGGACGTCCGGGAACCAGACGAGTTCAAGGCAGGACACATCGAGGGGGCGGCGAACATCCCGATCCGCACCTTGGCTCGGAGTCTGGACAAGCTCCCCGCCGACAAGGGAATGCCCATCGCCGTCGTGTGCAAGAGCGGGATCCGGGCGGCCTACTCGACGATGACGCTGAAATTGCTGGGCTACACCAACGTCAAGGACGTGGTCGGCGGCATGCTGGCGTGGGAGAAGGACGGGTATCCGGTCGTGAAGTAGTCACGGGGAATCCGGTGCCGTTCCTGGGGGGACCCAACGCCTGGGTCCCCCCTTTCTTTTGGACCGCCCGCTCGCCCTTCCAGTCCAGGGGCCAACTCCATGCCTGCACATCACTCCCCGACCCCGAAAACTCAGCCCCGGAAAGAGGTCCTGACGAAGAAACATATGTGACAATTCCATTGATTGCTCACGCCCGGTGAGGTATGAAAAGGGATGGGGAATGAGTCCAAAATGAGAGCAGGATTATCCAGGGCGCACTGCCCGAGGTTCAATTTTTCAGGGGCCGTCGCAGCCGCGGCGCGAAACGGGTGATCCGGAGCGGGCATTTCCGCGCAGCGAACGGACGGCCCAGGGGGACCATCCATGAGTAGACCGCAGGTAACCATTGATGGAAACGAGGCGGCGGCCTACGTAGCCCATCGGGTCAACGAGGTCATCGCCATCTACCCGATCACGCCGTCCTCCCCCATGGGCGAATGGGCGGACCAGTGGTCCGCCGAACACGCCCCCAACATCTGGGGCACCGTGCCGACGGTGGTGGAGATGCAGAGCGAGGGCGGGGCGGCCGGCGCCACGCACGGCGCGCTGCAAGCCGGGGCGCTGGGAACGACCTTCACCTCGTCCCAGGGCCTCCTCCTGATGATCCCCAACATGTACAAGATCGCGGGCGAGCTTACCGCGACGGCATTCCACGTGGCGGCTCGCTCCCTGGCGGCCCAGGCGCTCTCCATCTTCGGCGATCACAGCGACGTGATGGCGGTCCGGGGCACCGGCTTCGCCCTGCTGGCATCCAACTCGGTCCAGGAGGTGATGGACTTCGCCCTGATCGTCCAGGCCGCCACCCTGGAGTCGCGCCTGCCCTTCGTCCATTTCTTCGACGGTTTCCGCACGTCCCACGAAGTGGCCAAGGTCGAGCAGCTCAGCCTGGACGACATGCGCGCCATGGTGGATGATGCCTTGGTCCAGGGGCACCGCGCGCGCGCCCTCTCCCCCGAGCACCCCGTCCTCCGGGGGAGCGCCCAGAACCCGGACGTCTACTTCCAGGGCCGCGAGACGGTGAACCCTTACTACCTGGCCTGCCCGACCATCGTCCAGAACGTCATGGACAGGTTTGCGCGGATCGTCGGGCGGCAGTATCGCCTCTTCGACTACGTGGGGGCGCCGGACGCCGAGCGGGTCATGGTGATCATGGGATCGGGCGCCGAGGCGGCCCAGGAGACCGCGGAATACTTGCAGGGCCGCGGCGAGAAAGTCGGCGTCCTGAAGGTCCGCCTGTACCGGCCGTTCTCTGTGGAGCACTGCATCGCCGCCCTGCCGCGGACCGTCAAGGCCCTCGCCGTGATGGACCGGACCAAGGAGCCCGGCAGCGCCGGCGAGCCCCTGTACCTGGACGTCGTCACGGCCGTGGCCGAGGCCATGGCGGGGGGCCAGGCCCCCTTCCCGGCGTTCCCCCGGATCATCGGCGGGCGATACGGGCTCTCGTCCAAAGAGTTCACGCCGGCCATGATCAAGGCCGTCTTCGACGAGCTGGCGAAGCCCCATCCCAAGAACCACTTCACCGTGGGCATCTATGACGATGTGACCCACACCAGCCTGGAGTACGATCCGGCCTTCTCGACCGAAGAGGCGGGAACGGTCCGGGCCCTCTTCTACGGCCTGGGCGCCGACGGGACCGTGGGGGCCAACAAGAACTCCATCAAGATCATCGGCGAGGACACCGACAACTACGCCCAGGGATACTTCGTCTACGACTCGAAGAAGTCCGGCTCGGTCACGATCTCGCACCTGCGCTTCGGCCCCAGGCCCATCCGCTCCACCTACCTCATCAGCCAGGCCAGCTTCGTGGCCTGTCACCAGTTCTCGTTCCTGGAGCGTCTGAACGTGCTGAAGGAGGCGGCGCCCGGCGCCACCTTCCTGCTGAACAGCCCCTACGGCCCGGAGGAGGTGTGGGATCATCTCCCGCGCACGGCCCAGCAGGAGATCCTCGAGAAGCGGCTGCGCTTCTTCGTGATCGACGGGTACACCGTGGCCAAAGAGACCGGCATGGGCGGCCGCATCAACACCATCATGCAGACGTGCTTCTTCGCCATCAGCGGCGTCCTGCCGCGTGACGAGGCCATCGCGGCCATCAAGCACGCCATCGAGAAGACCTACGGGAAGCGCGGCGAGGCCATCGTGAAGAAGAACTTCGCCGCCGTGGACGCCGCCCTGGATCACCTGCATGAGATCAAGGTGCCGGCCCGGGTGACCAGCACGTTCGATCTCCGCCCGGCCGTGCCGGTTGAGGCGCCCGACTTCGTCCAGACCACCCTGGCCAGGATCATCGCCGGCGAAGGGGACGCGGTGCCGGTCAGCGCCATGCCGGTGGACGGGACGTTCCCCACGGGCACCACCCAGTACGAGAAGCGCAACATCGCGCTGGAGATCCCCGTCTGGGACGAGGCGATCTGCATCCAGTGCGGGAAGTGCGTGCTGGTCTGCCCCCACGCCGTCATCCGCGCCAAGGTCTATACGCCGGAGCTGCTGGCTGGCGCCCCCGCCACGTTCAAGTCCTCCCCCGCCCGCTGGCGTTCCTCCCCCGCCCGCTGGCGTGAATTCAAGGACCAGGTGTACACCCTCCAGGTCGCGCCGGAGGACTGCACGGGCTGCCAGCTGTGTGTAGAGGTCTGCCCGGTCAAGAACAAGCAGGAGACCCGCCTCAAGGCCATCAACATGATGCCCCAGCCCCCGCTGCGCGAGCCGGAGGCGGAGAACTGGAAGTTCTTCCTGGGGCTGCCCGAGATGGACCGCTCTCCGCTGAGCCTCGGCCAGGTGAAGGACGTGCAGCTCCTGGAGCCCCTGTTCGAGTTCTCCGGGGCCTGCGCGGGGTGCGGCGAGACACCCTACATCAAGCTGGTGACCCAGCTCTTCGGCGACCGCGCGGTCGTGGCCAACGCCACCGGCTGCTCCTCGATCTACGGGGGCAACCTCCCCACGACGCCGTGGACCTCCAACCGCGACGGGCGGGGTCCCGCGTGGTCGAATTCCCTCTTCGAGGACAATGCCGAGTTCGGGCTGGGCCTGCGGCTGGCCCTGGACAAGCACGCCGAATACGCCCGCGAGCTGGTCGCCCGCCTCTCGGGGGCCCTGGGGGACGAGCTGGCGCGGGGCTCCGGACCCGCGAGGCCAAGGACCTGCAGAGCCTGGCGGACGCGCTGGTCAAGAAGAGCGTCTGGATCATCGGCGGCGACGGGTGGGCCTATGACATCGGCTTCGGCGGGCTGGATCACGTCCTGGCGTCCGGCCACAACGTGAACGTCCTGGTCCTGGACACCGAGGTCTACTCCAACACCGGCGGCCAGATGTCCAAGGCGACGCCGCGCGGCGCCGTGGCCAAGTTCGCCGCGGGGGGCAAGCCCGGGCCCAAGAAGGACCTCGCCATGATCGCCATGACCTACGGGAATATCTACGTGGCCCGCGTGGCCATGGGCGGCAGCGACATCCTCACCGTCAAGGCCTTCCTGGAGGCCGAGGCCTACGACGGCCCGTCGCTCATCGTGGCCTACAGCCACTGCATCGCCCACGGGTACGACATGGCCCACGGGCTGGATCAGCAGAAGGCCGCCGTCCAGTCGGGCCACTGGCCCCTCCTCCGCTACAATCCCGCCCTGGCGAGACAGGGGAAGAATCCCTTGCAACTGGACAGCAAGGCGCCCAGCCTGCCCCTGGAGAAGTACGCGTACAACGAGACCCGGTACACGATGCTGGCCCACAGCGATCCGGCCGCGGCCAAGGAGTCGCTGGAGCTGGCCCAGGCAGAGGCGCTGGCGCGCTGGCGGCTCCTGGAACACTGGGCGGCCATGCCGGGCCCCGGCAAGCCAGAGGAGAAGGCGCCATGACGGACCTCTCCACGACCTACCTGGGCCTCAGCCTGAAGAACCCACTGGTCGTTTCCGCCTCGCCCCTGTCCGAGGACGTGGGAAACATCCGGCGGATGGAGGACGCGGGCGCCGCGGCCGTGGTGCTGCACTCGCTCTTCGAAGAGCAGATCAACGTCGAGAGCCAGCAACTGGACCGCTACCTCTCCCAGGGGACGGAAAGCTTCGCCGAGTCCCTCTCCTACTTCCCCGACCTCACCCGGTACAACCTGGGACCGGACGGGTATCTGGAACACCTCCGCCGGATCAAGGCCGCTGTGGATATCCCCATCATCGGCAGCCTGAACGGCGTCTCCACGGGCGGCTGGATCACATACGCCAGGAAGATTCAGGAGGCCGGGGCGGACGCCCTGGAGCTCAACCTGTATTTCATCCCCACCGATCCGAAGATGACGGGGGCCCAGGTGGAGCAGATGTACGTAGACCTGGCCCGCGACGTCAAGGCCAGCGTCGGCATTCCCGTGGCGGTCAAGCTGAATCACTTCTTCAGCGCCATGGCCAACATGGCCCAAGGCCTGGATCAGGCCGGGGCGGACGCCCTCGTGCTCTTCAACCGGTTCTATCAGCCGGATTTCGACCTGGAAAGCCTGGAGGTGGTGCCCAGCCTGACGCTGAGCAGCTCCTACGAACTCCTGCTCCGCCTGCACTGGGTGGCGATCCTCCACGGACACGTCCGGGCCGACCTGGCGATCACCGGGGGGGTCCACACCGCCCAGGACGTGCTGAAGTCCATGATGGCGGGCGCGCGGGTGGCGATGATGACGTCGGCCCTGCTGAAGAACGGGATCGAGCATCTCACAATGGTCCGCGCGGATCTCCTGGCCTGGATGGAGGAGCACGAGTACACCTCCATTCGCCAGATGCAGGGCAGCATGAGCTACCGCTCGGTGGCCAACCCCTCCGCCTTCGAGCGGGCAAACTATATGAAGGTGCTGAGCTCCTACGCCCTGCGCACTGGCGCCCGCTGACGAGCAATCCACCGTCTCCAGGGTCGCCCATCATAATACTCCACACCGCCAGTGCACCGTTGCCCGGTGCTGCCCTCCCGCCTCAATTGACGAGCGAAGCAACCCGCGTATAATGGCGCCGGCACGCCGAGCAGATCGGCAAGCCTTCCGTCTCCGGGAGGGCGGCCCCCAGGGGAGAGATCGGTTTGTTCACCGACAGCCAAGAGACGCGTGAACCCACGATCGGATCGGCGGATGACGCGGGCCCCATGCTGGCGGACCTGCTGGCCTCGCTGGCCGCCATCGGCCGGTCCATGCAGGAGGAGTTCGACCCGCGCCGATTCCTCGACGAATTCTCCCACCGCATCCGCGGGATGCTCCCCCACGACCGGCTCATCGTCCTCAACCTGGACGAGGACGGGAAGGCCTTCACGGTCTTCGCGGAGACTGGCGGCCCGGCGGCCATGCACGAGAGCTACACAAGCAGCTTCCAGCCTTCCGCGAAGTTCGTGGTCTCGGAGTGGACGATTCGCCCGGTGTTCTCGGGCGAGACGATGCTCGTGAACGACGTCCTCGCGGACCCCCGATTCGCGAGACTGAGCGGGGTAGAGGAGCGCTACGTCCAGGAAGGCTGCCGGTCGGGATTGATCGTGCCAATGTTTGGGGGCGGGAGGGTCGTCGGCGCGCTGGCCGTCATGAGCTTCACCCCGGGCCTCCACGCAGAGGGCCACGTCGCGGTGGCGAAGCAGATCGCCGACCTCGTCGCGCCGTTCATCCAGAGCACGGTCCTCCTGCACCGCGAGCGCCAGCGACGGCGCCGTCTCCGGGCGCTCGGGACCCTCACCCGGGTGCTGGCGACAAGCCTCGACGCCCGGGATGTCTTCGGTCATCTCGCCGCCGCCGTGAAGCCGATCCTCGATTTCGATCTCATGGGGGCGGTCCTCATCTCCACCAGCGGGAGGGACTTGGAGCTGCTGGCTGCGGCGGGCCCGCCCGACGCCCAGGGCCCCCCGGAGCGGATTCCGCTGGAGCACTATTCCTTTTCCCGGCGGGTGGAGGCCGGGGAGGCGGTGGTCATCCAGGATGCGACAGTTGAGTTGGACCCGGCCCTCCCGGGGGATCGCCGGATCATCGATGGGGGCGGTCGTTCCTGCATGATCGTCCCGCTCCGGTTCGGCGAGCAGGTAGGAGGCGGGCTCTACTTCGGCAAGCGCCACCCGTATTGGTTCGACTCGCTGGATGTCGAACTGGCCAACGGCATCGCCGCCCAGGTGGTCCTGGCGATCCAGCACCAGCGGCTGGCCGAGGAGCAGCATCGGCTGGCGGCGGTCGAGGGCAGGGCACGGCGCCTGGAGAAGCGCCTCGAATCGCTGCGGAGCGAGCTGGATGAGCGGTACGGGTTCGATCGGATCATCGGGCGTGCGCCATCACTTCGGGAGGCGTTGACGTTGGCCGCCAAGGTGGCGCCGACCGAGACGACGGTCCTCGTCACCGGGGAGAGCGGGACGGGGAAGGAACTGGTCGCGCGCGCCATCCATTACGCCAGCGCGCGGGCCGACGGGCCCTTCGTCACGGTCAACTGCGCCGCGCTCCCCGAGACGCTGCTGGAGTCCGAACTCTTCGGCCACGAACGGGGAGCCTTCACCGGCGCGGACCGGCAGAAGCCGGGACGATTCGAGCTGGCCGCAGGCGGCACAGTGTTTCTTGACGAGGTCGGCGAGCTGTCCCGGGCGGTCCAGGCGAAGCTCCTGCGCATCCTGCAGAATCGCGAGTTCGATCGGGTGGGCGGAACGACGACCCTCCATGCCGACGTCCGCATCATCGCCGCGACCAATCGGAACCTTGAGCAGTCGGTGGAGGCGGGGCGCTTCCGCGAGGACCTCTACTATCGGCTCAACGTCTTTCGCATCCATTTGCCGCCCCTCCGGGAGCGAGGGGAGGACGTCCTGCTGCTGGCCGATCACTTCGTGCGGACCCTGGGCGCGCGCATGGGCAAGGGGGAAACGGGACTCAGCCGGGACGCCCGGGACGCCCTGCTGGCCCACCCCTGGCCCGGGAATATCCGGGAACTCCAGAACGCGATTGAGCGGGCCCTGATCCTGTCCGAGGGCGGCCTTCTCACCGCCGCACAGTTCGGCATCGCACCCAGGAAGGAGCGTTCGCTCTCCTCTGCGCCCCCGGCAGAGGTCAGCTCGGCAGCGAGGCCCGTGGAACAGTCACTGGCCGAATGGGAAAAGCGGATGGTGCTCGATGTCCTCAACAAGACCCGATGGAACAAGTCCCAGGCCGCAAAGATCCTCGGAATCACCCGCTCCCAACTCTACACCCGCCTGAAAAAATTCGGTCTCGACGCCTGATCCTTACCTGTATATTCTCAAACAATCTCTTCAAAGATCATCTCAGTAAGAAGCAGCTGGGCGGCTTCTTTCTGATCAACGCCAGGGACCTGAACGAGGCCATCCAGGTGGCTGCGAAGATCCCGTCGGCGCGCCTCGGGAGCGTCGAGGTGCGGCCGATCTGGGAGGTCAACCAATAACCGCGACGGGCGGACGCAGTGAGAGGAGGAGTTCGACCCAAATCAGTGGAGGCCCGGATGGATCGTCCAAGAGATGAAGCAGGTCGATCATTGCATCGGGTTCTGGGAGGACGTCGAGGTCGAGTAATCCGGTCCACTCGCCAAACACAAAGGAGGGGGGGATGAGCCGAGTACGAGTTCTGGTTGGGACACGCAAGGGCGCGTTTGTGCTGACGGCGGACGGCAGGCGCCAACAGTGGGACGTCAGTGGCCCCCACTTTGCGGGCTGGGAGCTCTACCACCTCAAGGGCTCGCCCGCTGACCCGAATCGGCTGTATGCGTCGCAGTCCAGCGGCTGGTTCGGACAGATCATTCAACGCTCAGATGACGGCGGGAAGACATGGCACCAACCCGGAACACCCCCCGGGGAACCGACCACCACGCCAGACGGCATGCCCAAAGGTGAGAGCAACAAGTTCGTTTACGACACTTCCTCCGAAACCGGCAAACCGCTCACCACGCACCAGTGGTACGACGGCACGCCGCACCCCTGGGAGTTC
>JACPAT010000115.1 GCA_016180655.1 Candidatus Methylomirabilota bacterium | reverse complement strand
TCATGCGCATCGCGGTGCTGGCCGGCGGGGTGGGCGGGTCGAAGTTCCTGTGGGGGCTGGCGCAGGAGGTGGGCGAGGAGTCCCTCAGCGCCATTGTCAACACGGGGGACGACATCGAGCTTCACGGGCTCAGGATCAGCCCGGACGTGGACATCGTTACCTATACGCTGGCCGGCCTCGTGGACCCGGACAAGGGCTGGGGATTCGCCGGCGACACGTTCCACTGCATGGAAGTGCTGGCGAAATACGGCCAGCCCGCTTGGTTCAATCTGGGCGATCGGGACCTGGGAACGCACCTCTTTCGGACCCTGGCCCTCCGGCAGGGGCGACGCCCGACCGAGGTCGCGGACGCGATCCGGCGGGCGCTGGGCGTCCGGGTGCGCGTCCTGCCCATGACCGACGATCCTGTTACCACGCACATCCTGGTGGGCGATGGCCCGATCCGGCACCTGCACTTCCAGGAATACCTGGTGCAGCGGGGAGCCGTTGACGAGATCCGCGGGATCGAATACCGGGGGAGCGCTCGCGCCCACCCGAGCCCGGAAGTCCTGGCCGCGCTCCGCGAGGCCGAGGCGATCTTCCTCGCGCCCAGCAATCCGGTGGCCAGCATCGGGCCCATCCTCGCCGTCCCTGGCATCCGCGAGTGCCTGCAGAGCACGCAGGCGCCCATCGTCGCGATCAGCCCGGTGGTTGGCGGCCACTCCCTGAAAGGGCCCACCGACAAGTTCCTGCGCTGGGCCAAGGTCGAGGTCTCGCCCCTGGGGGCGGCGCGTCTCTACCACTCCGCCCTGAACGGTCTCGACGGGATGCTGATTGACAGGGCGGATGCCGGCGAGGCGGCGCGCATCGAGGAGCTGGGCATCCGGGTGCGCACGGAGGGGATCGTCATGCGCAGCCCCGAGGACAAGCGGCGGGTGGCTCGGGCGGCGGTGAAGTTCGTGGAGGAGCTGTGAGGCCCCGCACCGCGATCCTGATCCCCGTCAAGTCCACCGCCCGGGCTGGGATCGGTCCTGGACCAGACGGCGCGGCAGCAGCTCTCGCTGGCCATGCTGGAGGACGTGCTGGCCGCCGTCATGCCCGCGGCCGGGAGCCTGGTCGAGGCGGTGTACGTGGCCACCTCGGATCCCGGGGCGATGGCCATCGCCCGGCGTCATGGGGCGACGGTCCTCCCGGAGAAAGAGCAGCGGTCCGAGAGCCATTCGGTGGACGCCGCGTCCCGGGCCTGCGCCGCGCGGGGCGTGGAGGCCGTCCTGACCATCCCGGCCGACATCCCGGCCGTCCGGGCAGAGGACATCGCGGCTCTCCTCTCCGCTGCGGGTGGATCGGACCACGCCGTCGTGCTGGTCCCGTCCCGCGACGGCCTGGGGACCAATGGCATCTGGCGGCGGCCGCCCCAGGCGATCCCCTCGCGGTTCGGGTTCGACAGCTTCCGCAAGCACCAGGCGGAGGCCGAGGGGCGGGGGCTTTCCTGGGTGGCGCTCCAGGTGCCTCGCCTGGCCGTGGACCTGGACGAGCCGGAGGATCTGGCGGCGTTCCTGGAATTTTCCGGGGAGACCCGGACGCGCGCCCTGCTGGAGCGCCTGGGTGTCCCGGGGCGGCCGGAGCGGTCCGGGGATGGGAGGCTCTCCCTGGTGGGGCTGCCCGGGATCCCGGAGGTAGCCGAGGGGGATGACCTGGCCCGCCTCATCTCCGAGGCGGCGGAGCGGCAGGGGAGTGGTCTGGCGGCCGGGGATGTCCTGGTGGTCGCGCAAAAGGTGGTGTCAAAGGCCGAAGGGCGGGTCGTGTGGCTTGCCGGGGTCGTTCCCTCGGGCCTGGCCCGGGAGTTCGCCGACACCTGGGGGAAGGATGCGCGCTTCGTGGAGGTCGTCCTGCGGGAGTCGCGGCGCATCGTCCGGATGGACCGGGGCGTGATCATCGCCGAGACCACCCACGGCTTCATCTGCGCCAACGCCGGGGTGGACGCCTCGAACGTTCCCGGGGAGGACCGGATCTCCCTGCTGCCGGTGGATCCGGATGCGTCGGCCAGGCGGCTCCGCAAGGACCTCATGGAACGGTGCGGGGCGGAGGTCGCGGTGATCGTCTCCGACACCTTCGGCCGGCCCTGGCGCGAGGGGTTGACGAACGTGGCCATCGGCGTGGCCGGCCTGAGCCCGCTGGTGAGCTACGTCGGCCGGCAGGATCCACATGGCCACACGCTGCGCGTGACGGAGCTGGCGGTGGCGGACGAGCTGGCGGCCGCGGCCGGGCTGCTCATGGGGAAGCTCGAACGCATCCCCGCCGTCCGGATGCGCGGATACCGATTCGAATCGGCCGAGGGCCGCGCCCGGTCCCTGGTCCGGTCGGCAGAGCGCGACCTGTTCCGGTAGACCGCCGCGCGCTGAGCAGTCCGGACGCGCGGCCCCCTTCGCCCTATTTCTCTTTCGAGGAGGACCTGATGCGATTCGGATTCCCGATCCCCACGCGCGGCCCCCTGGGATCCCTGGATACCATCCACCGGCTGGCCCGGGCGGCAGAGAAGTACCAGTACGATTCGATCTGGGTCAGCGACCACATCGTCATTCCGAAGGCCTCGACGTCCACATATCCCTACGCCGCGGACGGGCGCTTCGACCTGGAGGGGATGGCGCACTACCTGGAGCCGCTCACGGTGCTGAGCTACCTGGCGGGCGTGACGGAACGCCCGGCCATCGGTTCCAGCGTCCTGATCCTCCCGTATCGAAATCCCATGCTGGTGGCGAAGATGGTGGCCACGCTGGACCTCCTGTCCCGGGGTCGCGTGATCCTGGCGGTGGGGGTCGGCTGGATGGAGGAAGAATTCCGGGCGCTGAACCTCTCGACCTTCAGGGATCGCGGGGCCGTGATGGACGAAACCATCCAGATCCTGCGGGAGCTCTGGACGAAGGCGTGGCCCACCTACCAGGGTCGCTTCTTTTCCTTTGACGAGGTGCGCTTCTTTCCGAAGCCGGTACAGAAGCCGCATCCCCCCATCTGGATCGGCGGCCACACCAAGGCGGCCATCCGCCGCGCGGCCCGCCTGGGCGACGGGTGGCATCCCATCGGCCTGCGTCCTCCGGCCGGACTCTACCCGGAGGAGTTTGCGCGGGCGGCGGCGGATCTCCGGTCGCAGGCCGAGGCGGCCGGCCGCGATCCCAAGGCGATCACCCTGTCCTTCAAGGCGCCACTCACGTTCACGGACGGTCCCACCTCGGGCGCCCGGACGCCATTCATCGGATCGCGGGACCAGATCGTCGAGGACATCCGGACGTACCAGCGCCTGGGCGTGAGCCACCTGATCTTCGATTTTGCCGGTCCCAGCGCCGACGCTATCCTGGAGCAACTGCACCGCTTTGCCGAAGAGGTCCGGCCAGCCGTCAGGGGCAGGCCCTGACGGCTGTCAATTTCAAATGGAAAACTGACGACCGACAACCGGTCAATGGATGTGCCGAAAGCGGTTGACCGGTTGTCAGTTGTCCGTTGTCGGTTTTGCATTGCGACTGGCCTGGAGGGCTGGAATCACTCGTGCTGGATATCGCTGCCGAGGATCGCGCCTTCTTGCATCGCGCCAGGGTGGCACGACTGGCCAGCGCCTCGGCCGAGGGGGAGCCTCACGTCATTCCCGTCTGCTTCGTCTTCGACGGGACCTGCCTGTACTCCGCCATCGACTCCAAGCCCAAGCGGGTGGCGATCCCGCGCCTTCGCCGCCTGCAGAACCTCCAGGCGAACCCGCGCGCGAGCCTGGTCGTGGATCACTACGAGGAAGACTGGGCCCGCCTCCGGTATATCCTGGTGACCGGGAGGGCAGAGATCCTCGCGGCGGGTCCGGACCGGGACCGGGCGCTGGCGCTGCTCCGGGAGAAGTACCCGCAGTATCGCGCCATGGCGGACTTCGGCCAGGGGCCGGTGATCCGCCTGATCCCGGACCGCGTGACGAGCTGGCGCGGCGGCTCCCCCGCGCCCGGTGGGACGCCGTGAATGCCGAGGTCTTCCCCCGGCTGATCCGGGCCATTCACGAACAGCACCTGGACGGGCTCTTGGCGGTGTCGCCCGAGAACGTCGCCTACGTGGTCGGCTTCCCCGTCGGCGGGCCGGGCGAGCCGCGCTGGCGGCAGGCGGCGGCCCTCGTCACCTGGGACGGCCGGACCGCGCTCCTGTGTGTGGATGCCCACGCCGAGGCAATCCGCCGGCGGATGCGAGCGGAGACGGTGGTCCGGTCCTGGGGAGAGTTCGGGGACAACCCGACCCACATCCTGGCGGATCTGCTGGCCGAGTTCCATCTCAGCCAGTCGCGGGTCGGGACGGAATTGGATTCTCTGGCCGCAGCGGACTTCCGGGTCCTCACCGCGCGCTTCCCCAATGTGACCTGGGCGCCGGCCGAGGGCCTCCTGACCCGCCTGCGGCGCGTGAAGGGGCCCCGCGAGGTGGAGCGCCTGCGCCATCTCAGCCGCATCGTGGACCAGGCGTTCATGGATGTCCTGACCAGCCTGAAGCGGGAGGTCGGCGAGCGCGAGGCGCGCGCCCTCTTCGCCCAGCAGGTCCTCCGGCTAGGGGCGGAGGAGTGCCGCGTTGCCGTGCGGAGGGCCGAGGCGGGGGAGCGAAGCGCCATCCTCGGGATCGAGGTGATCGCCTGCATCGAGGGGTATCACGCCGTGATGGCCCGGACGGCCGCGCCAGGCCTCCCAGGCGAACTCCGGCGCAAATGGAAGGAACGCGAGGCGGCGCACCGCCGGCTGATCGAAGCCCTGACGCCTGGGGGCTCCGGCGACGAGCTCTCCTTGCGCACGGAACGGCTGCAGGCCACCCTCGGCCTGCCGGGCGAGTCGCTGGTGGCCCATGGCATCGGCCTGGCCAGCGTGGAGGAGCCGTTCCTCGGCCCCTTCCCCGAGCCGAGGGTGGAGGCCGACATGGTCCTGGCCGTTGGCCCGGAAGGAACGGCGCCCTGGCCGCTGCGCGACATGGTCCTGGTCACACCCAATGGGCCGGAACTCCTGACCCACCGGAGCCATCCCGCCTGGGGCATCGCGTGGGCGTGACCTATGACAAAAAGGCCAGCGCCCGGGCCATCGGTGACCCCCGTTCGGACGAGGGGGAATCGGTGGAATTGGACCGCCGATGTCGGCACGGGTGGGTCCGGTATGCTGCCGAAATGTCTTGACACGGCGCCCCACTTCGCCTACCGTGCCTTCACCTGAATAGACGGCTTCCGAAGCCCCGTAGACGGTTTTTGCGCGGCCTAACCCCCCAAAGACTCTCTAGGGCCCTTGGGGGTTTTGGTTTTCATGGCGCTCCTGCGACGGGGGAGGTTTCAGGGAGGGACCCGATGGAGATCGGGCCGAACACGGTCGTAACGATGGACTACACGCTGCGGCTCGACTCCGGGGAAGTCGTGGACTCTTCGGATGGCAACGACCCCCTGGTCTTCCAGTTCGGTCAGGGCCAGATCATCCCCGGCCTGGAGCGCGAGCTGACGGGACTGAAGGTCGGCGACCAGAAAGAGGTCCGCGTGGCGCCCGAGGAGGCCTACGGCAGCCGCGAGTCCAGGGTTGTCCACCAGATCCCCCTGGATCGCTTCCCCGAAGACATCACGCCGGCCGTCGGCATGCGCCTCACGGTCCGGGGACCGCAGGGCGAAGAGGTGCCATTCACCATCGCCGGGATTTCCGACGGCCAGGCCACGCTGGATTTCAACCACCCGCTCGCCGGCGAGAACCTCACCTTCTCCGTGACGGTGCGGGACGTGCGGCCTGCCTTGGGAGGTCGGATCATCCTGCCAGGAGAGGAGTAATGCCCGCCCGCATGGAGGTGGAGGAGGTGGTCGGTCCGTCTGCCGAGCAGGAGCCGGAAGACTTCCCAGGCCTGTGTCGGGTCTGCGGGAGTGTCGTCCCGCGGGCCGGCGATCCGTCGAGCTGCACCCCCAGGATCTGCAGCGAACGATGCCTGGCGCAGGCCATCGTGGAATACTGGGCGGCGTTCGGCCTGGAGGCCCGGGTGAGCATCCGGGACGGATTCGCCCGCCTGGAAGGCCTGCGCGGCATCTTCCCCCCCGCCTGATATCCTCGACCAGCCGTTTTCAGATCCCCCGGGTCTTGCCCCAGGCGCGATCGCCTTTTTGCTGGTGTCGCTGTCCGGATCGACCTCACGCCAGGTATCGCTCCATCCGCGTCTTGGCCTCGCGCGCGATCTCCAGCAGGTCCCATTCCCAGTGCATTGGACTGTAGAGCTCCGGAGACCAGACTCCATCGAATCCCGTGGCCCGGACCGCGGCCACCCACTCCTTGATTGGGATCTTCCCTTCCCCGGGGAGAAACCCCCTGAGTTCCTCTTCAACCCATTTCTTCCCCTTGGGATGCCGGATACCATCGCAGAAGTGGACGCCGTAGATCCGTGAATGGCTCAGCTTGGCCACCTCATCGGGGGTGGTTGCCCCACCCGCCCACAAGTGCCAGAAGTCGATCACCATCCCAACGTTGTCGCGCCCAATTTCGTGGATGAGCTGCAGGCTCTGGGAGAGGGAATGAATCGGGGCCCAGGCGATGGGCTCCACCTGGCATCTCACCCCATGCCGCTTGGCGATGTCTGCAATGTCGGCCGCGTTCCTGGCGGTGAGTTTGAGGATTTCCTTCCAGGGCCGTCCCTTCAAGCCCGTGAAGGGCACGAGCTGGAGTGTTGGACACTTCAGGACACCAGCGGCCGCGCAGAGCCGCTCCGCATCAGCCAGCAGTTCCCGCCGCTCCTTCGGCCGGATACGCTCGACGCTCTTCAGGGCATTGATGCAAACGGGACGGATGCCGTGCGTGTTGAAGAGGGGAACCAGGTCCTGTGCCTTGAACCCACGGTCCAGGTACCGCAGGAGCTTGGATTCCACGATTTCCAGGGCCTCGTACCCGGCCTCCCGCGCAATCCGAATGTCCGTGCGCATGTTGCTGTGCATCGTGCTCAGCCCATGCATGGTGATGATCATGTGCGATTCCTCCCTTCCGTGCGGTGCCCGCTCTGGGACGCGATACCCGGCGCCTCTCCCCGTGCACCCCTGACGTCTGAGCACCGCGGAAGCCCCCTTCGCGGAGCGATCATGAGGCAGGGCGGCGCGGCCCGTAGGCCGTGAAATCCTCGGGCACCTCCTCGACCCGCACGGGACGACCCTGCTGGGCGGACAGGATGGCTGCCAGCGTGCACTGCACGGCGTGAACGCCATCCTCTCCCTTGTAGCGTGGGTCTCGACCGGTCAGGGCGCTGTCCACGAAGTGGTGAATCTGGGTGATGTGGGCGCGGCTGTAGTACGAGATCTCGGAGTCCCAGACGTCGTCGCCGCCTTCGTCAAACCGCCAGGTGACCGGCTCTTTCCCCTCCCGGAACAGGATCAGGTGAACCTCACGCCCTTGCCAGTCGAGATTGGCACCTCCCTCGCCGAGAACCTCGATCATGCCTGTCTCGCCGCTGATGATCGTGCCGAAGCCTCGGCGGTAGTCATATTTCCCGTTCAACCGTTCGGCGCGCGCCCACACACCCTGCCTGGCGCGATCCCGGTATTTCCAGGTGATGATCGGGATATCCACGCCGGGTGCGGTGTACGGATCGTGAGCCGCTCCCTGCCGCTTCGGACCGCCGTGATCCTGGGACGTCACGGCATAGACCTCGGCGATGGGCTCATCCTGCAACAGGTACTCTGCCGCCGAGAAGAAGTGCACGGCATGGTCGAAGATCCAGGGGTATTCCCCGCCCCCAGATTGCTCCGGGTGAATCCGCCAACTCCGATTCGTCGGGCCGGTGTGAATCGCGGCGATCTGGCGTTCCAGCCAGGCCCCGTGGCGTTGGCGGATCTGCATCGGGCGGCCGATCTCGCCGGCGTCCATGAGTTCACGGGCCTGCATGTGGGAACTGAGGAAGACGTAACTTTCCCCCACGGCCAGGATGACCCCGCGCTGGCGGGCCGCCTGGCAGGCGAGGAGACCTTCACCCACACTCCGGCAGA
Source organism: Candidatus Methylomirabilota bacterium (assembly GCA_016180655.1). Taxonomy (GTDB): domain Bacteria; phylum Methylomirabilota; class Methylomirabilia; order Methylomirabilales; family 2-02-FULL-66-22; genus 2-02-FULL-66-22. The sequence continues at coordinate 16,026 of JACPAT010000115.1, read as the reverse complement.
AGGGCTTTTCACAATGCACGTGCCTTCCCACCCGCGCCGCCGCGAGGGTCATCGGCACGTGCAGGTGGGTCGGGGTGGCGATGTCAACCGCATTCAACGCCGGGTCGGCCAGCATGGCGTCAAAGGATCCATACACCCTTGGAACATCGTGCCGCACCGCGAAAGCCTCTGCTCGCTTCTCATCCAGGTCACAGACGGCCACAATCTGCGCCAGCGGGTGGGTTTCGTAGCCTTTGGCGTGGGCCTCCGACACGAGCCCCAATCCCACCATTCCCACGCGGAAGGGTTTCATGCCCATATCCTCGACTTCATACCCCGTATCGATGAGCGCGGAGCCGTGCCTCCGGCGACCGATCCGCTTGCGGACGGTAGCCGGGGAGGGGGATCAGCGAGCTGTGAACGGCATCCAGGATCCAGCGGGGTTGGGGGAAGAACAGGTCCTCCATCTCCGCTGCGGGGGTGATCCAGTTCCTGGCGCCCACCACCACCACGGGGGCGTCCAGCGAGTCGAAGGCCAGTTCCTGGATGCTGGCAGCGAGGGTCTGGAGGAAGCTCCCCCGCTCGCAGGCATCCGAGGTGAGCAGGATGCGCCGGGTCTTCCGCACGGAGTCGAGGACGGGGGCATGGTCGAAGGGCACCAGACTTCGGGCATCCAGGATCTCGGCCGACAGGGAGAACTCCCGCTGGAGTCGTTCTGCGGCTTCGACTGCCCGGTAGAGGGTCGCGCCGATGGTAAGGATGGTGAGGTCCTTCCCCGGCCGTTTCACGTCCGGGAGACCGAGGGGGATCGTGTAGTCTCCGGCGGGGACCTCCTTCTGGAACCACTCGGTGACGCCGTAGAGCCGCTGGCTCTCAAAGAACACCACGGGATCGTTCCCGGCCAGGGCGGAGGCCATGAGACCCTTGGCATCATACGGCGTTGCCGGAAAGACGACCTGCAGGCCAGGGACGTGGGCCGCCATGGCACTCCAATCCTGGGAGTGCTGGGCACCGTACTTGCTGCCGACACTCACGCGCAGCACCACGGGCATCTGGAGGACGCCCGCGGACATGGCCCGCCACTTGGCGAGCTGGTTGAAGATCTCATCGCCGGCCCGGCCCATGAAGTCGCAGTACATGAGCTCGACGAGCGCGCGCCCCCCTTCCATGGCGTAGCCCACGGCCGTGCCGACGATGGCGGCCTCGGAGATGGGCGCGTTGAAGAGCCGGTGATAGGGCAGGCTCTCCGTCAGCCCCCGGTACACGGCGAAGGCGCCGTCCCAGTCCCGGTTCTCCTCCCCGTACACGATGAGTCGGCCGTCGTGATACACGTGGTGGATGATGGCCTCGAAGAGGGCGTCACGGAACGAGACCGCCTGGATTTCTCCCAGTCGTTCGCCGGTGGAGGGGTCGATGCCCGATCGGCTCTTGGTGGCGATGGCTTGCAGGCGACTATTCTCTGTCAGCGGCTTGCGCACGGCGTCAGTGGCGATCCCCGGCAGTGCCGCCTCGGCGGCATGCGAGAACATGACCCGGGCAATGTCCTCGCCCGTGAGTCTGGGGGAAATCTCGGAATCCACGGCCAGGCGGCAGGCCTGGTGGACCTTCCGCGCGGCATAGGCGGCCAGGGCCTCCAGCTCGGCCGCGGCAGCCACCTTGGCCTGGAGGAGCTGGGCGCCAAACTCCCGAATCGGATCCACGGCTTGCCAGAGTTGGATCTCCTCGCGGGTCCGATAGGCGCCGGCGTCGCTGGGGGAGTGGCCGCTCTGGCGGTAGGTGAGGATATCCAGGAGGACAGGACCTTTTCCGGCGGCGAGCAGCGGGAGCTTCCGCCGGAAGGCATCGATGACGGCGAGGGGATTGTTCCCGTCCACCGTTTCGCCATGCAGGTTGAAGGGGTTCAGGCCGGCGGCGATGGTGGAGAGCCTGGTGAAGCCCATCGTTTCCCCCCGGGTCTGGCCCCCCATCCCGTAAAAATTGTTCATGAAGGCGAAGATGACGGGCAGGCCGCCGCGGTACTCGGGCTCCCAGAGGGTCCAGAGCTGGCCCATGCTGGCGAAGTTCATGGCCTCCCACACGGGGCCGCAGCCGGTGGAGGCATCCCCGATGTTGGCGATGACGATGCCCGGCTTGCGCTGCACCCGTTTGTAGAGGGACGCCCCGACGGCAATGTCGGCGCTCCCGCCCACGATGGCGTTGTTGGGGTAGATGCCGAAGGGCGGGAAGAAGGCGTGCATGGAGCCGCCCAGGCCGCGGTTGAACCCGGTCGCGCGTCCAAAGATCTCGGCCACGAGCCCGTACAGGAGATAATCTATCGCCCGCTCCTTGCCGTCGGAAGCGGGTACTCGCTCCACCACCCGGAGAATATCTCCGCCGAGGTATGTCTCCATGACCTCCTGGAGTGTCGGCTCGCTCAAGCCATGAATGGCACTCAGCCCCTTCGCGATGATCTCTCCGTGGCTCCGGTGGCTCCCGAAGATGTGGCTCTCCACGTCGAGCAGGAACGCCTCGCCTACCGCGGCGGCCTCCTGGCCGACTGAGAGATGGGCCGGCCCCTGGTGGGTGTAGGCGATGTCCTTGTACCGCCCCAGCCGCTTGATCTCCCCCAGCATCTCTTCGAACTCGCGGATGAGAAGCATGTCGCGGTAGAGGCGGGTCGCGTCTTCCGCCGTGAGCCGCCCCTCGGCGATCTCGTCGGCGAGCGTCTTGCGATACGCGTTGACCGCGATGGTCCCCAGGTCGATCGTTTCCGCCCGCCTCACGTCCTCGGGGGCAATCACAAGATGCTTCACCATGCTGTACCCTCTCCTAGGAGGGAGACCGTTCTCTTGTCAACACCTCGGGATTCAAGACCAGTCCCGGCCCCGGGTCATCGCCGCGGGCCACCGCCAGGATGGAGTCCACGCACCGCGTGAGCATGGCGGCGGTTGCCCTCTCGTCTGACCCGGCCGCATGAGGACTGACGATCACCCGGTCCAGGGTCAGCAGGGGCGATCCGAAAGGCGGCTCGACCGCAAAGGCGTCGAGACCCGCGCCTGCCAGGCGGCCCGCGGTCAGCGCCTCGGCCAGTGCCTCCTCATCCACGATCGCGCCGCGTGCCGTGTTGATGAGGAACGCCGTGGGCCTCATCAGCGCGAGGCGATCCCGGTTGATGAACCGGACCGTTTCGGCGGTGAGGGGGAGATGCAAGGTGACAAAGTCGGCCTCGCGCAGCAGCGCGTCCAGGGGAACAAGGTGGACCCCGTGATCGCAAGCGAAGGTCGTGTCAGGCACCGGATCGTACGCGAGAATCCGCGTCTCGAAGCCTTGGCACCGCCGGGCCACGGCCTTTCCGATCCGCCCCAGGCCCACAATCCCGACCGTGGCGCGCCAGAACCCACGGTGGAAATCGGTGATCCATCTGCCGCCCTTCACCTGTTCGTGGTGGGCCACTAGGTCCACCGCCAGGGCCAGCATCAGCGCCAGGGTGTAGTCGGCGACGGATTCGTGATTGGTGCCGAAGGCCATGGCGACGGCTACCCCGTGGCGGGTGGCGGCCGGGACATCGATCTGGTCATAGCCGACCCCGAAGCGGGCCACGACCCGAAGATCCGTGGCCTGCTCGAGGACCCGAGCGGTGTAGGGTTCCCCGCCGGCCACGGTGGCAAAGACCCCGGGGAGCGAGTCGATGAGCTCCTGTTCGGTCAGGGGCCGGCCCTTCCTGTTCAGGAGAATCTCGAATCCCGCCTCCTCCAGGGGGCGAAGCTCTGGCGCCTCTCGGTCGGCAAGCTGCTGCACCGTCACCAGGATCTTCGGTTTCCGGTCCATCGCCTCCTCAGTGTGCTCGGGTCGCCAGCGGGTTGACCGGCCCGATCTGGGCGAGCCCCGCCGCGCCTCGGTCGCCAGGTCACCGGGCTCCTCCACGGACGAACTTCTGGAAGGCGTGCGGGGTCAGGGGAGCGAACTTCTTCACCGCGCCCACCGCCGCCACCACCTCTCCCACATACAAATCTCCCCGGGAATCCGCCCACAGGCCGTGCGGGGCGATGAAGTTCCCCGGCAGGAGCGCTTCTTCCCCGCCCACCTGGGCCTGGATCTCTCCGTCTGGGTTGCAGATGGATACCCGGGCGATAGGCGCGTGTCCAAGAGGGGGATGCTGCATCAGGCGGAGGTGGGGCACCGGGTCGTTGCCGAAGATGAAGCCCAGCTCCGCGATGAAGATGGTATCCTGTTCGTCAATGAAAATATCGCAGGGGCGATTGACCCAGGTCCACGCCCGCAGGAAGTGACCCTCGGGGGAAAACACCTGCACGCGAGAGTTCTCCCGATCTGCCACATACACGTGCCCCCGGCTGTCCACCGCAATCCCGTGGGGCAGGTTGAACTGACCCTCCCCGCTCCCCGGTTCCCCCCAAGACATGAGCCACGTGCCATCCGGGGCGAACTTGTGGATTCGCGCATTGCCATACCCGTCCGCGGCATACATCTCGCCGGTGGGAAGGACGGCCACGTTCGTGACCGTGTTGAACGGACCGGCAGCGCGCTGGACCGGCGACTTCCACGGCTCATATCCCGTGTCGGAGGGTTGACCGTTCCCCAGCTTCATCTCCACCTTCCCTGTGGTGGAGCACCGGTACACTGCATGCCCCTCGTCGTCCACCAGGAAGATCTGGTCCTGTCGTGTGACGAAGATTCCGTGGGGGCGGGTGAACATGCCCTCTCCCCACGCATCCAGGAACCGACCTTCCTTGTCGAACACGATGACCGGGTGGCGTCCTCGGTTGAACACGTAGACACGGTCGCGCGAATCCACGGCCACGCCGGCCACTTCGGTGAAGGACCATCCCTCCGGCAGGCGCTCCCAGCCTTGAACGACCTCGAACTCCAGATGATGCGTTCCCCGTCCCACGTTCTCTCCTTTCTCCGCCTCCGGACACGGCCGGCAAGCATCGCGGGCTCGAACGACCCCACCCAGAGGGGCGAGTCCCTCACGTTCACACCGCCATTCCCCCCGGTGTGGGGGTGGCACCTCAGGCGGGTCCGGCCACCCCCAACTGGTGAGCCGCCGTGACGATCTGGGTCCAGGTCTCCGCTTCGATGAAGATCCCCGTCGCGGCGCGTTCCCTCTCCGTCAGCACCTCGGCTTCCCCCGGAGTCAGGATGCGGGAGGAACCCGGTGCCAGCGCCGAGGACTTGAGATACCGGGCCAGGTCGTCCACCTCCGCCCGGAAAACGCCCGGCGGGAGGAATCGGGCGATGTCCAGGGCAATGATAAACAGCCCGTTGTAGTCGAGCCCGGGATGCTCGCACACGTGACCTGCCCTGCCCAGAACCCCCGCCAGGATTTCAACCATGAGGGCGAGGGCGTAACCTTTGTGGCCCGCCATGGGCAGAAGCGTCCCCCGCGGGGTCCGGTACAGGGCCTCCGGGTCTGTCGTCGGCTCTCCCTGGGCATCGATGATCCAGCCGAGGGGCACCGGTTCTCGACGATTCCGCTTGACTCGAACCTTCCCCTCCGGGGCAGTCGTCGTGGCGATATCGAGGAGGATGGGGGGCGTCGCCCCCGCAGGACAGGCAAAGGCCAAGGGGTTGGTGCTGAGCCGTGCCTCCCTCCCGCCCCAGGGCGCCATCCACTGTCCGGCGCCGCTGGCGTTGACGAAGAGAAGCGCGATCATGTCCTGGGCAGACGCCATCTCGACGTAGTCGGCGAGCCGACCGATGTGGCCGGACCTCCTCACCCCGACCGCAGCGACCCCGGCCTCTGCCGCCTTCCGGATGGCCAGCGTCATGGCCCCGCGGGCCACGATCTGGCCGAATCCCGCTTCACCATCCATGAGGGCCGTGGCGGGGCCCTCGGACAGGATCCGGGGCTTCGCCTTGGGGTTCAATTTCCCCGTGCGCCACTCCTCTACGTATTGGGGGATCCGGATCACCCCGTGGGAATCGTGGCCCTGGAGGTTGGCGCGCACCAACACCTGGGCCATCCAGGCCGCATCCTCGCCGGGAACCCCGATCGCTCGAAAGACATCCTGGCCGAGCCTCAGCAGCTCCTCGGCTCGTATGGTGGGCATCAGCCGTCGTCTCCCGTGCGAAGGTTACGCCTTCACCGCTCCCGCCGTCAGGCCGGAGACGAAGCGTTTGGCGAAGAAGCCGTACACGAGGATGATCGGCAGCGACGTCAACAGGGCACCCGCCATCAGCGACCCCCAGTAGAACACATCCCCGCGGATGAGTTCGGTGGCCAGGCCGATGTTCACCATCTTCTGCGGGTTCGACGACACGAATGCCAGGGCGTAGATGAAGTGGCCCCACGAGATGGTAAAGGCGAACATGATGGCCGTCAGGACGCCCGGCGCCGCCAGGGGCAGGACGATCCGCACCATGGCCTGCATGCGGTTGGCGCCGTCGACCAGCGCGCTCTCCTCCATCTCCCGCGGGATGGTTCGAAAATATCCCATGAGCAGCCAGGTGCAGAACGGGACGAGGAATGTCGGATAGGTCAGGATCAGCGCCCAGGGAGTATCACTGACCCCGAGCGAGGCCACCAGCCGGGAGAGGGGGAGGAAGAGCAGCGTCGGTGGAACCAGGTAGGTGATGAAGACGGCCATCCCGAAGAACTGCGACCCGCGGAACCGGAGACGGGCAAGGGCGTAGGCCGCCAGGGTGCTCACGCCCGCGGAGATCAGCGTGGAACTTCCCGAGACGATCAAAGAGTTCAGCATCCACCTGGTGAACAGCGTCTCCCGGAGCACATAGCGGAAGTGGTCGAGGGTCATCCCCTGTCTGACCAACAAGGGAATCTGTTGGGCCCCGTAGATCTCCTGGTTGCTCTTGAGGCTGGTCACGGCCATCCAATAGAAGGGAAACAGGGCAAACACCAGGAAGGGCAGGAACCCCCCGTAGATCAGCCAACGCCTGCCGGCCCCGGCCCTCCGCATGTCAGGAGACCTCCGCCCCGTGTCGGACTGCGCGAAGCATGAAATACGCCACCACGGCCAGGACGGGGAAGATGAAGAGGGAGATGGCCGCCGCCTCGCCCAGCCGGCCACCGGAGAGCCCCACATGGTAGGCCAGGGTCCCCAGCAGGTGCGTGCTGTTCCTGGGGCCCCCCCGGGTGAGGAGGAAGACGATCTCGAAATCGGCGATGGTCATGACAACGGAGTAGAGGATCACAATCCCCAGCATGGGCCGAAGCAGGGGGAGGGTGATGTGCCAGAAGGACGCCATCGGACCCGCCCCGTCGGATTCGGCCGCCTCGTACAACTCCCTGGGGATCGAAACCAGGCCGGCCAGGAAGCACAGGGCGAAGAAGGGGAGTCCCCGCCACACGTTCGTGATGACGATGGCGGAGCGGGCCCAGAACGGGTCGCTCAGCCAACGAATGGGACGGCTGATGATCCCGAGGTTCACCAGGACCCAGTTGATGACACTGGACATCGGGTCGAACATCCACCACCAGGCCAGGACGCTCAAAGATGCCGGGACCACCCAGGGGAGCATGAGCAGGGCCTGGAAGACCGGCCGTCCGCGGGTCATGCCATGGAGCAGAAGCGCCGCCGCCAGGCCGGTAACCGTTTTTAGTCCGACCGCGCCGACGACGTAGAGCCCCGAGTTCCACAGCGTCTGCTGGAATATCTCGTCCTCCAGCAGCAATTCGCTGAAGTTCCGGAGACCCACGAAGCGGCCGGGCATGGCGATGCGGCGGTCGGTGAGGCTCATGTAGAGCGACGTGAGAAAGGGATAGGCGATCAAGCTGGCGAGCAACAGCACCGCGGGAGCCAGCAGGACGTAGGCAAGCCGCTCCTCACCTGCGCGGGGCTTCCACGGGCTGATGCGCGGTGCCCGGAGGCTGGTCTCTGCCGCGATGCCGCCAGGCGATTCCGGTATGGTGACGTCCGCCTCGATCCTGGGCATGGGTGCCATTCCGCCCGGTCACCCGCTGGTGACCCGCCGCGGCCCCGCCCCCGGCAGTGCGTGAGACTGCCGGGGGCGGGAGATCGCTGCTAGCGTGCTGCCGCGGCCACTGGCTTTCTCCGTGGGGTCTATCTCAGCCTCGGTAAATCCGTGTGACCTGTCTTTCCGCCCAGGCGATGGCCTTCTCCGTCGTCATTTCCCCGGAGAGCGCCTTGGAGAACATGGTGGGGATGATGAAGAGGCTGATCATGATCCCGGTCGCCGAGCTGGCGGGGGCTGGCCAGCCCCAGGCGTGCACGGCCTCTTTCGGAGGCTCGTAATGGCGGAGTGCCCGCTCCCGCTGATAGATCGGCGCCCCGCGATGACCCGCGAGGTACGGCTGGTTGTAGCCGCCCGACGCCTCGACCTGCTTGAGGAAGTTCTCCTTCTGCATGAGGAACCGGAGCAGGTCCTTCGCCGCGTCGATGTTTGGCGAGAAGCTCCAGACCCCGAGGGAATACGGCGCAGCGGTCCTGAACCTGCCCGCAGGGCCGGCCGGTACCGCTACGTGATCCAGTTTGTCGGCCACAGGGAGTTTGTCGCGCTTGGCCACGGCCCAGATGCTGGGGGGATTGATCGTCCAGGAAATGGTCCCTGCCAGCATGGCTCGGTTGTTTGACGCCTCGTCCCAGGCCAAGACATCGGGGGGCATGAACTTGTACAGGCGCTTGGCGACCTCGATGGCCGCCGCCGTTTCCTTGGAATTGATGGTGATATTGCCCTTCTCATCCGCCACCTTCGCGCCATGGCTCCACAGGAGCGCGAAGACGTCATGGGTGGCGTCGAAGGACTCGCTGATGGCCATCCCCACGGGCGTCCCGTTCGCGTGAAGCTTGGCCGCGGCGTCAATGAACTGGTCCCACGTGAGGTTCCCGACGGCATCGGCACTGAGGCCGATCTTGCCCCAGTGTTCCGTGTTGATGGCGGCGACGCCGCTGTCGTACCGCCACGGCAGCGAGGCCCACCGCCCCCGGATCCGGCACACGTACCTCGCCATCTCGGGAAAGGCCCCCAGGCTTCGCTCCAGCTCCTGCACGAGGTCGTCCATCGGTACCAGGCTCGGCTGGTACACCGGGGCCTCCATCCAGCGAAGGACGACGATGTCGTGACCGGTCCGTCCCTCCGCCTCCGAGGCCAGCTTGGCTCCCAGATCCCGTTCGGCAATGACATCCACCCGGGTATCCACCCCCCGCGCCTTGCCCCATTCGGCTGACTGGCGCTCCAGTTCCTGATTGAATTGTGGCACGAAGTGGCTATTCACCAGTATGCTGACAGACTTCCGTTGGGCTGAGGCGTTCCGCACCCAAAGCGTAGGGCCGGCCACCGCCGTGGTCAGGGCCGTTGCCCCGGCCACTTTGAAAAATCCCCGGCGCGAGATCTTCTTCCCCATGATCTGTCCCTCCTCCCCTCAGCGGGGTGTGAGTGGGACCGCCCGTGGTCCCGTCTGTCCGTCTGCTCTCGTTCCTGTGATACCTTTTTCCGATGGCAGAAGCCCGATCTAGGCCAAGGCTGCCCTGTACCTGTTCAGGGCGTCCGCGGCCGCCCGGCGCAAGAGGCCGTGATCCTCCCCGGTCACGACGAAACGGGCGCCTTTGCGTGCCCAGGCGATTTGCGCCTCCAGACTCGTCTCCATGGGCACGCACACCGGGAGCCCTCGATCCTTCGCCGCGGCCATGACCCGCTCGATGGCCTCAACCACCCGCGGGTGTTCCAGCTGCCCCAGGATCCCCAGCGAGCCAGAGAGATCCATGGGCCCCAGGCAGACCACGTCAATGCCAGGGGCGTCCAGGATCTCCTTGACCTGCCGGACGCCGTCCTCGTGCTCGATCTGCAAGACCACGACGATGCCGTCATTATCAATAAAAACCCAGTCGTACCCTGTCCCGGCCATGATCTCGGCGGCGCCGGGGTCCTGGAATGACAGAAAGGCCCCGAAGGTGGTCTCACCGGCCCGCATCCGACGTTTCAGGGCGCGGCTGCGCTCGTAGTACATGGCATCTCCTTTACAGCGTGACGGTCCGGCCCGTTTCGGCCGCCTCCATGGCGGCCAGCACGATGGCGAGGTCGGCGCGGCCGTCTCGCCCAGAGACCTCGCAAGTCTCCTCCCCCCGTAGGCACCGCATGAAGTGGCGAATCTGTTCGATGTAATGCTCGGTGGGCGCGCAGCGCGCCAGATTCCACCCCTTGTGGTATCCGGGGAGATCCCGCTCGGTGTAGACCTGGAGCTGGAGCGGCACCTTCCAGTAGGTGAAGGGGGTCTCGATCCGGAGGGCGCCGTCGGTCCCGAAGATCTCGATGCGCTCGTCCCAGGCGTGCTCCAGGGGCGCCGGGAAGGTGGGGTTGTACGGCTTGGTCATCCAACTGATCGTGACGACCGCCAGCGCCCCGGAGCGGAACCGGAGGGTCACCGCGGCGTTGTCCTCGGGCGGCGGTCCCTGGGGGTGGTTGCTCATGCAGGCGACGGCGGCCGCCTCGCCCAGGAAGAATCGCAGGGTATTGGCCTGATGGGTCAGCTCGTTCATCATCTCCCCGCCGCCCGAGATCTCCGGGACCACCCACCAGGCCTGGCGGGTGTGCGGCTCGAAATAGCTGTTATGGTAGCGGGCCAGGAAGGGGCTTCCGATGACGCCGTCCTGCAGGAGCTGGCGCGCCCTCCGAAATCCCGGGTTGAAGCGCTTCATCTCCGCCACCATGAGCTGGACTTTCGCCGCCTCGCAGGCGGCGATCATGCTGTCGCACTCCGCCAGCGTCCGCGCCATGGGCTTTTCGCACAGAACGTGCTTCCCGGCCCGGGCCGCCTTCACGGTCCACTCGGTGTGGGCATTGGGCGGTGTGCAGATGATCACCGCGTCCACCTCGGGGTCGTCGATCACGCGCTGATTGTCCGTGAACCAGCGGGAAAGCCCGCACCGCTCCGCCGCCCGGCGGGCCTTTGCCTCCGAGCGGTTGGAGACGGCAGTGATCCGGGCGTCGGGGATCGCCTCGATGGCCGGGATGTGGGCGTCAAAGGCGATCCCCCCCGTGCCGATGAGTCCGAATCGGATGGGTGTGCCAGTGCGCATGGCTAGTCCTCCGGCGGAACCGGCTGGTAGTGGGGCGGCACGACCTCCTCGGTCAGAGGCAGGTCCACCCAGGCCCTGGTCTGCATGGACTTGTAGACGGCGCACATCACCTCGATGGCCCGCGCCCCGTCCTCGCCCGACACCAGGGGCTCGGCATTCTGCGTCAGGCACTCCATGAAGTGGCGGGTCATGTTGGTGTAGTTGTTCGGCTCCCGCGGGGGGATGATGGGAATCCAGCGCTTGGGGAGCGTGGGCTGCAGGCGGTCCTCCACCCAGAAGAGCTGGGGCCAGCGGTAGTTCCGCAGGATCTCGGGCAGCGTCTCCAGGGTATAGTCCTTGTTGGTGAAGACCGCCATGGGCACGCTTTGAAATGGGTTGGTGGCGTCGGTGGCGGTGAAGATGGTGCCCTCGGTGCCGTACAGCTCCGTGGCCTGGGACACCGCCGGAGAGAACCGGTTGCAGCTGACGCAGCCGTAGGCGCCGTTCTCATGCTCCATGAGGACCCAGACGGTGTCGTCGCAGAGGGTATAGGCCTCCGGCATGGCCAGGCGCTCCGCGATTCCCACCACCCGCGTGATTCGGCTGCCCACCAGCCAGGTCAGCAGGTCGATGGCGTGGGCCCCCGTGTCGGGCAGTGCCGCGCCCCCGGCCACGTCGGCCCGCAGGCGGAAGTCCGTCTTGGCCACATGATTCTGGTACAGGTGCCAGTGCTCGTGAAGCGAGGTTCGGGCCATCAGCACCCGGCCGATGACCCCCTCCTCCACCAGTTGCTTCGCCCACTGGTTGTGTGTCCAGAACCGGCGATCACAGCCGACCATCAGTTTGACCTTCTGCTGGCGGCAGGCTCGGACGATGTCCCAGGCCTCGGTGTTGGTGACGGCCAATGGCTTTTCCACGATGACGTGCACCCCGGCCTTGGCCGCCGCAACGGCCTGGTTCCGGTGCACGTTGTTTGGCGACGCGATGATCACGGCGTCCAGCTCGCACGTGCGGAACATCTCGCGGTGATCGGTGTACCAGGCCTTGGCACCCCACCGCTCGGCCGCGGCCCGTGCCCGCGCGGCGTCGGTGTCGCAGCAGGCGGTGAGCTCGGCTTGCGGGGTCCGCTGGATCGAGGGGAAGTGGGCGATCTCGGCAATGCTGCCGCACCCGATGACCGCCAGACGGTACGTACGGCTCATGATGACTCCTCCGAGGTCAGCGGAAGGGTTGGGGATGAGAGGTCAGCAGCGCCTCGATATCCGCACGGGACGGCATGCGTCCTGCCACCACACCGCCGGTCCCGCCGATGACATGCCGCGCCACGGCGATGGCGAACCACGCCGCCCGATGGGCATCTCCGCTGCGCAGATACTCGACAAGGAACCCTGCGGAGAAGGAATCGCCGGCGCCCGTGGTATCCACCACCTTCCCGGGCAGCGCGGGGACGGTGAAGGCCCCGTCCCGGGTGGCGATGGCAGCCCCCTGGTCCCCCAGGGTGACGATCCCGATCTTGGCGCCCCAGTCCACGAACCGCCCGGGCAAGGTGTCGGGCGCATCCCGGATTTCTCCCAGGAGATGGCGGCAATCCTCGAGGCTGGCCCGGACGATGTCAAACAGGCCGACCAGTGCCCGGAGGCCCTTGGGGTCCTGCTGTTCTGCAGGGCCGGGATGGGTGCTGGAGTGGGCACCCCCGTATCCCCCCAGGTCACCCGAAAGGAGCGCGACGCGCTCGCGCAGGGCTCGAAGCGTCTCCACGTCAACGTCATAGTCCATGGGCGCGATGTGCATGGCCCGCGCCTCGAGAGAAGCGGGAGGGAAGTCCGGCAGCCGGATGGCGGGGGCGCGCTGCGGGTAGAGAATCTGCTTGTTCCCATTGGCGTCATAGAGGAGCAGCGAATTGGTCGAGTGCGGTCCGACCCGGAACAGGCCACGGGTATCCACCCCGACTTCGGCGAACGGGGCAAGCAGGGCCTCGGGCATATCATCCCCGACCGGCGTCACGATGCCGACCCGCGCCCCCAGCTTGGCGGCGATCACCGCAGAGTAGGCCGTGGGTCCGCCCAGGACAGGACCGATCTCGCGGTCCGGGAAACGGATCATCTCCCGGACGATATGGCTCGCCATGACGATATCCAGCGGGGCAGCGTCGCGCCGATCCATCCCCGTGCCTCCCGGGCCATCTCTCAGCGTTCGCGTCGGCCGGCCAGCCATTCCTCCAGGCGCTGGTGCGCCTCCTCATCCGGCATCGGCACCGGCGGATGCTTCATGAGGTAGGCCGACGCCGCTTCCAGGACCCCGCCGACCCCGCGGTCCCGGGCCACCCCGCAGCACCGGATCGCATCCGCGGCCGTCCCGGCAAAATTGGCGCTGTCCTCGACCTCCAGCTTGGCGTCGATCTCCAGCGGGGCGCCTCCGAAGTTGACCGCCTCGACGTAAAAGCGCGCGGTCTTGCGGTCCTGCATATTGCGGATGTAGGCGAAGCCGGGTGAGACCTCCGCCTCGTAGGGGATCATGCTCGTCAGGGCCTCGGTCTTGGTCAGCTCCTTGCTCTCGCCGCGGTGAACCAGGTTGAGGAAGTCCGTGTTTCCGGCGTAGTTCAACTGGTAGGTCTTGCGGATCCGGATGCCGCGGTTCAACATCGCGACGATCAGGGCGCGATGGAGGATGGTGGCCCCCAACTGGCTCTTCACGTCATCCCCGACCAGCGGAACCTTGTGTTCCGCTGCCCGGCGACTGAAGCCGGGGTCGCACACGATCAGTTCTGGCATCCCGTTCACGAAACCGACGCCCGCCTCCAGCGCTGCCTGCGCGTAGTGCCGTGCCGCCAGGGCCGACCCGGTGGGGAGACAGTTGAGGAGCACTTCCGCCTGCACCTCTCGCAGTGCCCGCATCACATCCGCCGGCTCACCCTGCTGCACCTCCACCAGACCTTTGAGGTGCTCCGGGACCCCGTCCAGGACGGGTCCCATCTGGACGCGGACTCCCGTTGACGACAGCGCCACCCCGGGGAGACGGTAGGCATTATTGGGAGGGGCGAGACAGGCCTCGGCCAGATCCCGCCCCACCTTGCGGGCATCAATATCGAAGGCGGCCACGGGTCGAATGTCTGTCACCCGGTATCCGCCGAGGTCCGGGTGCATGATCCCCGCGCTCTCGCTTGGCCCTGCAGCGCGGTAGTGGGCCAGTCCCTGCAACAGGGCACTGGTGCAGTTCCCGACCCCCACAATTGCCAACCGGATTTCCTTGCCCATGTCACGTATCCCTTCTCTTCGAGCCCGGGTCTGGCCGGGGTGTGATTGTTCGGCCCGCGTGCGTCAGCGGTGGTCCGGTGGACTCGCGGACGATGAGTTCCGGCGTAAACCAGGCTTCCTCCTTGCCTGAGGTGCCGGCCAGGAGTCGGACGGCGATTTCCGCCGCGGCAACCCCCATCTGGTAGAGCGGCAATCCCATGGTGGTCAGGGCCGGACTCACATAGGAGGCCAGTTCGATGTTGTCGAACCCCACCACGGAGAGGTCCTCGGGGACCCGGAGTTCGAGCTTCAGGGCGGCCCGGATCGTGGCGATGGCCATCTGATCGTTGGCCGCCAGGATCGCCGTGGGTCGTTGCCGGGCGCTCAAGAGCCGCCCCGCGAGTTCCAGGGCGCTGGCTGGTCGCAGGTCCCCGCGGAGGATCCATCCCTCGGGAAGGGAGAGCCCGTGTTCGACGATGGCACGTTGGTACCCCTTCATCCGGTCTTGAATGCTGGTGGAGGTGTCCGGGCCCGAGAGGATCGCGATCCGCCGGTGGCCCAGGCGGATCAGATGGGTGGCGGCCTCCCACCCGCCTTTCAGGTTATCGATGCGGACAGCCGGGAGCGGCACGTCGTACCGGCCGATCAGGACGGCCGGGATCCCGCGATGGTGGAGGGCCTGGAAATGGCGTCGTCCGGGCGTCCCGCCTCCCCCGATGATGATTCCGTCCACCCGTTGCTCCCGCAAGACCTCGATGTAATGCGCCATGGCAGTCGGATCCCGGTCCGTGTTGCAGATGAACAGCGCATAGCCGAGGCGGCGCGAGACGTCCTCGATCCCCCGCGTGATTCCGGCATAATAGGGGTTGGCGATGTCCGTGATGAGGAGGCCCAGGGTGTGGGTGCGCTTCTGGTGCAGACTGCGCGCCAGGGCATTCGGCCGGAAGTCCAGCGCTTGGGCGGCCTTCAGCACGCGCTTCCGGAGCGCCGCCCCCACACCGCGAGGCACGTTATTCAGGACGCGGGAGACCGTCGCGATGGAGACGCCCGCCCGGCGGGCGACCTCACCGATGGTGACCGGTTCGCCGGGCGACCGCTTCCTGACTCGTGGGCTCTGGCGCTTCCCGGTCCGCATTCCCGGTTCCTGGAAACGATGTTGCGTTCCCACCGGATCGGCCGAATCCCCTGGCGCTGCCGGCGGGGGTTGCCTCATCAAAACAGCGCCGACAGATAACCCCCGTCGATGTAGAGGATCTGTCCCGTCATATAGTCCGAGGCGGAGGACGCCAGGTAGATGGCCGCGCCGGCCAACTCCTCCAGCTTCCCCACGCGCCCCAGAGGGATCTTGAGGTGTTGCTGCTTGACCCACTCGGGATTCTCGAAAAGCCCCCGGTTGAGGTCCGTCGGGAACGTCCCCGGGCCGATGGCGTTCACCCGGATGCCGTATTGCGCCAGCTCGACTGCGAGCCCCTTGGTCATCTGGCGGATCCCGCCCTTGCTGGCGGCATACACGACCCCGTTCCGTGCCGCCATCTCACTCTGGAGCGACGCGACATTGATGATCTTGCCGTACCCTCGCTCCTGCATGATCTGGGCGGCAGCCTGGGCGCAGAAGAACGGCCCCTTGAGGTTGGTGTTGACGATGAGGTCCCACGAGGCGGGGTCCATCTCCAGGCAGGGCATGCGGCGATTCGTGCCTGCGTTGTTGATGAGAATGTCGAGCCGGCCATGTCGCTGCCCGATCCGGCCGATGACCTCGTGGATCCTGCCGGTCTCCGTGACATCCAGGGCGAGTCCTTCCGCCTTCCCCCCGCTCCGCTGAATATCCTCTGCCGCTGCCC
>JACPAT010000186.1 GCA_016180655.1 Candidatus Methylomirabilota bacterium | reverse complement strand
TTTTGGCCATGTTGATCGGAACCGCGAAGCCGATCCCGATATTGCCGCCCGACTGACTGAAGATGGCGGTGTTGATCCCGACCACCTCGCCCTTCGTGCTGAACAGGGGACCGCCCGAGTTGCCGGGGTTGATGGCGGCGTCGGTCTGGATGAAATCGTCGTAGGGGCCCTGGCCGATGACCCGCCCTTTGGCGCTCACGATCCCGGCGGTGACGGTCTGCCCCAGGCCGAAGGGATTGCCGATGGCTAGGACCCAGTCCCCCACCTGAAGGGAGTCGGAATCGCCGATCCGCACCACGGGCAGGTCGCCACGGGCATTGATCTTGATCAGGGCGAGGTCGGTCCGGGGATCGCGGCCGATGACCTTGGCCTCGTACTCCTTCTCGTTGGCCAGCTTCACCATGATCATGCCGGCGTTCTCGATGACATGGTTGTTCGTCAGGATGTAGCCGTCCTTGTCAATGATGAACCCGGAGCCCAGGCTCTGCTGCGGTCGCGGTTCTTGGGGCATAGGGCCGCCGAAGAACCGCTCGAAGAACTCCTCGAACGGCTCCTGTCCGCGGAACGGGGCCCGGAACCCGCGGCGGGGCTGCTGCCGGGGCGCCTGCGTGGTGCTGATGTTGACCACGGCAGGCTTGACCTCCTCCACGAGGGGCGCAAGGGTGTCCGGGCGGGATGGAGCCCAGCCCGCCGGGGCTGGTTTCGTCTCCGCTGCCGTGGCAGTCGCCCTGGGATTCCGGATGAGGTCGGTGCCGCCGAAGTAGAAGAGATACCCGAGCAGCAGGACGACGGCGATCCCGCCTACGGCTTTCACTACCGAGTTGAGCTGACGCATGGTTCCACACTCCCTTGAAACAGCAGGCCAGGATGCCAGGAGGCTGGGAGGCTAGGAAGCTGAGACCTGATCTGGCGTCCTGGCGTTCTAGCGTTATAGCTTTCTCGCCTTCTCGCCCGTTAGTGGCAGCCGCCGGACGGCCTAGTCGCGGGGGCTCCCGCCTTCGTCGGAGCCGGCGCACCGTGCCCGGCATGTGCGTGGGCCGGCTCATCTTTGCGCTTCGACCCGTGCTGGTGGCCACCGTGCCCGCCGCAGCCCATGCCGAACATGTGCATGGCCACGAAGATCCCACCCAGCAGGATCCAGAGACCGTAGTTCGAAAGAAACTCTGCCATGATCGTCCCTCCCCTCGATCCCCGCAGGGATCCGCAAGGCTTCCTCTGCCTGTGGAGATGAGCAACCGGGATGCCAGAGTTGGCCGGACCCCATCCAGGATCCGCGAGCGGGCGTATCTCCTTGATTTTTCAAGCAGGATTGAAACAGGCGGCTGCGGGCAGAAGGGAAGATTTGGGAGAGCGCAACCTCAGGCTTGACGATTTGGCAAGAGGCTCCCCTGTCCCTCTGAGCTGGGCCGACAGAATGTCAATGGCCAGCAGGTAGGATCACCACCTACGCGCGCGATCGAATCGTCCGGACAGGCAGCGTGACATCTGTGATGGCATGGAAGATAAGTTGAAAGGGACCACCGGTCTCCGGGTCGTGCCCGCAAAAAACCCTTGCATTTCCAGTCGACTGGAAGACCTATATTGTCTACGGCTGGTGAGGAACCGTCTCACGAGGAGGCAGCCCATGCGGATCGGCGAGCTGGCCCGAGCCTGCAGTGTCAACCCCAAGACCATCCGCTACTACGAGGCCTTTGGGCTCCTGCCCAAGGCGTCCCGGGCCTCATCCGGGCATCGGATTTACTCGGAACAGGACCTCCGGCGCCTCCGGTTCATCCGCCGCGCCAAACAGATCGGCCTCCCTCTGGCGGGCATCCGGCAAATCACCACCTACGCGGACACCGGGAGCTGTGAGCATCTGCGCCCCCGCATCAAGGAGTTAATCGCCACACAGCTCGCCGAGATCGAGAGCCGGATCAAAGACCTCCAGGCCCTCCAGCGGGAACTGCGGGGGCGCTATGCATCCCTGTGCCAGCCTCAGGCACCGGCGCGAAGTGGCGCGAGCTGCTCGTGCCTGGATGGGCCAGCCCAGAAGACCGCCATTCTCCCGGCGACCGCTCTGGTCAAGCGACCACCGAGGAAAAAGTCCTGACCGGAAGGAGGTGAATGCGATGGGCAAGCGGGTCACCAAGAAGAGCCAGGCGCCCCGGCCGTCGGTCAGCAGCAACTGCGGCTGCGGGTGCCTGCCGGTGAGCAAGAAGTAGGGCGATGCCGGTCAGCGGCCGGGGCCCGGGCCCGGCCGCTGACTTGCCACAGATTGCCATGTACTCTTGGGTCCTTGGCGGTTCAAGTGCACTGACCGCCCTGCCGCCAACGCCCGACACCTTCCCTCACCACGAGGGATGCTGGGCCCGCGACAGCTCCGGGGTAAGATTCCGCTCCCCACTCCCGTCCGTCCGCACCAGGAACAGCCCCATGCGGCCGTTCCGGTGCGACTCGAAGATTACCGATGCACCATCGGGAGACCAGGACGGGTGCTTGTCGTCCACATCGTTGTCGGTGAGCCGGCGCAGACGGCGGCCGTTGGCCAGCATCGTCAGGACCTCGAATGTCTGCCCCGGGCCCCGGTTGGACTCGAACAGGAGCCGGCTCCCGTCCGGGGACCAGTACGGATGGCCGTCCCACGCTGGATGATCGGTGAGCCGGCGGACGCTTCCCCCGTCAGTGTCCATCACATAGATCTCGCGATTCCCATCCCGATCGGAGGAGAAGGCGATCTGCCGCTGGTCGGGAGAGAAGGCCGGGTCGCCATCGTT
This sequence comes from Candidatus Methylomirabilota bacterium, assembly GCA_016180655.1. Taxonomy (GTDB): domain Bacteria; phylum Methylomirabilota; class Methylomirabilia; order Methylomirabilales; family 2-02-FULL-66-22; genus 2-02-FULL-66-22. The sequence goes on along the minus strand of JACPAT010000186.1, from coordinate 2,387 downwards.
GAAGCGGCTGTCGGTCAAGTAGCGCATCCCACCGCTCTCCACATCCAGGAGGGCGATGGCAATGTTTCGACCCCCGGGCGGAACTGTCTCGATGAGCAGCCTCCGCCCATCGGCGGACCACGACCGGGGGTAGTCCCACACGGCATTCTCGGTCAGCCGGCGGCGTTCGCCGCCATCTGCATTCATGAGGTAGATCTCCGCGTCGGCCCCGATTCCCGAGACGTAGGCGATGCGGCGCCCATCCGGCGACCAGAGAGGCGCCCAGTCGGGCACCTCGGCCTCCGTCAGCCGCCGGAGACCCTTGCCTGCCGGATCCACCCAGTAGAGGTCTCCGTTGCCCGACGCGGGCGAGGCCAACACCAACCCATTCCCTCTGGGTGACCAGCCCACCTCGTTCACGGGATATCCCGGGAGCGGGCGGCGCAGGCCGGAACCGTCCGCCTCGATGATGGCAAGTTCCCCTCGCCCCTCGACCTCGGAGACAAAGGCAATGGGGGGAAGGCGGGTCCCGCTTGCGGCCGACGCCATGCCCTGAGTGCTCAGCGGGAAGCTCAGGATGTAGAAGAGGACGATGACGAAGAGGCCCGCGGCGCCTGCCGGGGCAACGGCAAGCCGCCGGGGCACAGCCGCGCGTCCACCCGGCTGCCACAGATGCTGCGCAACCGCCAGCGATCCGATGAATCCCGCCAGGAGGAGGAGGAGTTGGGCCAGGAGGAGGGCGCGAGCATTCACGACGATGATCGTCACACCCGACGCGGACACTCCGCTCCACAGGGCCCGGAGGCTCTCGCCCACGCCGCCCCCCTGCTGCACGAAGTGATCCAGGTTATGCGCCAGGAACATGGCCCACACCAGGGGAACCAGGACATAGGCGAGATCCGGCACCCACCAGGGCCCGCGATCGCCGGGATTCCCTGCCGGGGTTGCCAGACGGCAAATCAGGGCGTAGGTCCCCACGGGAAACAGTACGCTGGCGACGATAAACGCCAGAGTGTATCGGGGAAAACTCTGCAACCAGCCCTCGGCGAACCCGAACATCACGAGGATCTGGAACAGGGAAACGCCGTAGAGCGCCAGGATCACGGCCGCCTCATCCGTGCGCCGGACCTGGCTCGAGATGAGTGTCTGCCCTGGCCAGGTGAGGTCCAGGCGGAACCTCGGTCCCCTCGGCCAACGGGCGCATGCCAGGCAGTAGTGGCAGTGAACGTTCCGATCCATCTGATATGGCTGCTCCAGCAAAGGACAGGGCTCCGGCCGACCCCCGCTCGGACGCGAAACCCGCGTCCCGGATTCCGCACTTCCAAGGCGCGCCGTAAGCCGCAACGGACTGAGTATCCCGAAGAGGCCCAGTATCCCGCTGATGGGACAGAGATACCGGCAGAATGTCCGCCGCTCGAAGACGAGGGCGGCCGCCACGGCCACCAGCGTGAACGCGAGAAGGAACAGGGCCGTCCCCATCGCACTCATGGCGATGTCCCAGTAGGTGAATGCCCAGGTGATGGCGAGGAACGCCAGGATCTGGAGCCAGGCATTCTGGAGCACCCGGGGCAGCCGGCGGCGCAAACCAGCGAACCGCTGGACGCAATCCCCGATGGCCGCGGGCGGGCAGGCCAGACACCAGATCCGGCCGCCCAGAAGGGTGAGGAGCGCCAGGGCAGGCCACCACAGGCTCCAGGTGAAGCCGGCAGCGAGACTTCCACCGCGTGACGAAGGGACCGCGAGACCCACGACGATCAGGAGGATGAACAGGAGGAGGGCGGGAATCTGGAGGAGGAGCGGGAAGCCACGCCATAGCAGGAGCCGGCCGATCCATGGAATGCAGAGGAGGTCTAGTCCCCTGCGTGTGGTCGGCCGGTCAGGGATCCTCGCCCGGCGGATACCAAGAACAACGAGGCAGACGAGGGCGGCACCCGCGAAGGCCAGGGCCATCCGGTAGCGCGCCAGCTCGTCTACCGCCGTGCCCGGCAGCGGAACGATCTGTCCCCCGTGGGTCCCACCTGCCCAGGCGATCGCCGGCAAGACAGACACGATCGCCGCCGCGGCCAGCAAGAAACGGAATAATACCATTGCTGGCCCCGGGTCTTGATCTACTTGCAGCACCCACCGCCACCGGATGCGCCCAGCCCTCGCCGGGTGCGGGCCAGCGCCCGCTTGAAGCGGTATTTCTCCGCGTGCTTCTCGGAGCAGAAGCGGCGACGCCCGAGTTTCACCGGATCCTCCGGCAAGGGTCCCCGACAGAAGGCGCATCGCTTCGCGCCAAACCACCAGCCCAAAGCCATCGCTCCTCCTTCCGAGCCCCACCGCCTCTCAGGCGCCGGACGTCGTGGCTGCCGTGGCTCGCCCTTCGTCGAGCTGCGCCAAAACGTCGCGCAGGGCCTTCCGTTTTT
>JACPAT010000185.1 GCA_016180655.1 Candidatus Methylomirabilota bacterium | reverse complement strand
TTCTTGAGTCTCGGCCCGCCGATCTGCCGGCCCCCCTGCATGTACCGGGACCCGCACACGATGTCGTAGCCTTCGTTGATCTTGGCGAACATGGCATCCGCCACCGCCAAATCGTCCGACAAGTCCGCCATCACGACCAGGACCACCCCATCCTCCACCAGGTCGAACCCCGTCCTGATGGCATTCAGCACGCCCCGCCCGTAGCGGTTCCTGGCGAGGCGAAGGGTGCCGGCCGGCCCGTTCCATCCGCGGACGGCCGGCAGGGTGCTGTCCTCATCGAAGTCGTACACGATCCAGATCCGGTGCGGGGTCCGGATCTTCTCCTGGATCTCGCCGAGGGTGCGGCGGATGTTCTCCCCCTCGTTGTACACCGGGATCACGATATCGAGCGTGGTGTAGCCTCGGGTGGCGTGCACCGCAGCGGGCATGGCCTGCATCCTAGCCCGGATTATTCGCGAACATGTTCGCGAATAATCGCGGGAATGACCAAATCCCAATGACTAATGACCAATTGCGGATGGCATTTCCCTGATGCTCCCTAACGGCGTGCGGTGCGCGCCCACCATCACTGGTCATTGGAAATTGGTCATTGGTCATTTGATCCGGAGAATTCACCGGTCCGTTCGTGAATCATTCGGGCTAGATCCCCCCCAGGGTGATCTGCCTGCGAATCCAGGGGATCACCTCGTCCAGGGCCTCACTCAGAGAAGTCGTGGCCTCGAATCCCAGGAGGCGCTTCGCCTTTTCCACGCCGGGGATCCTCATTTGAACGTCGTAGGGGAAGGGGGGATCGCAGACGTACCGAAAGGGCGTGTCCCCGTGCACCTTCCGCCAGATCAGCTCGGCCAGCTCCCGCACCGTGGTGGACACGGGGCTGGACAGGTTGAAGTCCTCGTTCACCGCCTGCTGGCTCTCGATGCACAGGCGGATGCCCCGCGCCAGGTCCCCCCCGTAGGTGTAGTGGCGGACCTGGGTCCCGTCGCCCAGGATGTGCAGGGGGTCCTGACCCTTGAGCACTTTCTGCACCAGGTCGGGGACCACGTGGCTCATGGCCAGTCGGAGGTTGCCGGAGGCGATGTCCTTGTCGCAGGCCGCCCGCTTCTCGCCGATCCCGACGCAATTGAAGGGGCGGATGATCGTGTAGGGAAGGCGGTACTGCTCCCACGCCCCTTTCGCGAAGTACTCGCAGGCCAGCTTCTGGAACCCGTAGGTCGAGGAGGGCGGAGGGCACCGCAGTTGCTCCCCCTCGGGGGTGGGGTAGACCATCGCGTTCTCGAACACCATGGACGACGAGATCACGTTGATCTTCTTGAGCTGCCCGTGCTTGAAGGCCCAGATCGCCGCATCGAACGTGGCTGCGGTAATCCGCTCGTTCTCCGCCAGGAGGTTGTACGCATACTCGTGGAAGTAGGCGATGCCTCCGATGGCAGCCGCGGCGGCCACCAACTGGTCGCAGTCCCGCGCCAGCCCCTTCAGGAGGTCCGCATCCTTGGCGTCGCCCTGGACGAACCGGTAGCGGGGGTGGGCGTCATAGCTCTTCTCGACCTTCCCGTATTTCGAGAAATTGTCGACCCCGACGACCTCGTGGCCGTGGGCGAGAAGCTCCTCGACCAGGTAGCCGGCGATGAATCCCGCCGAGCCGCCCACCAGGATTTTCACCTAGACCTGCCCCCCTCTTCCGAAGAAGTTCCACACGTCCACGAGATGCTTCTCCTCTGGGATGGCCAGGCCCGCGTAGGCGCTGTGCGGGGCCCCGAGGATCACGATATCGGACTCCCGGACGAGGGCCTCGGCCGAGACGAACCCCTTATCCTGGATATACACGTCCGAGCACAACACGCGGCCCGCCTCGATCTCCAGGATCTTCTGGAGTTTGTAGGAGAGGGACTCCCGCTTATCATCAATGTTCGCCTTGAACGCCATGCCCAGGATGCCGACGGTCTTGTCTTTCAGGGAGACCTTCTCCTTGAGCTTCTGGATTAGCAGGTTCGGCAGTCCTTCGTTGATCAGCATCGCCGCGTGTCCGAGGAAGAAGCTGTTGTTGCTGAAGGCGGCGAGCTGCATCGTGTCCTTGAACAGGCACGGCCCGGCCGTGAAGCCGGGCGACATGAGATCCCGGGTCCGGGGATACTTGTGGGTGATGGCATGGTAGATCCGGTAGAAATCCAGTCCGTGCTGCATGGCGATCTGATAGAACTGATTGGAGATGGCGAACTGGATGTAGCGCCAGCAGTTGGTGAAGAGCTTCGCCAGTTCCGCCTCCACCGGAGTCAGGTAGATGACCTCCTTCGTAAGCAACGAGAACAACGCCCCTGCCTCTTCCATCGAGGGTGTGTCGAAGGAGGCGACGATCTGTGGAAGCGTCCGAATCTCCTCCATGGCCTTTCCCTGCGCGATCCGCTCCGGACAGAAGGACACCTTCACCTTCTTGTCTCGTGATTCGAGATATCCCTTGATCAGCTCGGTCGTGTTGGGGTAGACGGTGCTCCGGAGAATGATGTGCTGGTCCGAGTCGATCAGGTCCATGATCTCGTCGAAGAAGTCTTTGAAGAGCGTGAACTTTGGGTTCAGGTGCTCGTCTACCGGTGTTCCGATCACGATGACGACAAAATGACTCTGGGCAATCACTTGCTTATCTGACGAAAGCGAGAGGGTCTTCCCCAGCACCGCGCGCAGCACGGACTCCGCGCCGGCCTCCATGAAGGGCATCCGGCCCTGCGACACCGTCTGCATGGTCTTTTCATCAATGTCGTAAATCACCACCCGCTTGCCCGCCTGGGCGAAGGAGAGGCCGAGGGGCAGTCCCGCATGGCCCAGCCCGCCCACCACGCACATGTCGTACCGGCGCTCTTTCATCGCTCTGTGCCCCTCATTTCCGGCGGAAGAAATCCGCCCGTCCTGACTTGGTCTCGGATCGCCAGGCTCAGTTCGGTCACCTCCACCATCTCTTCCGGGGTCATCGGGGCCTCCGCCTGCCCCGTGACGAGCCGGTGGAACGCCTCCAGCTCGGCCCGGTGGCCCTTGTCCTGCAGGCTGGTGCGGAGCCCGGCCCCCTTCCCGCCGTGGATCTCCAGGGACCGGTAGTCGTCCAGCGCGAGGACCTTCCCGTCCGCGTAGATCTCCATCGCCTCCTTGGGGAAGTCCCGCGCCCCCAGGGCGGTGTACATCAGCGTGCAGACCGAGCCGTCGCGGTACCGGAGGGTGGCGACGAAGTTCTCGTCGGCGCGACATGCCGCGGACTGCGGCCGGATGGGGGTCGCGGTCACGCCCTCGGCCGGGGACCCGGTTAGGGACCGGAAGAGGTCGAGGATGTGGCAGGCCTCGCCCACGGCCCGTCCGCCCCCCTCGGGGCCGTTCACCCAGTGATCCGGCGGCAGGGGCCCCGCGTTCATCCGGTAGCGGATGAGCAGCGGGTGGAGGCGGCCGGCGATGATGTCCTTCGCCCGGAGCGCACAGGGCGAGAAGCGCCGGTTGAACCCCACCAGGAATGCGGGGCAGATCCCGGCCGCACGAAGGTCCCGGATCGTCTTGTAGAGCTCCGCCAGTTCATCGCGTTCGATGGCCATCGGCTTTTCCAGGAACACATGCTTCCCCGCCCGCAGGGCATCCGCCGCCTGCCTCGCATGCAGGTCATGGCGCGTGCAGATGAGGACGGCGTCAATCTCCTTGTCGTCCAGGACCTCCCGGTAGTCCGTCGCCGCCACGGCCGCCCCGTACTGCCGGGCCGCGGCCGTCGCGGTCGTTCCCGTCCGGCTGACGATGGCGCGGATCTCGTAGCGGTCGGCGAGCTGCTTCAGGTTGGGGAGGTGCGTGGACTGGGCGAACCCCCCCGCGCCGATGATCGCGACCCGCACGCGGCCGGTCGGCGCAGCCGTCCGGGAAGGCAGGACGATCCGGCGCGAGAGCGGCCGGTCTTCGGCGGGGAGGGGATTCTGGAGCAGGACGGTCAGCGGGCCGCCCTCGGCCCGGAGCGCCTGGTAGGCCGCGGCCGCCTCGGTCAACGGGTAGACTGCGGCGAGGAGGGACACCAGTTGAATCTTGCCGCCCGCCACGAGATCGAGGTAGGCCGCCATGTTCCGGTTCTCGGTCCAGCGGACGTAGGCATACGGGTAGTCGAGGCCCCCCTCTTCGTACAGCGGGTCGTAGCGGCCCGGCCCGTAGGAGGTGGACATGAGCAGGTCCAGCTCCTTCCGGTACATCTCCGGGCGCTGGAGGCCCAGGCCGACATCTCCCACAACCACCACCCGGCCCTTCCGCCGGGCGAGGCGCATGGCCAGGTTCACCGGCTCGTCGCTCCGGGTGGCGGCCGTGATGATCACTGCATCCAGCCCGTAGCCCTCCGTCAGGTTCCGGACGCGCTCCCCGGGATCGCCGTCCGTCGGGACGAGTCCCTCGTCCATGCCGAGGGAGCGTGCCAGGTCCACGCGGGCGCGCTGGAGATCCAGGCCGACGACGCGGCACCCGGCCGCCTTGAGCAGTTGCGCCGTGAGTTGCCCGAGGAGTCCGAGGCCGATCACGCCGATGGTCTCGCCGAGGGCGGGCTGGGCGCGCCGCACCCCCTGCAGGGCGATCGCGCCCAGCGTCACCGTGGCGGCCGGCAGGAGCTCCACCTGGGCCGGGACGGTCACCGCGAGGTTTTGCGGCACGACGACCGCCTCGGCATGATTGGCGTAGCCGCTCCCGGCGCAGGCCACGCGATCCCCGGGGCGGAAGGACTCCACGCCCTCGCCGACCTCGGCCACGATCCCGGCGCAGCTGTAGCCGACGGCGGACCCGAAGCCGAGGCGTCCCTCCACCAGGGCCCGGGTGGCGCGGAACCCCCGCGTCCGCAGGGAGGTGAGGACCTGCCGGACCCTGTCCGGGTGGCGAAGGGCGCTCTTCACGAGGCCCAGCCCCATCTTCACCTCGGTGGTGGCGAGCGTTGCCGTCTCGGTGCCCGGGCTGACGCAGGAAAACGCCACCCGGACCAGGACGCTGCCGGGAAGCAGGGCGGGCGCGGGGACCTCCTCCACGACGGCCTGGCCGTTCCGCAGGACGACCTGCTTCATCGGGCGCTCCCCCCCGTGGCCGGATGCCGGCGAAGGACCTCGAGGATCCGGGGGGCGGCCTGCCCGTCCCACAGGGGCGGCGCTGCGCGCCGCCGTTCGTCCTCCCCCAGGAGGCGCAGGGCCTC
>JACPAT010000114.1 GCA_016180655.1 Candidatus Methylomirabilota bacterium | reverse complement strand
GATCTGGCGGACTGGTTCCGAGCCGAGGCCGAACTTCTGGAAGAAAGGAACCCAGAGGGTAGGCCCTCCGAGAAATAGCTAGGACAATCCGGAGCTTCTGCATTCCGACGTCAGCGAGGGAGGAGGTGAGCCATGGCCGCGATCCTGATCGTGGCAGATGATGGTCTCGCGGCGGGACACATGGCACGAACCCTGCGACAGGCCGGGCACACCGCGATTCTGGCCTCCGATGCCCGCTCAGCCCTGCAGGAGGCTCGCGACTGCTCTGATCTCGTGTTGCTCGAATTGGGGTCGCCCGATCTCCCGGGGGAGGAGTTGCTAGGGTATCTGAAGAGCCAGCCCGAGACAGCGCACATCCCGGTGCTGGTCATCACCGGGCGAAGAGAGGCTGTGGCTCCGCTCGAGGGGTCTGCGAAGGGATGCATCACGGACATCCTCCTCAAGCCGGTCTCTGGCGCCCAACTGCGCGAGGCCGTGGACCGTGCCTTGGCGGCCCAACTGGAGCTGGATGCGGACGCGCTTCGCCGGGCTCGGAGCCTCCGGCAGCAGCTCATCCTGCGCCTCATCGCCGAGGGACCGGATCTGCTGGTCTACCACATTTATCGTCGCATCTGCGCCGACCGCACGAGGATGAAGAGTCCGAGGTCGGCCGACGCGTTGACCTGGACCGAAATTGCCGAGTGGGGGATGCGTGAAGGACTGCTGGACGGCGAGCAGGCACGCCTGCTCCGCCGTGTCCCTCTGGTTGGACCAGAGAGAACACGGACAGGCGCGGCATGAGGCCCTGATCACTGCCCATTCGGCAGACAGGGGAGTATCTGCTGACGCTGGTTGTCCTCCCCACCTGCCAGGAGGCGAGACATGTTTACAGAGACGCCGCTCATGAGCCCCGTGAGGAATCCGGTCCGGATCCATCACCTCGTCCAGGACATCGCCCAGGCGATTGCTGGCGCCACATTGGGTGAAGTCTTCGCCACGGTGAATCGCCTCGTGGCCGAGGCCCTCGGTGCCCGGCACACCTGCATCCATCTGCTGGACCCGACAGGCATCTCGGAGGACACCCTCGCGAGGACTGTCGGAACCTGCCCAAGTCTTGAGGCCCGTCCCGAAGACATGCGGACCTTCATGATAGCCGAGCGCGACTGGAACCAACATGCGGCGCAGGCCACTGACCACGTCGCCCAGTGGTCCAACTGGCGTGCCCTCATCGAAGGCTCCAAGCAGTTTAGGCAGGGGTTTGCATTCAACGAGGGGATTGCCGTGCCGCTCTGCTACGGCGACGAGGCGTATGGGGTGTTCAACATCTACCTTACAGGTACGGTCCCCATTGGGCATGAGGAGCTGGACTCCCTCCTGTTGCTCGGTCCCCTGCTCTATGGGGCCATCCGGCGCGAACTCCACATCCTCGAGATCGAAAGTCTCTCGCAACAGCTTGCGGAGGCCTCGCGCCACAAATCCGAGTTTCTGGCCGGGATGTCCCATGAACTGCGGACGCCATTGAACGCCATCCTGGGGTTCTCGGAGCTGCTCCTCGATGGCCACTCCGGTCCGTTGACCGAAAAGCAGCAACGGCAACTCACTCACATTCAGACCAGCGGCCGGCACCTGCTGCAGCTCATCAATGGCGTCCTCGACTTCTCCAAGGTCGAGGCGGGGAAGCTCGACATCGAGCCGCGCCCGGTCAACCTCTCGAATCTGATATCGGATGTGCTCGCCGTCACCGAGCCCATCGCGCAGAAAAAGGGAGTAAGCCTCCACCTGCAGGGGGAGTCCAGCGTGCCTCCCATCTCCGCCGATCCCCTCCGAATCCAGCAGGTCTTACTGAACCTCGTTTCCAACGCCATAAAGTTCACCCCCCAAGGGGGTCGGATCCTCATACGCCTGTGGCAGGAGGGGGATACCCTGGCGGTCTCCGTGACCGACACAGGGGTCGGCATCTCCCCCCAGGACGCCGGCAAGCTCTTTCGCGAATTCACACAGCTTTCGCGCCGCAACAATCAACCCAGAGAGGGAACCGGGCTGGGGCTCGCCCTGGCCAAGCGACTCGTGGAGTTACACGGCGGGCAGATCTGGGCCGAGTCCGAGGGCGAGGGGCACGGAAGCACATTCCACATCCGTCTCCCGGTTCAGTCCACGTCGTTGAGCGTCGCGTAGGCCAAAAACACGACCCACCGACTTCATCAGGCTGAGGTCCCGCAGCGGGTCCCTTTTTTCGCGGATCTTCTCAACCCCGATTTGCATCTGACTTGATGCGAGGGGGTTTCCCGGTTGGGCTCCCCTTGGACCCCGGGAGCGACGGGTCTCAAGGACCTGAGTGAAGGCACACGGTCTGGCGGTTTCGGACAATCACACACAGGAGGGATTGGCAATGATGAAAGGACAGTGGGCAGTGGTGGGGAGTTTGATCATTGCGCTGGCGATTGGCCTGGCAACCGGCGCGGTAGCGGCGGACGCCAAGAGCTTCGCGCTCATGGGGCAAAAGGATACCCCGCAGGCGAGCGGGACTGCGACGGTTGAGGGGAACAAGCTGACCATCACCGCCAAGGGCCTGAAGCCCAACGCGGTGTACACCGTCTGGCTGGTCAACATGCAGCCGAGCATGACCAAGGCCGGGGCCGGCACGCCCCCCTACGACTTCAAGACCGATGCCAACGGGAACGCGAAGTACACGACCAACCTGACCGAGTCCCCCGTGGGGAAGTGGCAGGCGATCTTCATTGTCCGCCACCCCTCCGGTGATCCGAAGGCCATGGACAAGATGGAAGATGCCCTGATGGGCAAACTGATGTAACGGACTTCCAAGACGGGAGCGGCGTCCCACGATCCTTCGGGACGCCGCTCCCCCTGAGGGGAGAGCCATGACGAACGAGCAAGCTTCCAAGAGAAGCGAGGAAGAATTCGATCCTGGATGCCACGGCTGACCCACCACGCTCCTTGCCCTTCTCGTCGGGAAGGGGATTCGTTTCGTGTGGCGCTGCGGCCGCCGCCTGGCCTCGCGACTCTTCACGCGCCGGGAGGTCCAAACCGAGTCCAGCCAGGTTCCCGGACAGTAGGTGGCGACCGCGTATTGCACCTCCTGGGCCGCGACGTGCCATCCGGACTCGGCACCCCGGCCCTTCGCCGCGGCCCACGCCCATCCTCGACTGCGGCCAACCTGTGCTCCCACGCGGGTTGCACTCCGATCGGAGCCGCCCGCTCACGCCGCAGTCACGCCTTGTGCTCTCCGCTTCCCCCGGTATAATCGCCCCGGCGACTGAGTGGGGACGGGGGCGCACCGTCCTCGTCCTTTTACACAGAAGGAGGCAATGCCATGGCTGCCAGACTCCCGTACCTGGAGCGCGATCAGGTGCCTACGGACGTCCAGACGGTGTACGACTCCCTCCAGAAGGCGACGGGCCGGGTGCCGAACCTCTTCAAGCTCATGGCCTATCACGCCAAGTCCCTCCCCCCGTTCCTGCAATGGTATCCCACCCTTCGCGAGGGGGCCCTGGACATCAAATTGCGCCAGCTCGCCTACGTCAAGGCCTCCCAGGTGAACAACTGCCGGTACTGAGCGACGCACAATTCGGCCCTCGGTCAGAGGGTCGGCGTCCCCAAGGAGAAATTCGACGCCCTGCCAGAGTACACGACGAGTCCCCTCTTCTCGGAGCTCGAGCGGCTGGTCATCCGGTACGCCGAGGAGATGACGCGGAAGGTGCAGGTCGAGGGTGCGCTGGTCGAGGAACTCAAGCGGCACCTGACCCCTGAGGCGCTTGTGCAACTCACCCTGACCATCGCGGTGGCCAATTTCACCAACCGATTCAATGACGCCCTCGACACGGAGCTGGAATCGTAGCCCTGGAAGGCGCGAGGTCCCTCCCGGCCGGAGTCGGGCAGGGGGCACCCGCCGTCGGGTCAAGGAGGCGATAAGAAAGGGAACATCCGTCGGGCCGGGACCTGTTTTCCTCCGACAGCGATTCCAGCTAGAATGGGTCCGTCCCGAGTGTCAGTGCTCTTACTTTCCCTCTCCACGGGCGATGCCAGAATGGCATGACGAGAAGGGCGACCGCACCTGAATGAAGCGGTGACCTCCATGGCTAACTGTCCTCGGGTTGCGTCATGGCGTTGATCCTGGTCGTGGATAACGAGCACTCCGTGCGCCTGACCCTGTCCATGCTCCTCAAGGCGGCAGGGCATCAGGTGCTGGAGGCGGCCGACGGCCGCGCCGCCATCGAGAAGCTGCGCGACGAGCTGGTGAGTCTGGTCATCACCGACCTCAAGATGGCGGACGTCTCGGGACTGGACGTCCTGCGCGAGACCAAGGCCCTGCGGCCGGAGATGGAGGTGATCCTGCTCACCGGCCACGGGACGATCGAGTCGGCCGTGGAGGCGATGCGCCTGGGGGCCTTCGACTACGTGACCAAGCCCTTCGAGTCCTCCGAGCTGCTCCACCGCGTCCAGAACGCCCTGGAGCGCCACCGGCTCGTCGGCGAGGTGCGACTCCTGCGCCAGCAGATCCGCGAGCAGCGGGGGTTCGGCACCCTGGTAGGACGAAGCCCCCAGATCCAGCGCGTGACCGAGATGATCTCCCGCGTGGCCGCGACGGACACTACCATCCTCATCGAGGGGGAGAGCGGAACCGGCAAGGAGCTGGTGGCCCGGGCCATTCACAACGAAAGCCCGCGGGCCGATCGCCCCTTTATCGCCATCAACTGCGCCGCGCTGCCCGAGACGCTTCTGGAGAGCGAGCTGTTCGGCCACGTCAAGGGCGCCTTCACCGGCGCCACGGTCACCAAGAAGGGCCTCTTCGAGGAGGCAGACCACGGCACCCTCTTCCTGGACGAGATCGGCGACACGTCCACGGCCATCCAGATCAAGCTGCTCCGGGTCCTGCAGGAGCGCGAGATCCGCCGGGTGGGCAGCAACGCGCCGATCAAGATCAACGTCCGGGTCCTGACGGCGACCCACCGCAGCCTGGAGGAGTTGGTGCGGGAGGGACGCTTCCGCGAGGACCTCTTCTACCGGCTGAATGTGATCACCATCCCCCTGCCCCCGCTCCGGGACCGGCGGGGAGATATCCCCCTCCTGGCAGCCCACTTCCTGGAGCCGGCGGCGAAGCGTCTGGGCAAGCCGCTGCCTACGCTGTCGCAGGAGGCCTTGAACCTCCTCTTGGAGTACTCGTGGCCCGGCAATGTCCGCGAGCTGGAAAATGCCATCGAGCGAGCCGTCCTGCTGGCCCAGCAGGATGTCATCTTCCCCGGCGACTTTCCGCCTAGCCTTCATCGCGCGCCGCCTCCGGGCGAGGCCGGTGCGATCCCACCGAAGCTGATGCGCATCGACGAGATGGAGCGCGCCCATATTCTCGGAACCCTAGAAGAACTGGGATGGAACCAGGCCCGCGCGGCCGAGATCCTGGGCATCGGGCGGAATACGCTCTGGCGAAAGCTAAAGGAGTACGGCATCCAACCTCCAGACAGGCGTGGCGACGCTCCATAGTGGAACGTACAGTACCATCCTGGAACACGCTCTCCATTTCCAAATTGGCTCCCTGACAGATCGGCTGTTCCCTCCTGAGACAGTGTAAGTGGCTTTACAGTTAGCGACTTGCGACCACCGCGGGCATTTGTAAAGCTGGCTGAGAAATCCAGGCACTCTCCTTGCTGTGATACCCCTCCACATTCCACCCGCGACCCGGCATCGAGGCCGCGCCCTTCTTGGAGGTTAACCATGGGTATCGCTTTGAGGGAAGAGGTCCCTCCTCGCAATGGCAATGGCAAGACATTCCAGGATCCCAAGGTTCGGTTCCCCGTTCACACGTCCACCGGCAAAGCCTCTGGTGAGCCCGGCGGGATCCCTTCGACCCGTCCCGACACGCACGACCCGAAGATCACTTTCCTCCGTTCCGTTCCACTCTTCGCCGATCTGGCATCCGTTGAGCTGCACCGCATCGCCGACCGAACCGCCTGGCGCGACTACCGGCGGCGACAGGCGATCTATTTCCCGGGCGACCCCGCCGATGCGCTTTACGTCGTCCGCCAAGGGCGCGTGAAGATCTCGCGCCTGTCCGAGGACGGCAAGGAGGCCACGTTGAACCTGGTGGGGCCCGGCGAGCCCTTCGGCGAGGAGTGCGTGCTGGACGCCCCCGCCCGCGAGACGATCGCCGAGGTGCTGGAGCCGGTGCAGGTGCTGCGAATTCCGCGCGAGGAGCTGGCCTCGGCACTGCACGCCCAGCCGGCCTTCGCCTTGGCCGTGGCTCGCCTGATGGGCGGCCGGCGGCACGCGGCCGAGGTCCGGCTGGAAGAGATGGTCTTCAAGACCGTGCGCTCCCGTCTCGCAGCGCTGCTGGCACGGCTGGCGCGAAACCATGGGCGTCGGACCGCAGGCGGGATCCTACTGGACCTGTCGCTGGCGCACCAAGACCTGGCGGGGCATATCGGGTCCACCCGAGAGACCACGACACTCACCTTGAACCAGTTCAAGCGTGGAGGCCTGCTGCGGATCGATCATTGCCGGATTCTGATCCGGGATCTCGCGGGGCTGGAAGCTATCGCCTGAATACAGGGGTCGGGGGACGGGGGACGGGGGCCAGGGGCTGAAGGCGCGATCCGCCTGTCGCCCGTCTTCCGTCCCCGGTCAATTCGGCAGGAGGGAAAAATGAGAGCGACGCGCTGGCGCACCTGGGTGGGAGTGACAATGGGGCTTCTGATGGGGCAACAGGCCGGCGCGGCCGACGCCGACCTGATCCAAGGCTCCCCCATCCTCACGGTCCTCCCGGTGGATGCCATTCCCGCCATTGACAACCCGCGATACATCTCGGTGGCCGAGGCAGACCGATTCATGCGCCCGGACGAGCCCGTCCTCGGGATCACCGATGGCAAGGTGGCCAAGGCCTACTCCACGTGGCAGCTCAATCACCACGAGATCGTCAACGACAGCCTGGGAGATCTGCCCCTCGCTGTCACGTGGTGACCCCTCTGCTTCACGGGCATCGTGTATGTCCGACCGGTGGTGGATGGCAAGGTGCTGAGCTTCGGCGTGAGCGGAAAGCTGTGGAAGGACGCGCTGATCATGTACGACCGGGAAACCGACAGCCTGTGGAGCCACGTCACCGGCACGGCGGTCAAAGGGAAGCTCGCCGGGAAGCGGTTGAAGCTGTTTCCGGCCATCCACACGACGTGGGCCGAGTGGAAACAGCTCTACCCGGGCAGCCTGGTTCTGACCAAGGAGTCCACGCTGGGCTACGAGGGGACCCGGAACGTCTATGAGAGCTACTTCGCCAACGAGGGCCAGCTCGGAATCTTCGGCACCGAGAATCCCGACAAGAGCCTTCCCGGGAAAGAATTCGTCCTGGGCCTGACCCTCGACAAGGTTGCGGTGGCCTACCCGTACCGTCATCTCAGCCGCAAGCCGCTCGTCAACGACGTGGTGGCAGGCCAGCCACTGGTCGTGGCCTTCTCTGCAGGCAGCGCGACCGGCGTGGCGTTCTCCCGCAGGGTCGCCAGCCGGACCCTGACCTTCACCAGTCTCCGCCGGGAGCGGGGCGAACTCCTGATGGACGACGTCGAGACCAAGAGCACCTGGCAGGCCCTCTCCGGCGAGGCCATCCGCGGCCGGTTGGCCCGGAGCCGCCTGGATCAACTCCCCTCCACGGTCGGCTTCTGGTTCGCCTGGAAAGGCTTCTATCCCGAGACCCTGGTCTGGAAGCCATAAGGTCGGGGCCTGGCCCCGGAAGGCAGGCAGGTCGTGGATACGCGCCTCAGCCGTTACCCTTTGCGCCTGACAGAAGCGGCCGGTAGCCCTTCCCCTCCACCCGCTCGAGATAGCCGAACAGTTCCTTTTCCAGTTCGGCGGCCACCTCCGGCCTGATTCGCAGAAGGTCTCTCGTCTGCCCGGGGTCTTCGACCGTGCTCCCAGAATTGCTCGCCGCGGTCCGAGGGGAAGGGGACCACCGTCCGGTCATAGATGCCTCTCTGCTCGAGCCAGGGGCTGAGGACGAGGAGCCCCGCGGCCGCTGTGGGCTATCTCACAGGATCAGGAAAGGGGGCTCCCTGCCGCTTTCGTCTGACCAAATGGGAGGAGCGGTGGCGTCTCGACGTGCAAGGCGCTTCACAGTGGCGAGCCCTTTTCATCGGTGGGCTCATCTAAACAGGAATGAGTCAGATGTGACATGTTGGAACGCTCGGCGTCCCCCCGTTCCAGGGTCGTCTGGAGGGTAAGATGAGCTGGCTCTGGCTGATCCTGGTCGCCTATGGCGCTACGATGCTCCTCGTGGCCCCTCGATCCCGCGATGCGAAGGGGTTCTACTGGGGGCACGACCGGCACGGGAACGAGGCGGGGGTCTGGCTGCTCACGGCAAGCATCGTCATGGCCTGGATCTTCGCCAAATCGGTCACGAATGCGGCGAACCTGGGGGCGGCCTTCGGCGCCGTGGGGGGCCTGGCCTATGCCGCCTACTATCTGTCCATCCCGGTGGCGGGATTCACCATCGCAGCCATCCGGAAGCGGCACGGGGTGAGGAGCCTGTCGGAGTTCCTGGTGCGGAAGTACGGGCGGGAGGCAGCCCTGGCGTTCCTGCTATTGGTCTTCGTCCGTCTCTTCAACGAAGTCTGGAGCAATACGGCTGTCGTGGCATCCTACTTCGGCGGGAAAGGATCTTCGGCGTACTACGCCGCCGCCTTCCTCTTCACCGGCTTCACCCTCCTCTATTGCCTGAAGGGGGGCCTCCGAAGCTCCCTCTTCACCGACGGCATCCAGTTCTTCCTCTTCGGCTTCCTCGTCTTCGTCTGCCTGGGGATGGTGCTTCCCCGGACCGGCCTGGCGCCCATCCTCACCGCGGGAGAGTTCACCCTCCGGGGGGGCGTGGATCTCCTCCTCGTGGCCCTGCTGCAGTGCGTGAGCTATCCCTTCCATGACCCGGTCCTGACCGATCGGGGTTTCCTGACGGAGCGGAAAGCCATGCAGCGTGCCTTCCTGCTGGCGGGCGTCATCGGCTTCTCCTTCATCTTCCTGTTCAGTTGGACCGGGATCTACGCCTACCTCCATCGGATGCCCTTCGCCGACGACGCCCCGCGGGTGGTGGCGGCGGCCCTCGGGATGGCCGCCCTGCTGTGCATGACCGTCATCATGCTCTCCTCGGCCGGCTCGACCCTGGACTCGGCCATCACCTCGTTCTCCAAGTGGGCTGCCCACGATGTGCCGTCCGCCTTCGACCGGGACGGCAAGGGTATGCGCCTGAGCAAGGCCCTGATGATCCTGCTGGCGGTTGCCGGAAACCTCCCCCTCTTTGCCGGGCCCTCCATCCTCAAGGCCACGACGGTGTCCGGCACCATGGTGATGGGCCTGGCCCCCATCTTCCTCCTCCATTCTCTCGAGGGCGTCCCGTCCCTCTCCTTCCACCTGGCCTTCTGGCCCGGCCTCGTCCTGGGGACCCTCTACGCCTTCGTACCCGTCCCTTCGTTCCTCGCCATCGGGTCGGGCAAGTACGCGGGTCTCCTGGGGATCAACCTGTACGGTCTCCTGCTGTGCACCGGACTGTACCTGCTGCCGGTGGGGGTGAAGGCGCTGGCGACGCGGTGGCGTGCACTCTCCTTCCCCTTGCAGGAGGCGCAGCAGTGAGCGTTCCCGTCGCCCCCTTTTCCCATCTCTCGACCCTGTGGGTCCAGGTCACCGGCACCTGGTGCAACCTCCAATGCGTCCACTGCATCAACTCCAGCGGGCCGACGGATCCGTGGCTCAAGAGCCTGGACACCGAGACGGTGAAGCGCCACGTCATGGAGGCGGAAGCCCTGGGAGTGAAGGAGATCTATTTCACGGGGGGAGAGCCCTTCCTCCACCAGGACATCCTGGAGCTGCTGGCCTGTTCCCTCCGGGTGGCCCCGTCCACGGTCCTGACCAACGGGACCAGGATCACGGAGAAGACGGCCGATGCCCTGGCGGCCCTGGCCGGGGAATCTCTCTACTCTCTGGAGATCCGGGTGAGCGTGGACGACATCGATCCGGAGGCGAACGACCGGATCCGGGGGAAGGGGGCCTTCGACAAGGCGATCAGGGCCATCCGACTTCTGCACGCGAGGGGCCTTCTGCCCATCCTCACGGCGACGGAGATCCTGCAAGGAGACGGTCCCGAGGGGAACGGGATGTATCAGCGGTTCCGGGACCTCCTGGCGTCCGTGGGGGTCACGAAACCGCGGGTCAAGATCATCCCGGTCTTCCCCGCCGGTCGGCTGGCGCAGGAGGGGGGGGCCCGCCTGACCCGGGAGATGCTCCAGGGCTTCGACTTTTCCCTGCTCCAGTGCACGGAGACCAGGGCCGTGGCGGACGGCGGGGTCTATTCGTGCCCGATCCTGGCGGGCCTCAAGGAAGCGCGCCTTTCGGAGGGAAGCCTCGAAGAATCATTCACGCCCTGCCGCCTGTACCACCCCGCCTGTGTCACCTGTTACCAGACGGGAATGACGTGCAGGAACTTCTGACGGGAAGCGGCCACTCGGGGTGAGGTGCGGTGATGGAAGGTGAGCGGGAGTACCGCAGGATCGCGGTCTTCGGCGGCGTCTACAGCAATTACCTGGCCTTGGAGGCAACCCTGGAGGACGCCAGGCGGCGGGACGTGGAGGCCATCTTTTGCCTGGGGGACATGGGCGCCTTCGGTCCGCACCCGGACCGGGTCTTCCCGCCCCTCAGGCAAGCGGGGGTGCTGGCCATCCAGGGGAACTACGACGATTCCCTGGGCGCCGGCAAAGAGGATTGCGGCTGCGGCTACACCGACCCGCGGGACAACTTCTTCGCCCGGATCAGCTACGAGTACACCTTCAAGAACACGTCGGCCGAAAACAAGGCCTGGCTGAGGACGCTCCCGAAGCATCAGCGAATCCGGCTCGGGGAGCACCGGGTCCTCATGTGCCACGGCTCCCCGAGAATGCTCAACGAGTTCCTGTGGGAATCCACGACCCCGAATGGCCTGCTGGAAAAGTTCATGCGGGACTACCAGGCCGAGGTGATCCTGTGCACCCATACGGGGATCAAGTGGCACCGGGCCCTGGCCGGCGGGAGGCATCTGGTCAACGTGGGGGCCATCGGCCGCCCGGAAAACGATGGCATGACGAACGTCTGGTGCGCAATCCTGACGGCCGACGCCGGCCTTCAGGTCGAGTTCGTCCCGGTCCATTACGATCACGAGGCGCTGGCCCGGGAGATGGAACGGGAAGGGCTTCCCTCCGAGTTCGTGGAGACGGTCCGGACCGGTTGGTGGACGACGTGCCTGGAGGTCCTTCCCGCCAAGGAGCGGGCCCGGGGAAAGTATTGACTCGAGTCTCATGGCAAACCTGTCGGAATTGAAGAACACTATCCTGGTCCAGCTCTTCAAACACGCGTCCTGGCTGTCGGCGCGGTGGGCGAGGCACCACCGGTTCATCGAGGCAGAGGACATCCCGTGGGCCCCCATGAAGAAGCCCATCCGGGAGACGGTGATCGCCGTCGTCACCACGGCCGGGGTCCATCTCAAGACCCAGCCGCCCTTCGACATGGACGATCCGGATGGCGATCCGAGCTTCCGGGTGATCCCCTCGGACGTCCAGACGGACCGGGTCACGATCACCCACAAATACTATGACCACACGGCGGCGGACAGGGATATCAACGTGGTCCTGCCGCTGGATCGCCTCAGGGAGCTTGCGGTCGAAGGGCGGATCGGCGGGATCGCCCCCTCTGTCTACAGTTTCATGGGACATATAGACGGTCCTCATCTCAAGACCCTGATGGAGGAGATGGCCCCCGAGGTGGCCCGCCGGTTGAGAGCGGACGGGGCAGAGGCCGTGTTCCTCACCCCGGCCTGAGGGCTCTGCAACCAGGCCGTGGGCCTGCTTCAGCGCGCCATCGAGGCGGAAGGGATCCCGACGATCGGCATCACGTTGCTGAAAGAGGTGACCCAGAAGGTGAAGCCGCCCAGGGCACTGTATCTCCGATACCCCTTCGGTCATCCCATGCGAGAGGCCTTCCAGGTAGACCAGCAGCGGACAATCCTGCTGGATGCCTTGAAAGCCGTGGAGACTATCACAGAGCCAGGCACCATCCGGGAACCGGGCTATCGCTGGCGGCGGCATCGCTTCAGGCTTCGGCCATAAGTGTCGACATGACCATCAGCAAACCGCAGGTCGGAGACTCCATCGTCTGATGAGCAAGGGATCCGTTGCAGGCAGAACATCACAAACCGCCGTGGGGGGGAAAGTCGGCGCCTGGCTTCTCCTGATAGGCGCCCTCTTTGTGCTGGCGAGGTATTTGAACGCTCAGGAGTTCCTCCGAGATGCACTGGCGGGGATACAGGGTCTCGGTCCCTGGGGCTATGCGGTTTTCGTCATGGTGTACATCCTGGCCACTGTGCTCTTCCTGCCCGGGTCCGTCCTGACCCTGGGGGCCGGATTCGTCTTCGGGGTGATCCTGGGCTCGGTCCTGGTGTCGGTCGCATCCACCCTGGGCGCCACGGCCGCCTTCCTGGTGGGCCGCCACCTCGTGCGCGGCTGGGTCTCGAGGCAAATCGAGGGGAACGCGAAGTTTCGCGCCATCGACGAGGCGGTGGCACGGGAAGGATGGAAGATCGTGGGGCTGACCCGGCTTTCCCCGGTGTTTCCCTTCAATCTTCTGAACTACGCCTTCGGTGTGACGAGGGTCTCGCTACGCGATTACACCCTGGCGTCTTGGATCGGGATGATGCCTGGGACTTTCATGTATGTGTACATCGGATCCCTTGCCGGGGACCTCGCGACCCTTGGCGCCGGCCCTCGGGCCCGGACCCCGGCCGAATGGGCACTGTACGTCTTCGGCCTCGCTGCGACGGTGGCGGTGACGATCTACGTCACGCGGCTGGCACGAGGCGCCCTGCAGAAGCGCATCGACAGTTGACACCCGAGTGGAGGGACCAGTGGTCGAAGTGGCAGAGCGTAACAAGGAATCGGTGGTAGTCGAGCCCTGGGACGAGCACAACCAGGCACTGGTGGGAAATGCGCATCCCGAGGATTGGGTCAACCCCGAACCGGCCGATCGGTACAATCTGGTGGTCATCGGCGGAGGGACAGCCGGGCTGGTCACTGCGATCGGTTCGGCCGGCCTGGGCGCTCGGGTCGCCCTGATCGAGCGGGAGCTGATGGGCGGGGACTGCCTGAATTTCGGCTGTGTCCCCTCCAAGGCACTCATCCGAGCAGCCCGCGCGGCAGCGGACGTCCGGACCGCCAGCGAGTATGGAGTGGAGGTGCCATCGGGGGCGCGGGTCAATTTTCCGGCCGTCATGGAACGGATGCGACGGCTGCGGGCGCGGATCAGCAAGGCGGACTCGGTTTGGCGCTGCCGGCAGAGCGGGGTTGACGTGTTCCTGGGGCAGGCGCGCTTCTCCGGCCCCGACAGCATCGAAGCGGCGGGGAAGACCCTGTGCTTCTCCAAGGCCGTGATTGCGACAGGCGCTCACGCCGCAGCTCCACCCACTCCCGGGCTTGCCGAGGCCGGGTATCTCACGAACGAGACGGTGTTCAGCCTGACAGAGCTCCCCCGGCGGCTGGCCGTGATCGGGGCGGGCCCTATCGGCTGCGAGCTGTCCCAGGCCTTTGCCCGGTTCGGAAGCCAGGTATACCTGGTGGAGGCCATGCACGGCATCATGCCCAACGAGGATCGGGATGCGGCGCAGATCCTCCTCCGGTCCTTGATCCGCGATGGCATCACGCTCCTGTGCTGTGGCGGCGATCTCAAGGTCGGCAAGGGGGACGGGGGCAAGCGGCTGACCGTCGATTCCCACGGGCAGCACTCCGACATCACGGTGGATGAGATCTTGGTCGGGGTGGGGCGCCGGCCGAACGTCGAGCACCTTGACCTGGACAAGGCCGGAGTCGCCTTCGATACGTCCGGGGTCACGGTCAATGACCGGCTGCAGACGACGAACCCCCGGATCTATGCCGCGGGGGATGTCTGCCCGGGCTACAGGTTCACCCACAATTCGGATTTCCAGGCGCGCATCGTCATCCAGAACGCCCTGTTCTTCGGGCGCGCCCGCGCCAGTGCCCTCACGATCCCCTGGTGCACCTACACGGACCCCGAAATCGCCCATGTCGGCCTGTACGAGCGTGACGCGAAGGCGCGGGGGATTCCCATTCGCACCTTCGTCCAGGAACTCGACGACGTCGACCGGGCCATCCTCGACGGCGAGGCGGAGGGGTTCGTCAAGGTGCACGTCCGGGAGGGCGCGGACGAGATCCTGGGGGCCACCATCGTGGCGCGGCATGCCGGCGAGATGCTCCCCGAGCTGACGCTGGCCATCACCCACGGCCTCGGTCTCGGGAAGGTCGCGTCCACGATCCACACTTACCCGACGCAGGCCGAGGCAATTCGGAAGATCGGGGACCAGTACAACCGGACCCGCCTGACGCCGTTCGTCAAGCGCCTGTTTCGGAAGTGGCTCGCATGGACACGCTAGCACCGGCTTGGCCTCCATCCCGAGCGGACAGTCCCGGGAGGGACGGAGAGGTGTTGAGCATCATCATCCCGACGCTGAACGAGGCCGAGCGTCTACAGGAGCTTCTCCTCCACCTGCAAGCACGCTGCCCGGGGGCCGACGTCATTGTGGTGGACGGAGGGAGTTGGGACTGCAGCCGGGACCTGGTTCAGCGATTCCCGCGGGTGCGATTCGTCGCAAGCGCCCAGGGACGGGCGAAGCAGATGAACGCCGGGGCGCGGGCGGCACGAGGCGACATCCTGCTCTTCCTCCACGCCGACACCCTCCTGCCTCCTGGGACGCAGGCCGCCGTCCGCGAGGCGCTCGCTGCCCCCGAGGTCGTGTGCGGGCGCTTCGACGTCCGGTTCGACAATCCCCGCCCGATCTTCCGGACGATCGCGGCCATGATGAACCTTCGCTCCCGTCTCAGCGGGATCTTTACGGGCGACCAGGCCATATTCGTCAGCCGACAGATCTTCGAGGCTCTGGGGGGCTATCCGGATATCCCGTTGATGGAGGACGTGGAACTCTCGCGCCGCTTGAAGCGACAGGGCCGCCGAGCGTGTCTTCGCCTCCAGGTGCAGACCTCTACCCGCAAGTGGGAGCGGGGCGGGATACTGCGCACGATCGTCCTGATGTGGATGCTGCGGCTTCTCTACTTCGTCGGGGTCAAGCCCGACCGCCTCCACGGCTGGTACTACGCGGGCGGCACGGATGCGGTCGGGACTCCTGGGCCAGCCGCAGGGGCGGGAGACCCTGCGTCCCGCCGAGAAAGGAAAGGAGGTGCGGGCCTATGACGAGCGGCGATCGGAAGAGGAGGAAGATGATAGCGGAGGAAAAGCGGCTGGCGGAGGCCCGCGAGCGCACGGCGCACTGGAAGCGCTGGGGTCCCTACATGTCGGAGCGCCAGTGGGGGACGGTGCGGGAGGATTACTCCCCCCATGGCACGGCCTGGGACTACTTCCCTCACGACCATGCCCGGTCCCGGGCATACCGTTGGGGCGAGGACGGCCTGCTCGGCCTGTCGGACAACCACCAGCGCCTGTGCTTCGCCCTGGCCCTCTGGAATGGGAAGGACCCCATCCTGAAGGAGCGCCTGTTCGGCCTGACGAGCTCGCAGGGCAACCACGGCGAGGACGTCAAGGAGTATTACTTCTACCTCGACTCGACGCCCACGCACTCGTACATGAAGGGCCTCTACAAGTATCCGCAGGTCGAATACCCGTATGCGTTGCTGGTGGAGGAGAACGCCCGCCGCGACCGGCACGTACCGGAGTACGAGTTGCTGGACACGGGCGTCTTCGACGAGGACCGCTACTTCGACGTCTTCGTCGAGTACGCCAAGGCCAGGCCCGACGACATCCTGATCCGGATCACGGCCTGGAACCGCGGCCCCGAGCCAGCCAGACTCCACCTCTTGCCCACTCTGTGGTTCCGGAACACGTGGAGCTGGGACTATGGGGTCACGCGCCCGAAGCTGAGCCAAGTGGCCTCACCCGACGGCACGCGGGGCATCTTGGCACAGCATCCACAGAGTGCAGCGCCGTACTGGTTCACCTGCGAGGGGATGCCGGACCTGCTCTTCACCGAAAACGAGACGAACCATCGCCGCCTCTTCGGCGTCGACAACGGCCAGCCCTTCGTCAAGGACGCGTTTCACGAGTATCTGATCGCGGGGCGGGTGGGGGCCATCAACCCCGGGCTGGAGGGGACCAAGGGGGCGGCCCACTATCGGCTGGAGGTTCCGCCGGGCGAGAGCCGGGTGGTGCGGCTGCGTCTATGTGACACGGAGCCGCGCGGGAATCCCTTCGGGAAGGAGTTCGACCGCATCTTCCTCGAGCGCCAACGCGAGGCCGACGAGTTTTATGCGACCGTGATTCCGGACCGCCTGGGCGAGGACGCGAAGCGCGTCATGCGGCAGGCGCTGGCGGGGATGCTCTGGTCCAAGCAGTGGTACCACTATGACGTCCGGCGCTGGCTGGCTGGGGACCCTACCCAGCCCCCCCCGCCCCTGGAGCGCAAGCGGGGGCGGAACCACGAATGGGCTCATCTATACAACGATGACGTGATCTCCATGCCTGACAAGTGGGAATATCCCTGGTACGCGGCGTGGGATCTGGCGTTTCATGCCGTGGCCCTCGCGCTGGTGGACCCGGACTTCGCCAAGGAGCAGCTCGTCCTCCTCCTGCGCGAGTGGTACATGCATCCGAACGGCCAGATTCCGGCGTACGAGTGGTCTTTGGGGGACGTGAATCCCTGTGTCCACGCCTGGGCGGCCTGGCGCATGTATAAGATTGAGAAGCGCATTCGCGGCACCGCCGACCGCCGGTTCCTGGAGCGGATCTTCCACAAGCTGCTCCTGAACTTCACCTGGTGGGTGAACCGCAAGGACCCGGGAGGACGCAACGTCTTTCAGGGCGGATTCCTGGGCCTCGACAACATCGGGGTCTTCGACCGGAGCGCGCCGCTCCCCACCGGCGGGCACATCGAGCAATCCGACGGCACCGCCTGGATGGGCATGTTCTGCCTGAACATGCTGGCGATCGCGCTGGAGCTGGCCCGAGCGAACCCTGCCTACGAGGACGTTGCGTCCAAGTTCTTTGAACACTTCGTCTACATCGCTCACGCCATGGATGATCGAGGCGGGGCAGGGATCGAGCTGTGGGACGAGAAGGACGGGTTCTTCTATGACGTCCTCTGCCTGCCAGACGGGCAGTGCTGTAAGGTCCGGGTGCGGTCCATGGTCGGGTTGATCCCGCTCTTTGCCGTGGAGACGCTGGAGCCCGAGATCGTGGAGCGGCTTCCGGGTTTCAAGCGCCGGATGCAGTGGTTCATCGACAACCGCCCGGAATTTCGCGAACATATGGTGGCGCAGGAAACGTCAGGACGGGAGACGCGCCGGCTGCTTTCCATTGTCACGCGCGACGAGCTTCCCCGCGTCCTGCGATTCATGCTCGATGAGACCGAATTTCTCTCACCGTTCGGCATACGGGCCCTCTCCAAGTTTCATGGCGAGCACCCATACGTGCTGTCGGCAAACGGCGTCGAGCACCGGGTGGATTATGAGCCAGGCGAGTCCTCAACCGGG
This sequence comes from Candidatus Methylomirabilota bacterium, assembly GCA_016180655.1. Classification (GTDB taxonomy): domain Bacteria; phylum Methylomirabilota; class Methylomirabilia; order Methylomirabilales; family 2-02-FULL-66-22; genus 2-02-FULL-66-22. Next base: position 5,779 of record JACPAT010000114.1, on the reverse strand, counting down.
CTGTTCGGAGGAAACTCCAACTGGCGTGGGCCTGTGTGGTTCCCGGTGAACTTCCTCCTCATCGAATCGCTGCAGAAGTTCGACCACTTCTACGGCAAGCCCTTCCGCGTGGAGTGTCCCACCGGATCCGGGAAGAGCCTGCCTCTGTGGGGCGTCGCCACGGAGCTGTCCCGCCGCCTGGTCCGGATCTTCCTGCGCGGTTCGGACGGCCGGCGACCGGTTCACGGCGCGAGGGACAAGTTCCAGACCGACCCGCACTGGCGGGATCTGATCCTGTTCTACGAGTGCTTCCACGGCGACACCGGCGCCGGGATCGGGGGCAGCCACCAGACGGGCTGGACCGGCTTGGTGGCAAAGCTGGTGCAGCAGAGCGGCGAATAAACTGCGCGGGAGCGGGGCAAGAGAGCCCGGGAGAGCATCTGGGCCTCCCAGCATCCTCGCGATGAAACAGTGGGGGAGGGAGTCATGATGGCGAAGGGGGAGATCGACGACCTGTGCATCAATACCATCCGCACGCTGTCCATGGATGCGGTCCAGGAGGCCAATTCCGGCCATCCTGGTACTCCGATGGCCATGGCCCCCGTCGTCTATACGCTTTGGCAGGAGTTCCTCCGGTTCGATCCAGAGGACCCGATCTGGCCAAACCGGGACCGGTTCGTCCTCTCCATTGGCCACGCATCGATGCTCCTCTATTCCATGCTGCATCTCACCGGCGTCAAGGCGGTGAACCCCCAGTACGAGCGATTGGGCGAGCTGGCGGTGCGGCTGGAGGACATCCAGCGCTTTCGCCAGCTCGACAGTAAGTGCCCGGGCCACCCCGAATACCGCTGGACCTCCGGTGTGGAGACGACCACCGGTCCGCTAGGCCAGGGCGTCGCGACCAGCGTCGGCATGGCCATCGCCGGCCTGTGGATGGCGCAGTATTTCAATCGCCCCGGCTTCGAAATGTTCGACTACGACGTGTACGCTCTGTGCGGCGATGGCTGCATGATGGAGGGGGTCTCTGGCGAGGCCGCCTCCCTGGCCGGTCACCTGAAGCTCGCAAACCTCTGCTGGATCTACGACAACAATAAGATCACCATCGAAGGGCACACGGACTGGGCCTTCAGCGACGATGTCGCCGTGCGCTTCATCGCGTACGGCTGGAACGTCACCCGGGTCGGGGACGCCAACGATCTGGGGCTGCTGACCAGGGCCTTCCAGACCTTCAGAAATACCGCTGACCGACCGACGTTGATCATCGTGGACAGCCACATCGCCTACGGCTCGCCCAACAAGCAGGATACCAGCGCCGCCCACGGGGAGCCCCTGGGTGCGGAGGAGATCCGGCTGACCAAGCGGACCTACGGCTGGCCGGAGGACGCAAAGTTCCTGGTGCCCGGCAGGCTCAGAGAGCACTTCCAGGCCGGGATGGGCCAGCGGGGCCAGGCGCTCCGCACTGCCTGGATCGCCAGGTTCGAGGAGTACAGCAAGTCGTATCCTGACCTGGCCGACCAGCTCTACCGGATGCAGCACCGCCAGGTCCCCGGTGGCTGGGACAAGGGCCTGCCGACATTTCCTCCCGACCCCAAGGGCCTGGCCGGCCGCGACGCCTCCGCCAAGGTCCTGAACATCGTAGCCAAAAACGTGCCGTGGCTGATCGGCGGCTCCGCGGACCTGGCCCCCTCCACCAAGACCCGCCTCACATTCGAGGGGGCCGGCGACTTTAGCCCCGAGAACCGGGCTGGCCGCAACCTCCACTTCGGCATCCGCGAGCACGCCATGGGCTCCATCCTGAACGGGCTGTCCCTGTCGAAAGCCCGATCGTACGGGTCCGGGTTCCTCATCTTCAGCGACTATTCGCGGCCTGCCATTCGGTTAAGCGCGCTGATGGAACTCCCCGTGATCTACGTCTTCACGCACGACTCCATCGGCGTCGGCGAGGATGGGCCGACCCACCAGCCCGTCGAACAACTGGCCTCCCTGCGCGCCATCCCGGGTCTGATCACCTTGCGTCCCGCCGACGCCAACGAAGTCGTCGAGGCCTGGCGAGTGATCATGACGCTGCGGCACGAACCCGTGGCCCTGATCCTCAGCCGGCAGGCGCTCCCCACGTTGGACCGTTCCGTCTACGCGCCGGCGTCCAACCTCGCGCGAGGGGCGTACGTGCTGGCCGATCCTGCGGACGGCAAGCCCGACGTGCTGCTCCTTGCGACCGGAAGCGAAGTCTGGCTCTGCATCCAGGCCCACGAGCGGCTCGCAGTTGAAGGAATCAAGGCCCGGGTCGTGAGCATGCCGTCCTGGGAGCTGTTCGAGCGGCAGAACCAGGCGTACCGGGACGGCGTGATCCCGCCCGGGGTCGGCGCGCGCGTCTCGGTGGAGCAGGCCTCCACCTTCGGCTGGAGCGAATACGTGGGGAGCGCCGGGCAGAGGATCGGCATGAAGACGTTCGGGGCGTCGGCCCCGTTGAAGGAGTTGCAGAAGAAGTTTGGATTCACCGTCGAGAACATCGTTGCCGCGGCCAAGGGGCGCTTGGCCGTGGCGAGGGGGTGACATGAACCCGTTGAAATCGTTGGAGGAGTACGGACAGTCCGTCTGGCTGGACTACATCCGGCGCGGGCTGATCGCCTCGGGCGAGCTGGGCCGCCTGGTGACGGAAGACGGTCTGCGGGGCGTGACCTCGAATCCTGCCATCTTCGAGAAGGCGATCGCGGGCAGCACCGACTACTCCGCCGCCCTGGAAGATCTGCAGCGGCGGCCGGATCTGGATGCGATGGCGATCTATGAGCATCTGGCGATCCAGGACATCCGGGATGCCGCGGACAGCCTCCGGCCGGTCTATGACGAGACCCGGCGGCGGGACGGATACGTGAGCCTGGAGGTGTCTCCGTATCTGGCTCGGGACACCCACGGCACGGTTGCGGAGGCGCGGCGGCTGTGGAACGCGGTCGGGCGGGACAATGTGATGATCAAGGTTCCGGCGACGCCGGAAGGGATCCCCGCCGTCCAGCAACTCATCGGAGAGGGAATCAACGTCAACGTCACGCTCCTCTTCGCACAGGAGACCTATGAGGCTGTCGCCCATGCCTACCTTGCAGGGCTGGAAGCTCTCGGCGACCGGGGCGGGGATGTCGGCCGGGTGGCCAGCGTGGCCAGCTTCTTCGTCAGCCGCATTGATTCCGCCATCGACGGGATCGTGACCGCTCGGCTGAAGGAGGCGACACGCCCAGACGAGCAAGCCTTGTTGCGCAGAATCCTCGGGAAGGTCGCCATCGCCAACGCCAAACTGACCTATCAACGCTACCAGGAGATCTCTCGGGAGCCGCGGTGGACGGCCCTGGCAGCCAGGGGCGCGCAGACGCAGCGACTCCTCTGGGCGAGCACGGGCACCAAGAACCCCAGCTACAGCGACGTGCTGTACGTCGAGGAGCTGATCGGCCGGGACACGGTGAACACGGTCCCCCCGGCGACACTGGAGGCCTTCCGGGATCACGGGCGGCCGCGGAACAGCCTCACCGAGAACCTCGAGGAGGCGCGCGAGATCATGGCCGCGCTGGACACGGTCGGGATTTCGATGAACGAGGTCACGGATAAACTGCTGGGCGAGGGGGTCCGGCTCTTTGCGGAGGCCTTCGACAAACTGCTGGGCGCCGTGGAGAAGCGGTGTAAGTCGCGAGCCGAGACCCTTCACACGAAGCAGACCTATACGCTTCCCGAACCCTTGGCGTCGTCGGTGAAGAGCACCCTGCAGGAGTGGCGAGCCCGCGGGAACGTCCGGAAGCTCTGGTCCCGTGACCCCTCGCTCTGGACCGGCGCCGACGAGGGCAACTGGCTCGGTTGGCTGGGAATCACCGAGAACCAGCTCGCCCAGGTCGAGCACCTCACGGCATTGGCGGATGACGTGCGGCGAGCAGGGTTCCGACATGCGGTCCTGCTCGGCATGGGGGGCTCGAGCCTCTGTCCCGAAGTGTTGAAGCTGACCTTTGGCCGGATCCCCGGCTTTCCCGAACTTCACGTGCTGGACTCGACCGATCCGGCCATGATCCGGGCGCTGGAGCGTCAGGTGGATCTGGCAACGACCCTGTTCATCGTGTCCAGCAAATCAGGAAGCACGTTGGAACCGAACATCTTCAAGCAGTACTTCTTCGAGCGCGTGAAGGAGGCGGTCGGCCCGGTCGAGGCGGGTCGGCGGTTCATTGCTATCACCGACCCCGGCTCGAAGATGCAGCAGGTCGCGGAGGGCGACGGCTTCCGGCACGTCTCTTTCGGCGTGCCGAGCATCGGGGGCCGCTATTCGGCGCTGTCGGACTTCGGGATGGTCCCGGCGGCCGTCATGGGCCTGGACGTCGGCACGTTCCTCGACCGTGCCGAGCGGATGGTCCAGGCGTGCGCCTCTTGCGTGCCACTTGAGGAGAATCCCGGCGTGGTGCTCGGGATCGTTCTGGGCGTGCTCGCTCGGACCGGGCGGGACAAGGTGACCCTCATCACCTCACCGGGTGTTCGGGACCTCGGCGCCTGGCTGGAGCAGCTCCTGGCGGAATCCACCGGCAAGGAGGGGAAGGGCCTCATCCCGGTCGATCGGGAAGAGGTGGGTCCACCCGAGGTGTACGGGTCCGATCGGGTGTTCGTCTACGTCCGACTGGAGTCCGCTCCCGATCCGGCGCAGGATGACGCCGTGGGGAGGTTGGAGGCGGCAGGCCAGCCCGTTGTCCGCATCGGCATGGCAGACCCAACCGATCTGGGGCAAGAGTTCTTCCGGTGGGAGATCGCCACGGCCGTGGCGGGCGCCACCCTCGGCATCAACCCCTTCGATCAGCCGGACGTCGAGGCGAGCAAGGAGGCAACCCGGAGGCTGACGTCCGAATACGAGAAGATCGGCTCCCTCCCCGCAGAGACGCCGGTCTTCGCAACGGACGGCATCGCATTGTACACCGACGACAAGAACGCGGCGACGTTGAACGAGATGGTCGGCCGGAAGAAGTCGCTGACGGGCTACCTCCGGGCGCACCTGGGCCGGCTCCAAGCGGGCGACTACTTCGGGCTCTTGGCGTATGTGGCGATGAGCGAGGAGCCCGAGCGGCGCCTGCAGGCGATCCGCCACGCAGTGCGGGACGCGAAGAGGGTGGCCACCTGCCTGGGCTTCGGCCCGCGCTTCCTCCATTCCACAGGGCAGGCGTACAAGGGCGGGCCGAACACGGGGGTCTTCTTGCAGGTCACGTGTGACGACCCGGCGGATCTCCAGGTGCCCGGCCAGAGGTACACCTTCGGCGTCGTTAAGGCTGCCCAGGCGCGGGGCGACTTCGAGGTGCTGGCCGAGCGGAATCGTCGCGTGCTGCGAGTGCATCTGAGGGATGTGAAGGCGGGTGTGAAGGCACTTGGGGCCACAGTCCGACGGGCGCTGGCCTGAGGATCCGCGGTCACGTACCGAGAAGGAGTCCGCGACATGCAACTGGGGATGGTGGGGCTGGGGCGCATGGGCGCCAACATGGTGCGGCGCCTGATGAGAGGGGGCCACACCTGCGTGGTGTACGATCGGAGTCCCGAGAGCGTGGGGACGCTCGTCGGGGAGGGCGCGACGGGGGCGACGAGCCTGGACGACTTCGTGCAGAAGCTGGCCGCACCGCGGGCGGCCTGGGTGATGGTGCCGGCCGGGGAACCCACGGAGCAGACCGTCACGGGCCTGGCGCAGCGGATGGCGCCTGGCGATACCATCCTCGACGGGGGCAACTCCTATTACAAGGACGATGTGCGGCGCGCGACGCTCTTGAAGGAGCGCGGCGTGCACTACGTGGACGTGGGC
>JACPAT010000184.1 GCA_016180655.1 Candidatus Methylomirabilota bacterium | reverse complement strand
ATCGTCGGCCACCTGCCGAAGCGGGCGGCGGTCAGTCTGCCGGAGCGACACCTGGGGTTGGTTCCGGCGACGGAACTCGGCGCGCACGCCACGGCCCTGTATGCCATCCGGACCCAGGTCGAGGCGACCGCAGACCTCGACGCCGTCCTGGCGCTGGCCCGGGCCGCCGGTCCTATCGCCCATGCTCCTGCCGTGTTGTTTCCGATCACCGCGCCGGCGGAGCGGGTGCGGGTCGGCCTCGCCCGCGACGCCGCATTCGGCTTCTATTACGAGGACAACCTGGACCTGCTCCGCGCCTGGGGCGCCGAGTTGGTCGAGGTCAGCCCGCTGGCGGACCCGGCGCTGCCGCCGGATCTGGACGGCTTATACTTGGGCGGTGGCTTCCCCGAGCTGCATGGGGCGGCCCTGGCGGCGAACGCCGGATTCCGGCGCAGCGTGGCCGAGGCAGCCCGCGCTGGCCGGCCGATGTACGCGGAGTGCGGCGGCCTGATGTACCTGGCGGAATGGCTGGTGGACCTGGAAGGGAACCGCCACGCGATGGCCGGGATCGTACCCGGAACCTCCATGATGCAGCAGGCGCGGGTTCGGATGGGCTACGTCGAGGCGACGGTGCTGCGGGACAGCCCTCTCGCCCCTGCCGGCGCGTCGATCCGCGGCCATGAGTTCCACTGGTCCTGCATGGTTCCTCCCGACGCCAGGCGGGCGGCGTACCGCGCCGATGGGGACCGGCTGGAGGGGATCGTTGCGGGCCCGACCGGGAATGTGCTGGCCTCCTACCTTCACGTGCATTTCGGCAGCGACCCGAGCCTCGCCCCACGATTCCTGACGGCCTGCCGCGCCCGACGATCCGCGGGGGTCCCGAGATGACCAGTCGCCGCCCTGCCCCCTGCCTGATGGTTCAGGGCACCGGCTCGTCGGTCGGGAAGAGCGTCCTGGTGACGTCCCTGTGCCGGATCTTCGCCAGGGCCGGATGCCGCGTCGCGCCGTTCAAGGCGCAGAACATGGCGCTGAACTCCGCCGTCACGGCGGACGGTGGTGAGATCGGCCGGGCGCAGGCAGTTCAGGCGGAGGCCGCGGGGGTGGACCCCACGGTGGACATGAACCCCATCCTGCTGAAGCCCGAGGAGGACTTCCGGTCCCAGGTGGTCGTTCGCGGACAGGTGTATGCAACCCTCACCTATCGCGAGTACAACCGGCTCAAGCCGGAGCTCCTGGCGGTGGTCCAGGAGAGCCTCGAGCGTCTGCGACGCAGCTATGACCTCGTGGTGATCGAGGGAGCCGGAAGCCCGGCCGAGGTGAACCTCAAGGCCGATGAGATCGTCAACATGCGGATCGCCCGATTGGCGGATGCTCCCGTCCTCCTGGTTGGCGACATCGACCGCGGCGGAGTCTTTGCTTCGCTGATAGGCACGCTGGAGCTTCTGGAGCCTGAGGAAAAGGTCCTGGTCCGCGGCTTCATCATTAACAAGTTCCGAGGAGATGCGTCGCTCTTGACCCCCGGCCTCGAGTTCCTCGAGCGAAGGACGGGCATCCCGGTCCTGGGCGTCGTGCCGTACTTCCGCGACATCCTTGTAGCGGCTGAAGACTCCGTGAGCCTGGAGGAGGGCGGAGGGCACGTGGGCGGGGATTATCTGCTGGACGTGGCCGTCGTCCGGCTTCCGCGCATCTCGAACTTCGATGACTTCGAGCCGCTGGCGGCCGAACCCGGCGTCCGCGTCCGCTTTATCCGCAACCCGAAGGAGCTAAACGGCGCTGACCTTGTGATCCTGCCGGGCACGAAGAGCACGGTGGCGGACCTGGAATTCGTGCGCAAGATGGGGCTGGCCGAGCTCATCCGGGAGCGGGCCGCCTCGGGGACGCTGATCATGGGGATCTGCGGCGGCTACCAGATGCTGGGAAGAGACATCCGAGACCCCAGGGGGGTAGAGTCGGCGAGTCCTTGGGTGCGCGGATTGGACCTGCTCCCGGTCGTCACCACCTTCGTTCCTCGAAAGACCACGCAACGGGTACGGGCGAGGGTAGCCGGGGAGGCATCCTTCCTCTCGGTCGCGGCCCATGGGACGCCGCTGAGAGCCTATGAGATCCACATGGGTCAGACTCGGACTGACGGTGCCGCTTATCCCTTCATCGTGACCGAACGCCAGGGTCTGGCCGTCACCGATCCGGACGGCGCGACCAACGCCAGGGGGAACGTGGTGGGGACATATCTCCACGGCCTGTTTCATAACAGGGAGCTCCGCGCCGCGCTTCTGCGGGCTGTCGCGGCTCGCAAGGGGGTGGCTCCCCATCCCCGATGGGGAAGTCTCCCATCCGCGGCGGCGAACTACGATCGTCTAGCAGACCTCGTCCGGTCCAACGTGGATATCACGCGGATCCTGGCCCTGGTCGGCTTCGAGGACCGTCTGGTGTGACGGAGTTGCAGCGTTGGGGCTTACTCCCATGATTCCCGAGCCGAGGCCTGAGATCGGACGCCTCGTGCCCCCTGAGCATGGTGGGCGCCTTGCGCTGGGGGTGTCGGGATGCGGGCTGCTGGATTTCAGCACGACGGTCCATGCGTATGGACCACCGGCGAGGGTTCGAGACGCAGTCGCCCAGTGCAATTTGGACGAGTATCCAGACCCTCACGCCGCAGACTTCTGCGCGGGCCTGGCGGAGCGGTTCAATCTGCCGACGGGTCTGGTGATGGCCGGCAACGGCTCCGTTGAGCTCCTGAGGCTTGTTGGCCTCGCCTATATTCGGCAGCGCGATCCGGTCGTGGTCGTCGGGCCCACGTTCGAGGAGTACCGGATGGCCGCCGAGATCATGGGCGGGGAGGTCCAGGAGATCAGAGCCCAGGGGTTCGGATCTGCGCGCCCGGATGTGCAGTGTATCCTCGACGCTGTGCGGCGCCTCCGGCCGCGTGTCACCTTTCTCTGCAATCCGAATAACCCCACCGGAACGTATTGGGATGCGGCTGAAGTTCAGGCTCTCCTCCGAGCGTGTCACCCAGGACTGCTGGTGATGGATGGGGCGTTCCAGGCGTTCGTCGAATCGGCCTGGGACCCGCTGCTTCTGGTCGAGGAGGGCCCGATCCTCCTTATCCGCTCCATGACCAAGGACTACGCCATGGCTGGCCTCCGCCTCGGCTATGCGATTGGGGCTCCGTCTATCATGGAACCGCTTCGTCGAGCCCAGACGCCGTGGGGGGTCAGCGCACCTGCCCAGGCCGCTGGCCTGGCGGCCCTGGAGGATCGCGAGTATCTCCAGCGCGTGATGGCCGCAGTCCGGCGGGATGCCCGGGAGCTGGTATCTGCCCTCCGGGCAGCAGGCTACCAACCCGAGGTCGGGGCCACGCACTTTTTCCTCCTCCGGGTAGAGGATGGGCGGCACGCAGCCCAAACGCTCCACGCTCAAGGGTTCCTCGTCCGCTTATGCAGCTCCTTCGGCCTCCCTCGCCACATCCGCATTAGCCCTCGACGGCCGCTGGAGAATGAGTCCTTGGTCCGGGCATTGTCAGCACTCCAGACTCCGGCTCGAGCTCTATGAACGGCTTCGGACGGCAGGCATCGTTGGTGACGGTCAGGATGCCGGGAACCTGTGGCGAACTGGTTCAGGGGGTGCTCCAGGGTGTGTCATTTCACGTGACCTGTCCCGTGGACCTGTTTGCCGAGGTGACGGTGTCCCGGGTTGGCTCTTTTTGCCCGGACGGCAGGCGGAACTGGTCCAAGGCGCGAGAGGCCATGGCTCGCACCCTGGTCTTTCTCGGGGCGCCGCGGACCAGGCTGGGTCTCACGATACGTTCCGAGATCCCGCGGGGAAAGGGGATGGGGAGCAGCACGGCCGACGTAGCGGGTGCGATTGTGGCTACGGCCGAGCTCGCCAGACGACCGCTAGACCTGCGGACAGTCGCTCGGCTTGCCTTGTCGGTGGAGCCGACCGACGGCTCCCTTTTCCCGGGCATCGTCTGCTTCGATCACCGGGAAGGTCTGATCCTGGAGTCGCTGGGGGAGGCCCTGCCCCTCGCCATCCTTGTCTTGGACTTTGGAGGCCGCGTGGACACCGTAGCATTCAACCTGGTGGACCGCCGGTCGCTCCTCGCACCCATGGAGGGGCAATTCCGCGAGGCACTGGCCATGGTGCGGGCTGGTATAGCCCACCGGGACGCATGGTCGGTCGGCGAGGGCGCCTCTCTCAGTGCGGAATGTAATCAGCGTATCCTCCCGAAGCCCTTCCTTCCCGCTGTCCGTCGGGAAGGCCAGGATGTGGGGGCGGTTGGCGTGTGTGTGGCCCACAGTGGGACGGCTGTCGGTCTACTCCTGGAGGCTGGACGGGATGATCTTGCGCAGATCCGCGCTCGACTGGTGCGGCGCCTTCCCGGTTTACAGCGGACGTGGTTGACCTGTCTGGTGAGCGGTGGGATACGTCCCGTTTCTTGCCTCCCCGAGGGCCACGGGACCTCACGGGCGCAAGCCATGGGGACAACGTGATGGCCTATCAGGACTGTCTGCGGATCATCGGCCCGCTCGAGAGGCGGTCAATGGAGGTGGCGCGCAGACGCCAGATGGCCCTCACCAAGCCGCCGGGGAGCTTGGGCCGCCTGGAGGAATTGAGCGTTCTCTTGGCGGGGATGACGGGGCAGACGCGGCCCCGCCTGGATCGGAAGGCCGTGATCGTCATGGCCGCGGACCATGGTGTCGCCGCCGAGGGCGTGAGCGCCTACCCGACCGAAGTCACCGCCCAGATGGTGGCCAACTTTGCCCGGGGAGGCGCGGCCATCAATGTCCTGGCGCGGGCGGCCGGCGTGCGCGTGGTCACGGTGGACATGGGCGTGCGGGCGCCTCTGGGAGAGTTCCCGAACGTGCGGTCGCTTCGGGTGGGTCCTGGTACCCGGAACTTCCTGCACGAGCCGGCCATGACCCGGCAAGAAGCGCTGCTTACCATCGAGACTGGGATAGCGGTGGCACTGGAGGAGCGCTCCCGCGGACTGGACTTGGTGGCCACGGGGGACATGGGCATCGGGAACACCACCGCGGCCAGCGCCATCATCGCGGTCCTGGCAGGGTGCACTCCTGTTCAGGTGACTGGGCCGGGAACCGGTCTGGAGCCGGCTAGGATCACCCAGAAAGCGCAGGCCGTGGATGTGCTGAGCAAGGTGGGAGGGTTCGAGATCGGCGGGCTGGCGGGCGTGATCCTGGGGGCGGCAGCGCACCGGATCCCGGTCGTGCTGGACGGCTTCATCGCCGGGGCTGCGGCGCTGCTGGCGGTCCGCTTGGCACCGGAGGCGGGGGCCTTTCTCATCGCTGGACACCGGTCGGCCGAGCCAGGCCACAGGATCGCCCTGAAGGCGCTGGAGCTGGAGCCGCTCTTGGACCTGGACCTGCGCCTGGGGGAGGGGACGGGGGCCGTCCTGGCCATGCCTCTCGTGGAGGCGGCGGCTCGGATTCTGGACGAGATGGCCACCTTTGAGGAGGCGGGTGTCTCTGACCGCCCGGATCCGGCGTGACACCGTTTCTGCAGGCGCTGTCGTTCCTGACCGTGCTGCGGGTGCCGGCGTCTGTCGTCGCGAAGCCCCCCGGCCCTTGGACGGCGGTCTGGTTCCCGGTGATTGGGGCCTTGCTTGGGGGGGGCCTCGCGGCACTGCTGGCCGGCCTGCGCCTGGCCTTTCCGCCGCTGGTTGGAGCCGGGCTCACGGTGGCGCTCTGGATCCTGGCCACGGGCGCCATCCACTTGGATGGACTGATCGATTGCGCCGACGCGTTGCCGGGGTTGCGGACGCCAGAGGAACGGATGCGGATCCTGAAGGACCCAACCGTGGGGGCCTACGGCGTCGCGGCCGGTGCTTGCGGCGTCCTCCTCAAGGTCGCGGCCACGGCGGCTGCGCCGGTCTGGGCGCCAGTCCTGGCGGGAACTCTCGGCCGGTGGGCCTGCCTGGTGGCCATGGTGGCCCAGCCATATCACGGGCGAGACGGGCACGGAAGCGGATCCACTCTGACGTTGGGTCTGGGTGGGCGGCACCTGCTGGCAGGGTCCCTCGTGCCAGCCGGGATCGCCCTGGCCGCCGGCTGGGTTGGGGTCGCGATGCTCGCCGCGGCGGCCCTTGCGGCGCTGGGGTTCGCCAGGCTTGCGGCACATCGGCTGCCTGCCGCGACGGGCGATGTCTACGGGGCTATCATCGAAACTGCGGAGATCGCCACGCTGTGTCTCTCCTCGACACCGCCGCTCCCGTAGCCGGATTCGCCGCGGTGAGGCTCGGCGCGGACGGGACGCTGCTCCACCTTGCCAGCCTCTCGCCAATGCGGGTCCTTTCCTCGGCCGTGGTCGGGGCTGGCCTCACCGCGACCCGGCACCTGGTGATCGTGCGGGTCCCCCGGGACTACGGTGGCAGCGACCCCGCACGCGACCTGCGGGAGGTGCTGGCGGCGCGCGGGATCGCGGAACCGGCCGTCGGATTCCTGACCGCGGCTGCCGTGGACACCCCCCGGGTGGTCGTGGAGGCCAGCGGATCGGTCCGGGTTCTCGCCGTGGTCACGGTCGGGTTGGGGAACCTGTCGGCGGCGGGGTTGAGCCCGCCGGCGCCCCGACACCCCGGAACGATAAACGCGCTGATCGTCGTGGATGGAACCATGGTTCCCGGCGCCCTGGTCAACGCCGTGATCACGGCCACGGAGGCGAAGGCGGCGGCGTTGGCGGCCCGGTGTCTCCGCACCATGGAAGGCTGGCCTGCGACCGGCACATCCACCGATGCGATCGCGGTGGCCTGCACCGGTCGGGGACCCGAGCTGCCATACGCTGGGCCGGTCACAACCGTGGGATGGCTGATAGGGCGCGCCATCCGGCGGGCCCTGGAGGAGCCGGCGCGGCCATGACGGAAGGAGCGTGGGTACTGCTGGTGGCCTGCGGCCTCGACCTGACCTTCGGTGAGCCCCCGAACGTGGCCCATCCCGTGGCCTGGATGGGACGGGCGATCGCCTGGGTGCATCACTCCGGGCGGAGACGCGCCCCGGCTGGGGCCTTCCTCCTCGGAAGCGTCGGGGTGGTGGGCGGAGTGGCTGTGGTCGCGGGGATCGCCTGGGGTCTCCTTGTGCTGTTGGCCCAGGCGCCCGCGGCGCTCCGAGTCTGCACGGAGGCGGTCTTGTTTAAGAGCACAGTCTCGCTCCGGCGCCTGCTGGGGGCGGCGGAGGAGGTACGCCATGCCCTGGAGCAGGCGGACCTCGCCGAGGCACGCAGCCAACTGGGCCACCATCTGGTCAGCCGTCCTACCCAGGATCTGAGCCCGGATGAGGTCGCAAGCGCAACGGTGGAGTCGCTGGCCGAAAACTTCACCGATGCCGTCGTGGCGCCGATCCTTTGGTTTGTTCTCCTGGGGATCCCCGGTGCCCTCGCATATCGCTTCGTGAACACGGCAGACGCAATGCTGGGGTATCAGGATCCGGAACGAGAGTGGTTGGGGAAACCGGCGGCGCGCCTGGATGACCTCCTCAACTGGGTGCCGGCGAGGCTGGCGACGCTGCTCCTCTTGGCGAGCGGGTGGCTGATCGGTGCCTCCATTCTGAACGGCCTGCGGGTGTGGCACCGCGATTCCGGAACGACGGCCAGCCCGAATGCCGGCCAGACGATGGCGACCATGGCCGGGCTATTGCGGGTTCAGCTCACCAAACGGGGCCAGTACGCTCTGGGTGACCAGCTGAGCCCACTCACGGCCCGCACGATCGTCCGCGCCCAGCGGCTGGTCGGCGCGGCCATGGCTTTAGCCGTGGGGTGGGGAATCGGTGCCCTCGCGCTTCTCGGCCGCTGACCGGATCTGCGAGATTGTCCTGGTCCGCCACGGGGAGGCGGTCGGGGCCCGGGCGGGGCGCCTCTTGGGGGCGACTGACCCACCTCTCACCGCCCTGGGCCGCGCCCAGGCGGCGCGCCTCGCGCAATGGCTCAGCCGACGACCGGTGTCCCGGGTGATCGCCAGCGAACGGCAGCGAGCCCGCACCACGGCGGCAGCGATTGCCCGACCGCACCTCCTCCCGGTGGAACTCTGGCCTGAGCTGAATGAGGTGGATTTCGGCCGCTGGGAAAACAAGAAATACGCCGACCTTTCGCCCGGGGACCGGAAGCGTTTCTTGGCGTGGCGATGCAATCCCTGGCGGGCCAGCCCCCCCGGCGGCGAGAGCGCGCGGCGCCTGCATCGCCGGATCGCACGGGCCTGGCGACGCCTCCCGGGGTTGCCGCCGGGCCGTGTTGTCCTCGTGGCCCACGGTGGGTCGGTCCGGATGCTGCTCGCCCTGGCGCTGGGGCTCCCGCTGGCGCAGGTGCTGAGATGGGACCTTTCACCGGCGTCAATGACCGGCCTGGTGTTGGCCGATGGAGAAGTGTGGATGGGTTATGTCAATCGAACCTGTGGGGCCTGATCGCCAAACGATCCTGGTCCTGGGTGGGGCTGCCAGCGGGAAAAGCGCCTTTGCCGAGGCTCGCGCGGCTGCCTTGGGTCGCAGCGTCACCTACGTGGCTCCGGCCGAGGCGCGAGACGACGAGATGCGCCGGCGGATCGCGCGACACCGGAGTCGCCGGCCTGCCACCTGGCCGACCCTGGAGGCCACCCGGGATCTCGCCAAGCGGCTGCGGGGGCTCCCTCGGACCGATGTGGTCCTGGTGGACAGTCTTGGCATGCTGATCACCAACCACATGGGTCCGGCCCACCGGCGGGGGCCAAGCATCCCTCAGCTCCACACCGCCCTGGAGCGGGACCTCGGAGACCTCGGGGCGCTGTGCAGCGAGCGGG
>JACPAT010000183.1 GCA_016180655.1 Candidatus Methylomirabilota bacterium | reverse complement strand
GGGATCCCGGCGCCCGGCGTGATCTTCGGCATGTCTTCCAACCCGGAGGCAATCATCGACCAGCCGTACCAGTTCGACTTCTACGACGGGGGCGGCCTGGACCTGGCGTTCCTGGGCCTGGCGGAGGCGGACGAGCGGGGCAACGTGAACGTCAGCAAGTTCCACGGGCGCCTGCCCGGGGTGGGCGGGTTCGTGAACATCTCCCAGGGGGCCAAGGCGGTGGCCTTCTGCGGGACGTTCACGGCCGGCGGCCTGGAGGTGGAGGTCGGGGCGGGGCGGCTTCGCATCAAGAAGGAGGGCCGGTTCCGGAAGTTCGTGCCGCGCGTGCAGCAGATCACCTTCAGCGGCGAGCATGCCGCGGCGCAGGAGCAGCGGGTGCAGTTCATCACGGAGCGGGCGGTCCTGGTGATCACCCGGGACGGCCTGGTGGTCACGGAGGTCGCCCCCGGCGTGGACCTGGAGCGGGACGTCCTGGGACAGATGGCCTTCCGCCCCCGGGTGGCCCCGGACCTGAAGCCCATGGACGCCCGGATCTTCCGGGAAGAGTTGATGGGACTTGCGGGGTGCGGCTGAGAGGTCCGAGAGCGCCAGCGAAGGCCCCCAGCGATAGAAAAAACAGGGCTATGGAAATCGGAAATTGGAAACTGGAAATCAGGTGGTGGGGGCGAGGAGGAATCCTCGCCCCGTTGTGTTTATGGACGGCGCTAGCGGGCCCCGTCCAGGCCGGCGAGATCCGGGGGTGGGTGCGGCTGGCCGGCCCCCGCCCCCCCGAGGAGTTTCAGCAGGTCTTCAAGCACCGGGAGTTCTGCGGCGAGCGGATGCCGTCGGAGCGGGTTCGGATTGGATCGGATGGTGGTATTGCGGACGTCCTGGTGACCCTGGAGGACGTCCCCCTTTCGGGGCGATCCCCTGCGCCAAAGACTGCCGTCCTGGATAATCGTGCCTGCCGGTTCGTGCCACGGGTCCAGGTGGTGCCGCCGGGCAGCCGGCTGGATGTTCGCAACAGCGATCCGATCCTGCACACGGTCCATGCGTACCTGGGCAGCGAGACCATCTTTCATCTGGCCCTGCCTGTTTTTCGCCAGCGGGTCTGGGCCGTGCTGGATCGTCCCGGCCTCACCCGCGTGGAGTGTGATGTCGGGCACACCTGGATGCGGGCCTACATCCTGGTCCGCGACGATGCCTTCGCCGCCGTGACCGGACCCGATGGCGCGTTCCACCTGAGCGGCGTCCCCGCCGGCACCTTTCGCCTCCATGCCTGGCATGAGTCCTTGGGAATCCAAGAAATCTCAGTGACGGTCACCGAAGGCCGTCCCGCGTTGGTCACGCTGCTCTACGGCGCCCCCTCCAACTAATCCCGCCTAGGGGGTGCCCAGTCTACGCTTGGGAATCTCCTTCTGAGGATCGATGAAGGGAAGCGGGACGACTTTGGCCAGATGGCGGCGGTCTCCCGGCGGGCGCTGGACCTCCAGTTGCTCACCCGGCGTGCTGGATGCGATGTCCACCATAGCCAGTCCGATGTTCTTCTTGAGCGACGGCGAGTAGACGAACGCCGAAGCGCGGCCGACGAGCTTCCCCTCTTTGAAGACCGACCAGGGTCCTTCAAATTCGTGAGGAGCCGGCTCTCCATCGACCTCGAAACCGACCAGTTTCCGTCGGATCCCCTCGCGCCTGATTCGCTCTAAGGCCTCCTTGCCGATGAAGCGCTCCTTCGGCTCGATCTGCCATTCCAGGCCCAATTCGTATAGGTTGGTAGTCAGGTCCATATCCGCCTGGTTGTTCAGGATGCCGGCCTCGACCCGGCGGGCATGGTTCGGCCCGGCGGGGATCAGGCCGAACGGCTTCCCCCGCGCCATGATCAGGTCGATCATCTCCGCCGCGCGACCATTATCCAGCAGGAAGATCTCGTAGCCCACTTCACCCGTCCATCCAGTGCGCGTGATGATCGTCGGAATGCCACCGGGCAGCTCGGCCTGCATATACCAGTAGTAGCGGAGCGAGAGGATGCGATCGCCGACGATCGCCCGCAAAACCTCGGGAGATTTCGGACCCTGGAGCTGGACGGGATAGACGTCCATCAGCCGCACGGTGGCATTCAGACCCATCCCCACAGCAATCCCCTTCGCCCACAGGTGCACATCGCTGTCAGACGGGCACAGCCAGAAGCGGTTCTCGCCCAGGCGCAACACCACCGGGTCATTGATCACGCCACCATGTTCGTCGCATACGAGGGCATATTTGCACTGTCCGATCTGGCACCTTCGCATATCGCGAGGCGTGAGCAGATCCATCAGCAGGAACCCATCAGGCCCGTCAATCTCTGCAGGTCGTTCGACAGAGACGTCCCAGAGCGTCACGCCACTACGGATGGCCCAGTATTCCTGCTCCTTTGTCTGCCCATCGAAGTCCACCGCATGGAGGAGGTGGTTATACCAGAGAAAGGAGGTTGCCCCGAGTCGCTTGAAAATTGGAAAGAACGGAGATTTCTGATAGCGCATCGAGTGCACCAGGCGATAGTCGAAAAGGTCGTTCTTCGTCATTTTTGCCATCCCTCACCCCCGGGAAAATCCCGTTCCTGCGGGGGATGTCGCACGATGACCCCCTCCGCTCCGCTGTGTCAAGCGGAATCCCGTTCCTCGGGCGGCTTGACGCCGCGGAATCCGGCCAGGAGCAGCAGGTCATAGACGATCTTGAGGCCGCCGGCCACGAAGAACGGCCCGCTCATCAGTGCCGGACTGCTCAGGAGCAGGCCCGCGCACACCGGGGCCAGCGAAGCGCCGACCGTGCGCGCCGTCCCGGTGACGCCCGCCGCCGCCGAGCGCTCCTCCGGGCTTACGATCGCCATGGTGTAGGACTGTCGCGTGGGGACGTCCATCTGGGAGATGCTGAAGCGGACCAGCAGCACGAGAATCGCCAGCGGCATCGTCGGCATCAGCGGCACCAGCACCAGCAGGATGTTCGATGGCAGGTGCGTGAAGACCATGGTGTTCACCAGGCCGATTCGGGAGGCGATGGCCGAGGCGGCCAGGGCCGACATGCCCGCCAGCAGGTTCGCCCCGAAGAAGATCATCCCCAGCATCGCCTCGTCGGCACCGAACCGGACGTGAAACCAGTAGGCGACGATGCTCTGCAGCACGAAGCCGCCGGCGAAGGCATCCACGGCGAACAGGCTGGCCAGGCGCAACACCACTCCGCCCGAGCGATGCAGACCCAGCCGGGATCCTGGGGCAATGAACGGACCGGGCGGAGCGGGGTGGGCTTCCACTGCCGGACCGAGTTGCCGGAACAGCACGGCAAGGACCAGACCGTTCAGCGCGTAGCCCGCCAGCACGATGCGGTAGCTGGCCAGGGGGGTCATGCCCCACTGCTGTCCCAGCGTGGCGAGGCCTCCCCCGGCCAGCGAGCCGGCTGCCGTGGCGAAGGACCCGACGAGGTTGTACCAGGCAAAAATGCTCGTTCGCCGATCGTCGGCCACGATCTGGGACAGGGCGGACTGCTCGATCGCCAGGAACGGCCCGACCTCGTTGCCGCCGGGGCTGATCACGCCGATCGTCGCGGCGACGAGCAGGAC
Organism: Candidatus Methylomirabilota bacterium; assembly: GCA_016180655.1. Classification (GTDB taxonomy): domain Bacteria; phylum Methylomirabilota; class Methylomirabilia; order Methylomirabilales; family 2-02-FULL-66-22; genus 2-02-FULL-66-22. The sequence goes on along the minus strand of JACPAT010000183.1, from coordinate 1,716 downwards.
GATGAAGTCGCCGGTGGTGATGAACACCAAGCCGGCGCCCAAGACGAGCAGCGACCCTAGAAACAGCATCCGCCGTCGCCCATACCGGTCGGCCCGCGTGCTCATCCACAGCGAGATCGCCGTGTCGCCCGCCAGGGTGAGGGTCAGTAGCAGACCGATCCGCGCCTCGTCGAACCCCAGGGCGGCCAGGTACAGGACCAGGACGACGGCCAGAAAGCCGTAGCCGAACATCCGGGCCACCCGGGCCGCGAACAACAGGCGGCTGTCGCGGTTCAGTTGTTCCAGGGATTCCGTGAACATCGTTTCTCGGGGTAAAGGTTCGATATTTCAGGCACGATGGGGCCTGCCGACCAACCAAAGGCGCTGACCAGCACGGCCGCACTGGCCCGTCGTCCACCACTCCAGCCTGGCTCGGCAGATCACCTGCCGCGCCCGGTTGGACTTGACAGATGTCGCCACGGGAAGTATATAACCATTGTTACATCGAATCAACTAACGATTGTTATGAAGCGCGAGTGGGTCCTCCTGGTCTACAAGATCCCGTCGCATCCCACGCGGCTGCGGGCGCAGGTGTGGCGCAGGCTCCAGCGCTGCGGGGCCATCTATCTCCAGAACTCGGTCTCCATCGTCCCCGCCACCAACGAACTGGCCGAGAACATGCAATGGATTGCTGACGAGATCCGGGAAGTGGGCGGGGAAGCCTACGTCTTCCGGGCCACCGCCACGTCGCCGGAGCAGGAACGCCAGATCGAGCGTCTCTTCGGCGCGGCCAGTCGAGCCCAGGCCCAAAAGCTCTTGGACGCGCTCCCTGCGTTGGAGCGGCGGATGGGCCGAACAGCCGGACCGCAGGATCTCGAAGAAGCCGAAGACGAGGTCCGGCGTATCCGCCAGGCAGCCCTCAAGCTGCGTCTCCGTTCCCACTTCCCGGTCCCAGAGGAGGAAGCACTTCACAAGCGCCTGCGCGCGATGCGCGAGCGACTGGACCGGCGGGCCCTCCGCAGGCCAGGGCGGCGGTGAGTCCGATGCGATACTACACTCGCCGCCGCCCCCACGTGGACCGCTGTGCCTCCGCCTGGCTTCTCAAGCGGTTTGAAGACCCGAAGGCCGAGTTCGCCTTCGTGGAGGAGGGAGACCGGCTTCCCGGGGCCATTCCCTTTGATATGTCCGGGGCCGAGTTGGGCCACCGCCGGGGCCGCTGCACCTTCGAGGCGATCCTGGCCAAGCACAAGCTGAAGGATCCGGCGCTGGTCGAGCTGGGCCGGATCATCCGGAGCGCCGACCTGCTCGACGCCGATGAGACCCTTGAAGGGCCCGGGATGGACCTGCTTTTTCGGGGCCTGCTCCATTTGACTCAGGACGATCACGCCGTGTTGGCCCTCGCCGAGCCTATCCTGGATGCGCTGTACGCCGCCCTTAGGGAACGCGGGTCCAGACGGGTCCGGCGCGAGCCTTCACGCCGAAAACGATGAGAGGTGCACCATGAAGTGGGTGACGCGGGAAGGGGCCAAGACGGATCGCGTGGCGTGTCCGTGGCTCATCAAGAAGTTCGTTGATTCCCAGGTAGAATTTCTCTTTGTCCGGAAGGACCTGGTTCTGGAGGTGGCTCAAAGGGTAAGCGGGAAGTCCTTCGACTGCCCGGGGGCGGATTACACCCACCGCGAGGGGAAGTGCAGCTTCGAGGTGCTGATCGAGGAGTATCGGCTGCAGGATCCGGCC
>JACPAT010000113.1 GCA_016180655.1 Candidatus Methylomirabilota bacterium | reverse complement strand
TTCCAGCGAGTCGCCTCGTTCGAGACGCTCCACCAGCTCCAGAAACGTGGCCTCGCCCTGGGCCTGCACCGTCAGGTTCACGCTGGGCTCCGCCAGGCACTCAGCCCCGAACATGGAGGGATGCCAGCCACCCCACACGATCGGCAGGCCGGGCCGCGCGGCCTTCACCGCGCGCGACACCGCGGCACGGGAAGGCCCCGGGATCCCCGCTGGGTCGAGAGGTTCGGGTTCGCAATCAGATGGGCAGCTTGACCGGGGCGACCTTGCGCTTCCGGGTGGCCGGGTCGTAATACTCCTGCACGTTGCCTCGATTGATCATGGGAGATGGGAGGACCAGCTTCCTGGGCACCTTCTGGCCGGACAGGACCCGCACGGCCAGCTCGACTCCCTCGGATCCGAGCGGCAGGTAGAGCCACGTGCCCGTCATCTCCCCGTCCAGGATCGCCTGCAGGGCTTCGGCCTGGATCCCGTCCACGCCGTAGATCTTCGCCTCGCCCTTCCGACCGGCCTCGCGGAAGGCCTGCATGACGCCCAGGGCCATGTCATCGTTGTGGCAGTAGACGACGTCGATGTTCCGTTGGGCCTGCAGGATGTCCTCCATCGCCTTCAATGCCTGGACCCGCTCGTAGTTGGCGATCACGTGGGCGATGATCTTGATGTTCGGCTCCTTGTCCACGATCTCCCGGAAGCCCTTCCCGCGGAGCTGATTGACCACGGATCCCGGCTTGCCCTCGATCTGCACCACGCGGCCCTTGCCGTTCAGGGCCTTCACGACGGCCTTGCCGACATCGTGCCCGGTGTCGAGGCTGTCGGTGGTGATGTGCGCGTTATACTCGACCCCACCGACCAGGTCAGAACTCAACACCACGATGGGGATCCCGGCCTTGTTCACCTCGCGCACCGCGGGCGCGATCGCCTCGGCGAACCAGGTGGCGATGATGATCAGGTCCACCTTCTTCGTGACCAGATCCTCGATGTCGCGGACCTGCTTGGCCGCCTGGTTCTGGGCGTCCAGATAGACCAGCTTCAGTCCGTACTTGCGGCACCCTTCCTCCACCTGCTCGCGCTGCGCCACCGTCCACTCGATGGTGGAGAAGCTCTGGGTGTAGCCGATGGTCTTGCCCCGGACCTTGGAAAGGTCCTGGGCCTCCAACCGGTGGAGCCACCCGTCCAGGACGGATGCCCCCGCCACTGTCGCGCCACCCACCCCCAGCGTGCGCAGCACTTCGCGCCGTGTCCAACTTGTCCCCCGCAGCCTGTCCTCCATGACCGTTCCTCCTATCGTCTAATGTGGACCCACGCTCCCGGCTTCTGCTGGTGCCGGAGCTCGCTCAACACGACCGCCACGACGATGATGATGCCCTTCACGATGATCTGGAAGTAGGGCGAGACACCGATGAGGTTCAGGATGTTGGACAGCACGGCCAGGATGACGGTCCCGGCGATGGTCCCGTGGACGTTGCCGACCCCGCCGTCGAAGGTGGTGCCGCCGATCAGGGCGGCGGCGATGGCGTCGAGCTCGTACAGATTCCCCGCCTGGGGATCGCCCACGGTCAGCCGGCTGGTCAGGACGATGCCCGCGAGTCCCGCCAGCGCCCCGCTGAGCGTGTACACCTGGATCCGGTTCCAGTTGACGTTGATCCCGAGGACGTGGGCGGCATCCGGGTTGGCCCCGACCAGGTTCACATGGCGGCCGAAGATCGTGTGCTTCATCGTCAGGGCAAGGACCACGTACACCGCCATCCAGATCAGGACCGGCACCGCGAATCCCCACACGTAGCCGGAGCCGAGGAAGATGAAGAGGGGATGGGGATTCAGGACGAGGACGTTGCTGCCCTGGGAGTAGAGGTAGACGAGGCCGCGGGAAAAGATCAGCGTCGCCAGGGTGGCCACGAAGGGCTGCAGGCGGAGGAGGGCGATCATCAGGCCGTTGGTGAAGCCCAGCAGGACGCCCACCAGCAGGGCCACGGACCAGGCCGCCCCGACCCCCCAGGGCTGCAGCCCCGCGGCGAGGACGGCGGCCAGCCCCGCCACCGAGCCGACCGACAGGTCCACGCCCCGGTTCAAGATCACCACGGTCATGCCCAGCGCGGTGATCCCCATCATGCTCGTCCCGCGCAGGATGTTCATGATGTTGCGGACGGTGAGGAAGTACTGCGAGAGGAGGGTAGAGATCCCGAAGAGCAGGACGATCACTCCGACATTGCTCCAGCGCAGGAGCGTCTGGGTCCAACCGCGCCCGGGGGCATCCGATGGCGCGGCCACGGGCGGGGTTGCCACCCGGGTGGTCTCTTGGTTCATGCTGCGGCTCCCAACGTGGTTGTGCTTCCCGTGACGCGGAACATCCCGTCACTCGGCTGGCATCGTGAAACGGCTGGCGCGATGACTTCAGCGCAGGAGTTCCCGCCCCATCAGGAAGCCGCGTTACTCTGCAACAGCGCTGGCCCGGCCGACCGTCAGCAGCTCTCCCCGCTGATTCTTGCACCAGACGTCAAGCCAGAGCCGGCTGCGCCCCCCCTCCTCTTCCAGTCGCTTCACCATCCCCGAGGCCGTGATGGTGTCCCGGACGATCACAGGACGGATGAAGGCCGTGGAGAGACGCCCCGTCGTCAGCCAGGACGGCCCGAAGAAATTCACGCACAGCTCGGAGATGTAGGCCGCCGAGCAGAGGCCCTGCATGACGGCATCTGGCTGGCCCCGACGCCGGGCGTCTTCCGGATCCGTGTGAATGTTCACCCACATCGCCCTGGCACCGCCTTCCACCCAACCGTACGGAAAGCCCGAGTACGCCACACTCTGTTCGAAGGAGGTCCGCTTCGCCACCGATCGAAGGACGGCCCCGGCCGGAACCCCCTTGCCGGCCTGGCTCACCACGGGTGCCCCGCTGGGCACGTCGCCAGTGATGGCATCCGGCGGTGGCGTGCTCATCCCCTGTCCCACCGGGATACTGCCGCCCATGCCGACGGTCTCTGTGGCTCGCATGCGCACACAGGGCTGCCCCGTGGCGTCCAGCACCTCTCCCTCCAGGACCCGGTAGTTCTGGGCGCGTTTCTGGTACTTCTCCGTGTGCCTCCCCCGGATCGTCACCTGCTGGCCGACGAAAGTGGGCTTGAGGAATTCCAATTCGTTGCGGGCGTGCAGGCCCCCTTGGAAATGGGGGGGATTCGCATCGTACCCCAGGGTGAAGAGCATCAGGATGTCGGTGGCCAAGAGGGTGGGATGGCCAATGCGACCCCCGAGGGGTGATCCCTGGAAGTACCATGCCCCGTAATCATCCACGGCAAAGGCATGGAGCTTGAGCTTCAACTCCGAGAGGGTTCCCTCCACCGGCCCGAACTCCTCACCAATCTCGATCGCGTCCCAGGTGTACGGCTTCAGCGTGCTGGCTCGATTGACCCCCATCGTGTTTCCTCCCGCCGTCCAAGAATGTGTGAAGTGAGCTTTCCCGGCCGTTCAGAACGCGCCGCCCGCCCGCAGCACCTCGACCTCGCCCCCGGTGAGGCCGAGCCAATCGGCAAGTACCTCTTCCGTGTGTTCCCCCAGGCGGGGCGGCCGGCCGCGGCGCGGGCTCCCCTCGTTGTGCAACCGGATCGGGGGCGCCAGCACGGGGACGCGTCCCAGGGGGGGATAGTCGACCTCCACCACGGTCTGGTTGGCCTGGAGCTGGGGATCCTTGACCAGCGCCGGGACGTCCAGGACCGGGCCGCAGGGGATCGAGTGGCCTTCCATGCTGGAGACGATCTCCTCCGTGGTCCGGGTGCCCATCCAGGCCTGGACCTCCCGATCCAGCGCCTCGGCGTGCCGCTGCCGGCTGACGACGTCCACGAAGCGGGGATCCCGGAGCAGGTCCTCCCGCCCGATGGCCCGGGCCAGATCCTCCCACATGTCCTGGGTCAGGACCTCGATGGTGATGTGGCCGTCGCGGGCCTGGTAGATGTTGCCCGGCGCGATCAGGGGATTCCGGTTGCCCTGGCGCCGCGGCGCCTGGCCCGTCAGCAGGTACCGGCTCACGCTGGTGTTCAGGATGGAGACGAGCGAGTCCAGCAGGTTGGTCTGCACCCACTGGCCGCGGCCCGTCTGCTCCCGCAGGTGGAGCGCCAGGAGCGCGCCGATGGCCGCGTACAGGCCGGTCACGAAATCGGCGACGTAGGTTCCGGTCAGCGTGGGCGGCCCGTCGCTTTCGCCCGTCATGCTGGCCAGCCCGCTCATGCTCTGGATGATCTCGTCGAAGGCGGGGCGACCGGTGTAGGGGCCCTGGATCCCGAACCCCGAGATGGAGACCATGATGAGGCCGGGATTCGCCGACGCCAGCGACTCGTACCCGAGCCCCATCTTCTCCATGGTGCCCGCGCGGAAGTTTTCGACCAGGATGTCTGCCTTGGCGATCAGCCGCCGAAGCAGCGCGAGCCCCTCGGGAGAGCGGAAGTTGATGGTGACGCCGCGCTTGCTCCCGTTGTAGGCGATGAAGTAGAGGCTTTCCTCCTGGACGAAGGGGGGCAGGTGCCGGGCCGGCTCACCATCCGGCTTCTCCACCTTGACGACGTCGGCGCCGTTGTCGCCGAGGATCTGGCAGCAGAATGGGCCTGCCACGAATCGGGACAGGTCCAGGACTCGAACGTCGGTGAGCGCCCGCATGCCAAACATCCCCTCGTGCCCGTCAGGTGCGATCAGTGTCCTTCCGACCCGGGCGAGCCGTCCGCCGGCCCGCCCAGGGCCGCCGAGAGCGCGCGTGCGTGCTTTTGCAGAAGCGGCGCCAGGGCATCGGCGGCCGCCTCGCTGAAGCGGGGATCGGGGCCGGAGATGCAGAGGCTCCCGAGGACCCCGCCGCGGTGGTCGAAGATGGGCACGGCCACACCCCGCGCGCCGGCGTACATCTGCTGGAAGCTGACCGCGAAGCACTGGGCGCGGATGTGGGCGAGAAGGCGCTGGAGTTCCTGGGCGTCCGTGACCGTGTAGGGCGTCATGGCCTTGAGGCCGTGTTGCTGGATATACCGAGTGAGAAACTCGTCGGGAAGGAAGGCCAGGACCGCGCGTCCGGCGGCGGGGGCGTGCAGGGGCAACCCCCGCCCGCGCTCGGGCATGAAGCGGATCATGTTCGGGCTGGTGACCGCCTCGGCGCACACGACCTGGTGGCCTTGCAGCAGGAAGAGCTGGGACGTTTCCCCGGACCGCGCGGCCAGATCCTCGAGATAGGGGATCACGATCTTCGTGATGTCCAGGTTGGCCTGGATGGCGGCCTGGAGTCGGAGGAGTCCCGCGTCCAGGACGTATTTTCTGGAGAGGGGATCTCGAACGATCACCTGTTTCTTGCGACAGGTTGCGAGGAGGCGATACGCGGTGCTTTGTGGGATGTCCAGTGCTACCGAAATCTCGTGAAGGGAGAGCGCCGGGCGATTGTGGGAGAAGAGGAACAGAAGATCTATGCCCCGCTCCAAGGATTTGAGAGTCTTAGTAGGCATGGAGTATTCTCACTATGTGCAGACTGGAATTTACAATATGCAGCTATCATGGGTCACTTTCATGTGTCAAGGGAATTATCGGGGGGAGGAGGTGAGCCGAGAGCCGCGAACCGAGAACCGTCCCGCACGTATCCAGCGCAGTTCCTGTCGCTATTCCTGTCGCTGTCGGATATCGCCGGCCCGGGGTCAGATCGAGTCGCGCTCATTCGTTGGCCTCGGCACGGGTCGTTCGGGCCTGAAGGGCTCGATGGGAATCGAGAGCACCCTGCCGAGGATCAGTTCCTGAACCAACCGGCCGGTGAGTGGTCCGAGGAGGATGCCGTTGCGATAATGCCCGGTTGCCAGGGTCAGGCCCTCGAGCGCAGGGTGGCGACCGATCAGGGGCAACTCGTCCGGGGTATGGGGACGCAGACCCGCCCAGCATCGGAGGAAGCCGGCGGATGCGATAGCAGGGATCACCTCGGAGAGACCGGCGAGGATGGCCCGCACGCCGGCGACGGTGGGTCGTTTGTCGTAACCGACAAATTCCACCGTCGTCCCAAGGATGGCCTCACCCCGGGGCGTGGGGATCAGATAGGCCTGCTTCGCGTAGATGATCCGACGGGGGAGGCGGCCCGCCGGCCTGACGAGTACGAGTTCCCCTTTGGCTGGAGCAACAGGAATCCGGAGACCCAGGGTATCACCAAACGGGCCGCTCCAGGGTCCGGCGGCGAGGACCACGGTTTTCGTGCTCACCGTCCCGTTCGCGGTCCTGATTCCGGACAGCGTATCCTCTCGTCGGATGACTCCCACTGCCGGACAGCCTGTAATGAAGGTCGCGCCGAGGCGGCCCGCCGCGTCGGCCAGGGCCGTCACGAGCGCTCGACTGTTGACGTGCGCTTCCTCGGGAAAGCTGATCGCGCCCTCAATCGTGTCCGAGAGAAGCGGCTCGGCCTTCAGTGCGTCGGACCGGTCGAGCACCTCCGCCGACAGGCCGCTTTCTCGCTGCCACCTGGCCCGGGCGACACGCGCGCTCAGATCCGCCTCCCGGAAGAACGGCACCAGGATCCCGATCTGCCGGTATTCGATATCCACCCCGGTACTGGCCTTGAGTTCCTCGGCCAAGGAGGGGAAGAGGCGCCGGCCCGCCAGGCCGAAATCGAGGAAGGACCCGGCGGCGTCGGCCTCGGACTGGGGCGCCAGCATCCCGGCCGATTCGCCGGACGCCTCGCACCCGAGCTGATTCCGTTCCAGCACCAGCGGCGCGAGGCCCGCTTTCGCCAGCCAGAAGGCGGTCGCGCAGCCAATCACCCCGCCTCCCACGATGATGACGTCAGCCGTCCTGGGAAGCATGTGTTCAGGCCTCACACGGGATCGAATTTATCTGCAGCTTACACAGATTGCGCAGATGTACCTCCAGATCCTACGGGATGGTATCCAAGGAGGCTCGAAGCTGATAGATTAGTTTAGCATGTCAGCACCGGAGGATCATCCGGAAGGGGGAACGTCACCTATGTTTCTTATTGCAGTGTGGCCTGGGTCTTGGGTAAGGTTCGTGGCCAAGTGGGGATAGGTATGGCCCGAGGTGACCAGTTGATCCGGCAGTGGAAACTCCTGCACGTCCTTTCCGCCAGGGGCGGCCGAACCATCCAGGAATTAATGAAAGAGGTCAAGTGCAGCCGGCGCACGGTCTGGCGGGACCTGGCCGTGCTCCAGGTGGCCGGATTTCCTCTGATGATGGAGCAGGACGGCCGCGAGGGCCGCTACCGGCTGATCGAGGGACCACGCGGCACGCCCCCGGTGCCGTTCACGCTCAGCGAACTCATGAGCCTGCACCTGGGCCGCCACCTCCTCGTCCCGCTGCGGGGGACGCCCGTCGGGGACGCGATTCACACCGCACTCGAGAAGATCTCGGCCACCCTGGGTCCGGTGGCCCGGGCCTTCCTGGACGGCCTCGACCAGAGCCTCTCGGACCTGGCGGTGCAGACCAAGGATTCCTCCCACGCGGTGGAGACCCTCAGGCTGCTCCAGCAGGCCGTGCACGACCGCCGGACCGTAGAGGCGGAATACCACTCCTTCGGACGGGACGCCGTCACCGCCCGGCGACTCGACCCGGTCCACCTGTGGTACCAGCAGGGCGGCATCTACCTCGCGGCCTATTGCCATACCCGCCGGCAGGTGCTCACCTTCGCCCTCGAACGATTCCGGCAGGTGCGAATGACGGAAGACAGCTTCCAGTCCCCTCCCGAGTTCAACCTGGATCGCTACCTGGAAGGCAGTTTCGGCCTCTTCCGGGGGGAGCCGGTCCGGCTCGCCCTCCGCTTCTCCCGACAGGTCGCCCGCTACGTCGCCGAGCGCCAGTGGCACCCCAGCCAGAGCCTGGCGCCGCTTCTGACCGGCGAATTGGAGATGACCCTGCGGGTTCCCCTCAGCCCGGAGCTCCGGCGGTGGATCCTGGGCTACGGCAAGGACGTGGAGGTCCTGGAGCCCAAGGCCCTCCGCGAGGACATCCGCCGCGAGTGGCTGGCCGCCCTCCGGGGCGCCGAGGGCCGGGTCGAGAAATTGCGCCTCACGGCCAGGAAACCCCTCCGCCGGCGCCGGCCTGCGCGGGGAGCGGCCCTCACTGGACCGGACCGGGCCGCCTCCGGGCAACGGCCGAAGCGCTGACTGTCGGGATTCTGCGGTTGGAGCGTCCGATTTTGGCACGGGCAGGCGGTGGAAACTGAGAGCCGGGCGCCGACCGCGGCACTGAAATCCGCATTCCGCAATCCGCATTTCGAAATTGTTCGCGGGGTGTGGCCGCCCCTGGCACAGGGAGGTGCCAGCCTCCAGCCCGGAGGAGGAGTCTGCCCGGTGCGCATGAGCCCCCGAACATCCCGACCGGCGGCGGATCGGCTTCCGGGTTGGGGAGGCAGCGGCGGCCTATCGGAGGCGGCGGTGCAGCGCGGCATCGCGGTCATGGGGGCTGACCGGGCAGGGCTTCGGTGAGGGCGGAGAGGCGATAGTCAACGTGGGAAACAACGTATCCCGCATCCCGGTTCGAGAAAGGTGCGAGGAGAATTCGGAAGCAACGTCCCGGATGACTAGGTCGTCAGATCAATCGGTTCGAGGAAGGGGAAGCGGTGGAAGTCGGTATCTCGGGTATAGATGCGCCGAATCCCGTGCTCGCGCATCAGAACGGCGGTGTGGGCGTCGTGTATCACGTTCCCAGCGAGGTGCGGGAGCTCCGCGAATACCTCGGCGGCGACCGCGGCATGCCTGTCCGTGGGGAGGAGGATACTCAGGCCGGGGGAGGCCAGCAACGCCTCAATGAATTCCCACGCGCGCGCCGCTGGCCAGGGCTGCCGGAAAACTCGGGGATGCGTCGTCACCCGGAGGAATTCATACAGAATGCCCCAGGTCAGGTACCAGGCCGAGGTCTGGCCGCGCCAGTCCTGGAGGCACGCATGGCACTGGCGATGGAAAGGGGAATCCGCATCGGCGGCGTGGATGAGGACGTTCGTGTCCGCGACGAACACTAACGGCCTTCCATGGCCTGGTACAGGGCGTCGCGGTCCGCAACGTCCACGAGGTGGCCCCCGCTTCGAAACGTTGGCAGCGGAGGGAGGTCGCTCCGCCTCCGCGGGGCGCGGAACATCAGGCGGAGCGCGGACTCCACCAGCTCGGACATCGTCCGCCCTTGCCTGGCCGCCTCGCGCTTGAGAAGGGCCATAACGGAATCGTCGATGTTCAGCGTGGTCTTCATATGGTTATCCATATCGCATGGATGGCTGTATGTCAAGAGCCGATCGGGGCGACACATCGGCTTCCGCGTCGAGGGGGCGCGCCCGGCCTATCGGAGGCGGTGGTTGCGGCGCCCCTCATCGCGGTGATGGGGGCTGACCGGGCAGGGCTTCGGTCGGGGCGGAGAGGCGAAAGTCAGTGTGGGAAACAACGTCCACTATTTGGGGGGCATGCTATTCGAAGGGATCGGCGACCTCGAGGAAGTCGAACTTCCTGAAGTCCCGATCGACCGTGTACAGCCTGCGGACGCCGTGCTGCCGGAGGAGGGCTGCCAGGTGGGCGTCGGGGACGAGGTTGCCGCGGACAGGGAAGCGGGCGGTCACCTCACGGTAGATCTCAAGAAATCCCTCCCCCTCCGAGAGCATGCGCACGTGCGGCAGGCTGAGGAGGGACTCGACGTTGCCGAGGGCATCGTCGGGCGAGAGAGGTCGGGCGAAAATTCGCGGATGCGTGGCGATGCGGAGAAAGGCAATCAGCGTGGACCAGGCGATGCAGAATAGGTCCGGGTCCGAGGCGCGCTGCTTCAGGAAGCGGATGGCCTCCGCATGCGTGGGGCTGGACGTGTCCGAAGCGTAGAGGAGGACGTTGGCGTCGACCGAATAGCTCATTCGTCGCCGCGGTCGAGGACGCCGTACACGGCTTCTTTATCGGAGAGAGCGACGAGAGCGTGCATGGGGCGGGAGACCCACTGGAGCTTGGGGAGTTCGGGCGCGGTCTTCCGCCGGGCCAGGGCTTCCGCCAGGAGCTGCGAAACGATCCTGCCCAGGGAGCGTCCCTCCTTCTCTTGCAGCTTCTTGAGTTCTCTCAGAAGCGGGGCATCGATGTCCAGCGTCGTCCGCGGCATGATGCGCTGATGCTAACACCGGCCGCATCTGATGTCAAGCAGCATACCAGGGCGTGCCAGGGTGCTGGCGCTGGCGGTCCTCCCCGATGGCGGAGCCCCGCTGTCCCTGTCGGATGTCCCTGTCGCCCCGTTGGCTTCCGGGTCGAGGAGGCCTGCCTGTGCGGACACGCAGACAGGCGGGGCCGGCCTACCCGCTGCGGCGGCGGCGCCGCGCGGCATCGCGGTGACGGGGGGATTGACCGGGCAGGGCTTCGGTCGGGGCGGAGAGGAGAAAGTTAACGTGGGCAACAACGTCCCGGGAGTTCATGGCCATCCGCCGGGAGGGTCAGGCGTGGGGCACTGGAATGGGCAAAGAGGTAGGGACCTGATCGGCGGCGAGAGGCGGCGGGCCGCCCCAGATGAGGACGTCGGGACAGAGATCCGCGCCGTTACTCCAGACCACGGTGCCGCCCTCGGCGCGGACTTCCCGGAACCTCTGCGGGTCCTGAATCAACTCCTCGAAGATTCGCCCGCTCATGAGCGGACGGACGTCCCGTTCGACGACCGCGTCGTTGGTGAGGTGGAGACGCAGACGAAAGCCTTCCAGGGGCTCGACCGCTCGAATTCTGAGGAGAGTCATGAGGGTGTCTCGTTACTCCAGGGGAGGGATCGGTCGCGGCGGCTCACCCCCGCGTGCCATGCGCCAGTCCTCCCGGAGGGCATCGCGGTGCAGCGCGGCCCATTCGAGGACCAAGGCCAGCGCGCGTCGCGGCAGTTCCCCGCGGTACACTTCCAAGGAATCGATGACGATCAGCGCCTCGGACCCCGCATATTCGGCGTGGAAGTGCGGCGGCTGATGGTCATTATAGAACATCTTGATCACAATGCCAAAGAACCGGCTGATCTCTGGCATGCCGTTTCCCCCTGCAGTATGGTGAATACCCCTCGGGCACACGGCTTTCCAAGCGACTATACCACGAGGACTCGGGGTGGGACAATGAGCATCTATCGCAGCGTTCGATTGGCTTCCGGGCGAGGGACATGCGCTGTCGCTATCGGATATCGCTATCGCCCCGTTGGGTTCCGCCTCGAGGAGGCGGGGCCGGCCTATCGAAGGCGGCGGCTGCGCGGCCGATCAGCGCGGTGATGGGGGGACTGACCGGGCAGGGCTTCGCTCGGGGAGGAAGGGCGAAACTCAACGTGGGAAACAACGTATCCCGCATCCCAGTTCGAGAAAGGTGCAAGGAGAATTCGGAAGCAACGTATGACGGCCTCAGAGCCGTGGCCCCATTGGAGTGTGAGGCGGCCCGAGAGCCGAGGGGGGCGTCCACAGTCTCAGAGTTGAAGCTTCAATGGAAGAGCCATGACCCAATTGCGGAATAGCAAATGCGGAGTGCGGAAGGCATCATCGAGCGACCAGGGTCAGGCAGAGCCAGTCGTCTGCAACTCGCCGATCCACAGTTCGGAGCGGTGAAGAGTGCACTGCGGCGGTCACCGTCGGTTCGTCCTCAATCGGGATCCCACTGACGATCAACCGGCCTCCTGGCGCGAGTAACCTGGAGAGGATGGTGAGGAGCGGGCAGAGCGTCCTGGTGTCGAGGTTTGCCAGGACGAGGTCGAAGCGCCCAGCGGCTCCGAGGGCTTCGATTCCTCCTTGGAGAACGTGGACCCGACTTGTGCCCTCGGTGAGGGGGAGATTCTTCCTCGCGGCGTCGCATGCCTCCGGATCCGTATCAACGGCGACGACCCGCGCTGCCCCGAGGGACGCCGCGGCGATGGCGAGGATCCCGGTCCCCGTCCCCACGTCCAGAACCACCGGCCCCCCCTGGTCCTCGGGCCATCCATCCATGAACGCCTCGAGGGCTTCCAGGCACATCCGGGTCGTGGCGTGGTGGCCGGTGCCGAAGGCCATGGCTGGGTCAACTCGGACCACACGACGGTTCTCGGGGAAGGGGCCATCCTCCCACGGGGGCGCGATGATCAGGTGCCTGCCGACGGGAAGCGGTTTGAAGTGCTTCTTCCAGTTCCGCCCCCAGTCCTCGACCGGGATCTCGTGGACCTCAATCGGTCCCTCCGCACCCGGAAGTCCCAGGGCTCCCAGCGAAGCCTGAAAGCGCTTCAGCCTCTCGACGAGCGCCCCGACGCGCAGCGACCCGGCAAAGCTCGCCCGGATGCACATCCCGGACGGCTCGCCGGGCAGATCCTCCGTGACGAGGCCGAGGGCCCCCTCTGCGAAGAGGAAGTCGCAGAGGGCCTCCTCGGTCGCACTGCTCGCAATGACGCTCACCTCTACGTAGCTCCTCGCCATCTCACGGTGGGAATTGGATATCGCCAAGCACTCGAGAGTCTGAGGCCCCTTCTCCCAAGCGGGGTAGAGGTCACGAGGCCCGGCGGGCCTTCTCCCAGCGGAGGAACTGGATGAGGAAGGCATCGCGGCGCGCCCGGACCTCCTGGGCCTGCTGCGGCGTCCAGTCGAGAAATCCGCGGCCCGTCTTGGCACCCAGCTCGCCCCGCGCCAGCTTCTCGTTGTGGAGGCGGCCGGCACCCTGCACGGCGCCCAGGTCGGGGAGGACGTAGTCCTGAACCGCCTTGACCAGATCCAGTCCCACGAGGTCGGCGTGCTCGAAGACGCCGTAGGCGGGAAACCGCAGGCCGACGCCGGTCATCACCGCCAGGTCCACGTCCTCGGCGGTGGCGATGCCCTCCTGCACGATGTTCACGCACTCCCGGATCATGGCGTGCTGGATCCGGTTGCCCAACTGTCCGGGCCGGTCCTTGCGCACCAGCACGGGAACCTTGCCGCAGGTCCGGAGCAGCTCCACCACGCCGTCGGCGATGGGTCGGCTGGTGCGCTCGCCCATGACCACCTCCACCAGGGGCATCAGATACGGCGGATTCCAGAAGTGCGTGGTGAGGATCCGCTCGGGGCGGGAGGCCTTGGCGGCGATGGCGGTGATGCTGATGCCCGAGGTGTTGGAGCACAGGATGGTGTCGGGCGCGGCCTTGTCCAGCCGGGTGAAGAACGCCTGTTTGACGGCGAGGTCCTCGGGGATGGATTCGACGAAGAGCTGGGCGGCGCGCGCGGCGCCTTCGGGATCGGTGGAGGCCTCCAGGCGTGCCGCGGCCTCCTTGGCCTGGTCCGGGCCCGCCAGGTCGTTGGCGGCCAGTTGCGTGATGAGGGACCTGGCGGTGGCCACGCCGCGGGCCGCCCCCTCGGGGGTCCGGCTGATCACGGTCGCCCGGCGGCCGGCCAGGGCGAAGATGGCGGCGATCCCGGGCCCCATCATCCCGGTGCCGGCGACGGCGATGTGACGGACATCCATGCTGGGGCTCCTCCTATCTCTGCCGGATGCGGAAGTTTCCCTCCGCGTCGTTGTACCGTTCGGTCTGGACCCCCTCCAGGACGTTCAGGCTGACCTCGGCCCGGTAGGCCACCAGGCTGCCCGGCTCCAGGTGGCCGATGTAGGTGGTCTTGCCGTCCCAGTCGTACACGCTGATGTGGGCGTGGACGTCGCCGCCGATGACCGATCCCTGGACGCTCCCCAGCTCGATGGCTCCGGTGAAGCTCCAGTACTTGTCCACGGGCTGGATGGAGGTGGTGGTGATGGTGTGCAGGTGGACCCGCTGCAGCGAGCCGATGCCGCCCGTGATGGCGGCGGTGTCGATCCCCTCCTTCTTCACGACCTCTTGCAGTCCCTCGAGCAGCAGGTCATCCCGGTCGAACATCACCAGGATGGCCCGCGGGATCGTCTTCGACATGAAGTACTGCATGGGCAACCTCCTTTCACGCGTGGGTGTGTGGCGCTCAGCCCTTGAGCGCGCCGGCCGTCAGGCCGGATACGAAATAGTCCATGAAGAAGGAATAGAGCAGCGCCACCGGGACCGAACCGATCAGGGAGGCGGCCATCAGCTCGCCCCAGAAGTAGGCATCCCCCCGGATGAGCTCCGTGGGCACGGCAACCGACATGGTCTTGTGAGTGGTAGAGGAGATGAAGGTCAGGGCGTACACGAACTCGTTCCAGGAGAGCGTGAAGCTGAACATGGCGGAGAAGATGATCCCTGGGATGGCCATGGGCAGCACGATCCGGACCATGGACCCGATGCGGCTGCACCCGTCGATCATGGCGCATTCCTCCATGTCCCGGGGGATGGACTTGAAGTAGGCGATGAGCATCCAGGTGCAGAACGGGATCAGGAACGTCGGATAGGTCACCACCAGGGACCAGATCGTATTGGAGAGGCCCAGGTACTGCACCACGCTGGCCAGGGGGATGAAGATGAGCGTCGTCGGCACGAGATAGGTCACGAAGGTGGCCAGGCCGAAGACCTGGGCCCCGGGGAACCTCAGGCGCGCCAGGGCGTATCCCGCCATGATGCCGAAGGTCATGGAGATCATGGACGTGAGGAACGAGACGAAGAAGCTATTCCAGAGCCACTGGAGGACGGCGGTCTTGGCAAAGAGTTCCTGAAACTGCTCCAGCGTGGGATGTGTGATCCAGAGCCGGTTGGCCTGGAGGTTGTAAAGCTCCGGGTTCCCCTTGAAGCTGCTGATGAGCATCCAGTAAAAAGGAAACAGGGCAAAGAAGAGGAATGCCGCCAGGGGGAGGTAGAGACCGAAGATCCGCCTGACTATCCGGAAGCGTTTCCGCGACATGGAGGCCCCTACTCCCGGCGCAGGTAGCGCAGCAAGAGGATGATGACCACCAGCAGGGCCGGGAACAGAAACAGGGAAATCGCCGATCCTTCGCCGATCCGCCCGGCCACCAGGGCCACGTCGTAGGCCATGGTGGCGAAGATCTGGGTGGCGTTGATGGGTCCGCCGTGGGTCAGGATGTACACGATCTGGAAATCGGCGAACGTCCAGATGGTGGAGAAGAGAACGACCACGGCGATGACTGGCTGCAAGAGGGGGAGGGTGATGTGCCAGAACTGGCGCGGCGCCCGCGCCCCGTCGGTCTCGGCCGCCTCGTAGAGTTCCCGCGGGATGGTCATGAGGCCGGCCAGGATCGAGACGGCAAAGAAGGGGAGGCCCCGCCACGTGTTGACGATGATGACGGACACCATGGCCCAGAAGGGATCCCCCAGCCAGGGGATCTTCTTGGAGATGAGGCCCAGCCCGAGCAGGATGTAATTCACGACGCTGAACAGGGAGTCGAACATCCAGAGCCAGGTGAGGACGCTGAGCGACGTGGGGACGATCCAGGGGAGCAGCAGCGCCCCGCGCACCAGATTGCGGTACGGCATCTCCTGGTTGAGCAAGAGGGCCAGGATGATCCCGAGGACCAGCTTCAGGAACACGGTCGAGATGGTGTAGACGAACGAGTTCCAGACCGTCTGGCGGAACAGCGAGTCCTGGAGGAGCTTGAGGAAGTTCTCGAGCCAGACAAACTTCCCCGGCTCCCCCAGGACCCGGTCGGTGAGACTGATGGACACGGCCAGGACGAAGGGATAGGCCAGCAGCACCAGCATGAGGAATACGGCCGGCGAAATCAGGCCGTAGCCGGTGAGCGCCTCGGGCTTCACAAGCCGGGCCGCCCACGGCCTGGCCGCCAATCGCTCCGCCCGCGCGATGGACACGATCCCTCTCCTGGCTCCCGGTCCGCTAGGCTTTCCCGTAGACCTCCTTCAGCTCCTGCTCGGCGATCTTGATGGTCTCGGCCGTGGCCATCCCCTTGGCCGCCCGGGCAAACATGTTCACGATGACGAACTTGATCATCGCCTCCGCCGCCGGCCGGGACGGCGGCGCGGGATACCCCGGCATCCGGACGTACTTCGGGATCTGCCGGATGACCTCCAGCTTGGGGTCCTTCTTCCAGACCGGGTCATCCTCGTAGTAGTTCAGGAGCCCGGCCATCATGCCCTCACCGATCCCCATCCAGGCGGAGTACTGCTTCGGCTCCAGCAGCCACTTGATGAACGCCTTGGCCTCTTTCTGGGCCTTGGAGAACTTGAAGATCCCCAGGCTGATGGCAGTGGAGTAGCCGAAGCGACCCGCGGGCCCCTTCGGGAAGAAGGAGTGGTTGGTCACTTCCCGGAGGGGCGGCGCATCCTTCTTGGCCGCCCAGTAGATGCTGGCGGCATTCACCGTGACGGAGACGGCACCGGCCAGGAAGGCGCGGTTGTTGGCGGCATCGTCCCAGGCGAAGACATCCTCGGTCTCACCGGCCTGGTAGAGCTTCCGGCGATAGTCCACGGCCTTGGCGGTCTCGGGGGAGTTGATGGCGACCGTCTTGCCGTCCTTCTTCGCCTCGGCGCCGCCGAAGGCCCAGAGGAGAGGATAGTGGAACTGGTTGCCGTCTCCGATGGCGCGGCCGAGAGAGAATCCCACCGGGTGCCCCTTGTCCTTGAGCTTCTTGGAGGCTGCCAGCAGCTCGTCCCAGGTGTCGGGGAACGTGGAATACCCCACCTCCTTGAGCCAGTCCTCACGATAGGTGAGGGCGATGGGGATGATCCCCCACGGAACGGCCTTCCAGTTCTTGCCCACGATGGCGATGTCCTTGCCGATGTTGGTCCACCCCTTCAGCTCCTTGCCCAGGGATGCGGTCACATCGTCCACATCTACCAGGGCCTTGGCGTGCAGGTGCGGCCCGTCACTCCACAGGGTGATGATGTCGGGGCCCGCGCCGCTCTCCACGGCCGCCGCGGTCTTGGCCGGAAGGTCGGTCTGGTTGATGAATTCGAAGCTGACCTCCACGCCCTTTTCCTTGGTGTACTGCTTGGCCTGTTCCCGCAGGACGTCATCCATGGCGCGCAGGGTGTTCGACCAGGTGAGCACGTTCACCTTCGCGGCACCCAGCCCGCTGCGGATGAAGGTCCCGAAGGACAGCGCGGCGGTCGCCCCGGCCGTCACGCCGATGAACGCCCGCCGGCTGATCCTCCCGTCCCCTCGGCTGTGCACCAATCCTTGTTTCATTTTCCGCATGGCTGCCTCCTCTTCCCCGTACAGGGGTTCCATCGGACGGCGGTGTCTGACGCTCCGCACCGCACCGGCGGAGCTCGGGTGCCCAACGGGGTCCTCACCGGCGTGGTGAGCCCCGGGATCGTTCGGTCATCCGCCACAGGCAAGGTGTTTCGGCGACGCCTCATTCCGGCGTCGTGGCACAGCCGCACGAGGCGCGGAGCACCAGCCGGGTCGGGATCCGGCTGAGGGCCTGGGCGGGTTCGCCGGTCTCGATGACCCGGGCCAACTCCTCCACCGCCTTGACCCCCATCCCCACCGGGTTCTGTTCCACCACCGACAGGGGCGGCGTCAACGCGGCCGCAGAGCGGAAGTCGTCGAAGCCCATGAGGGCGATGTCATCCGGACAGCGGACCCTCCGCCGATGGATCGCCATCAGGGCGGCCTCGGCCATCAGGTTGTTGAAGGCGAAAATCGCCTGCGGCCGCGAGGTGGTATCCAGGCACTCCAGGGCAGCCTGGTAGCCCTGGGCCGTGCGGGCGTACCCCACCTTGAGCAGGAGATCGTCGGCCCCCAGGCCGAACTCGTCCGCCGCGCGCCGGCAACCCGCGAGGCGATCCTGGGTGGTGCTGACGTTCGGGGTTCCCAGGATGATGGCCAGGCGACGCAGGCCCTTGGCCAGGAGATGATGGGTGGCCTCGTACGCTCCCTGGAAGTTGTCCGAGGTCACGGCTGGGAGGGGGAGATCCCGCAGCGCCCGGTTTACCGTGACCACTGGCAGCCGTCGCTCGAGGTAGCGGGCCATGTAGTCGTGGGATCCGGCCGCGGGACAAAGGATGAGGCCGTCAATCTTCCGATCCACCAGCGTCCCGACGAGCGCCTCTTCGCGCCGGATGTCCTCGTCGGTATTGCAGAAGATGACGTTCCAGCCCTTCGCAGAGGCCGCCTGTTCCACGCCCTTGACCAGCGAGGTGAAGAACGGATTCTCGATGTCGGGCAGGACCAGGCCCACGGTGTTCGTTCGCAGTCCCCGGAGACTTCTGGCCAGCCAGTTGGGATGGTAGTCAAGTTCCCGGGCCGCGTGCAGGACGCGGCTGCGAGCCGCTTCGCTGGCGGGACCGTGGTCGTTGAGGATGCGGGACACGGTGGCGGTGGACACACGCGCCAGGCGGGCGACGTCCTTGAGCCGGGTGACCCTGGGAGGCCGGTGGGACATACGCAGTCGGGCTCTCAGATCGAATGGGGGTGATGCGAGCTGGGAATCGTCGCTGAAATGCATTTCAGCGGTCAATGTAATCAATTACGGCGGCCAGTATACGCTGTCGGAGCGCGGAGTCAATGGTCCAGGGAGATCCATTGTTCGAATCGTATGGATGACCGACCCAATGCGATCCGCCCTGTTTCCCCCTGGGGGATGTTGGCTATCCTCCCTCCGCGATTTTCGGCTTGCCCAAACACCGTTTTTTGTTAGGATGCCCCGGTATCCACCGGGCGCGCCGCCCCCGCAAGGACTCGTTTCCCATGCTGCGTCCCCCTGGCAAACGCTGGCACTGGTCCTGCCTGTGGGCCGTCCTCGCGGCGGCCCTGGCCCTCCTCGTGGCCCGCCTCTCCTTCGTTCAGACGATCGAGCTGAAGACGCTGGATGCTCGTTTCCGCGCTTTCCCTGCCAGGAAGGCGGCGCGACCCGACGTCGTCGTCATCGTGGTGGACGAGGAAAGCGTCCAGCGGCTCCAGGCGATCCTTGGCCGCTGGCCGTGGCCCCGGGACGCCTATGGGCTGGTGCTGGATTACCTGCGGGCCGGTGGCCCCAGGCTGGTCGCCTTCGACATCCTTTTTGCCGAGCCCCACCTGGAGAGACCGGAGGGAGACCGGGCCTTCGCCGAGGCGATCGCCAATGCGGGGAACGTGTACCTGGCGGCCGTCTTCCATCGCCAGGCCGTCGAGAGTGAGAAGGCATCCGCCGCCTCCGGCGCCCTCGATCTTCGCGCGGTGCAGCCGCCTCTCACCCCGGCGCGGTACGAGGGCATCACCCTGCCGCTCCCGGAGTTGCTGGCTGCGGCGAAAGGCATCGGAGGCATCAGCGTGGATCCCGACGAGGACGGCATCCTCCGCCGGGTGCCCACCACGTTCTCGTACCAGGGCCGCCTGTACCCGAGCCTGTCCCTCGCCGCCGCCATCGCCGACGGGACCGTGAGTCCGGCGGGGGTCCGGGCCACCGACGTCCAGAACCGGCGGGGCGTGGTGCCGCTGGACGACGACGGGATGATGCTGCTCCGGTGGCGCGGCGGCGCGCAGACGTTCGCGTACGTTCAGGCCTGGCGGGTCCTCCGCTCCTACGGGCAGATCGTCCGGGGGGAGACCCCCGAGATCCCTCCGGAGACCTTCCGGAACAAGATCGTCTTCGTCGGCGCCACGGTGAGCGGCGCCTTCGAATTCCGCTCCACGCCCTTCTCCCGGGTGTTCCCCGGCGTCGAGGTGAATGCCGTGGCCCTGGACACCCTGTCGGCCGGCGATGCGGTGCGGCGCCTGGCGGAGCCGGGAGGCGCCCTGCTCACCGTCGGAGTCGCGGCGGCGGCCGGCCTCGTTGCGGGCTTCTTCCCGACGCTCCTCGGCATTCCGGCGGCCTTCCTGGGGATGGCCCTCGTGCAGATGGCGGGGGCGTTCTGGGCCTTCGGGTCCCGCCACCTGTGGCTGGATCTGGTGGCGCCCAGCGGGGGCCTCACCCTGGGGCTGGTGGCGGTGCTGCTGGATCACTACCTGGTGGAGGGGCGGGCAAGGCGGCAGCTCAAGCGGATGTTCGGCCAGTACGTGTCGGATGCGGTCCTGGAGGAACTGCTGGCGGACCCGGGCAAGCTGGCCCTGGGCGGCACGCGGCGCGAGGTGACGATCCTCTTCTCCGACATCCGGGGCTTCACCGCCACCTCGGAGAAGCTGGACCCGGGGACGGTCATGAGCGTGCTCAACACCTACCTGTCCCGCATGGCGGAAATCATCCTGCGCCACGGCGGGACGCTGGACAAGTACATCGGGGACGGCATCATGGCCTTCTTCGGCGCGCCCATCGCCACCCCCGACCATCCGAGTCGCGCGGTGCGCGCGGCGCTGGAGATGCTGGCGGCCGTGGAGGACCTGCAGGAGGACTGGCGGCGGCAGACGGGCGTCCCCCTGCGGATCGGCGTCGGCATCAATACCGGCGAGGTCCTGGTGGGCAACGTCGGCTCGGAGCAGAAGAAGGAATACACCATCATCGGGGATCCGGTGAACCTGGCCTCGCGCCTGGAGGGTCTGAACAAGGAGCACAGGACCCAGATCCTGGTCAGCGGGGCCACCCGGCAGCGCGTGGACGGGGCGGGGATCGAGTGGCGCGAGATCGGGAGCGTCAAGATCCGCGGACGTGAAGAGGAGGTTCACATCTATGAGCCGAGCACGAAAGCGGCCACCATCCAGATGGGGACGGGGTAGCGGGGCGGTCCTGGGCCTGCTCTTGTTCACACCGGCCCTGGCCGCCGCCGCCACGGCGGAAGAGACGCTGGCCAGGGCGACGCGCGGCGTGCTGGCGCCGGGCGAGGGTCAGGCGACCGAGGCCGTCTTCGCCGCGCCGGGCGGGGCGACGGCAGAGGTGGACCTGCCGCTGGTGGCCCGCGCCCGATACACCTACAAGGCGCCGCGCGTCCGGGTGGAGATGACGGATGTCGCCAGCAAGGCGGTCCGCCTGGTGGTGCACGACGGCAAGGAGACCTGGCTGGTCACCCAGGTGGGGGCGACTCGCCTTTCCGAGGTGGCGCCGGAGGTCCGCCGGGCGCTCTGGGAGCAGGCCTTCCCGGTGGGCGTATCCCCCGCGGGGGCCCGCCTGGGAGGCAGCGAGGCGGTCGGCGGGCGGCCCGCCCAGCTCATCGAGGGGACGGGCCCGGAAGGGGCCTGGACCGTGTGGGTGGATGCGGCGGACGGGCGCCTGCTGCGCTATCGCCTGCGCGGGGGCGAGCAGGTGGGCGATCTGACCTACGGGGCCGGCGGGGCCCTGCGCAAGGTCACGGTGAAGAACGCGCGCGGGCAGCTCGTGCTGGTGCGGTTCCGGGACGTGCCCGCCAGGATGGCCGTGGAGGATGGCGTGTTCAGCGTCGAACAGGCCAGGGGTGGGGGCGAGCTGGGCCAGGCCCTGGCACGCGGTCTCACGTCCGGACGGACGCAGGGGCCGGCCGTGACGGCGACGGCCGGGGCCCGGGGGGTGGACGAGGAGATCCAGCACAAGCAGCTCGGCCGGATGCGCCTGGACTATCAGGGGCTGGCCGAGGTGGAGCGGTTCCGCGTCGGCGAGGCCGACGTCGAAACCTTCCTGCGGGCCGGCAAGCTGGGCCGCTACCGGGAGTAATTTCCTCCGAGTGAAATGTCGAATTTGGTTCCGGCGACGCCGGGTTGGGGGGAGAGAGTCATGTGCACGCGTTGGAGACGTTGGGCCCTGCCGGTGGTATTGCTGGGGCTGGTCGGATGCGGCGGGATCGGCGGCCAGATCGGGCCGGTGGACCTGGGGCTGGTCAGCAGCGGTGTGGAGCTGTTCGCGGCCGCGGCTACCAAGATCGAACGGGATGACGAGGTGAACATCGGGCGGGGTGTGGCGGCCCGCCTGCTGGCGCAGTACGGGGCCTGGCACGAGCCGACCCTGCGCCAGTACGTGAACCTGGTGGGCCAGACGCTGGTACAGAGCGTGGGGCGGGGTGACCTCACCTACCATTTCACGATCCTGAATCACGACATGGTCAACGCCTTCTCGACGCCCGGGGGGTACATCTTCATCACCCGGGGGGCCCTGCGGCAGATGCGGGATGAGGCGGAGCTGGCCGGGGTCCTGGCCCACGAGATCGCCCACGTGAACCAGCGGCACGTCCTGACGGAGATCGAGAACCGCTACTTCCTGCGGAAGGCCGGGGAGGCGGCGACCCAGGCCCTCGGGACGTACGGGGGCTCGGGTGGCGCGGTGACCATGGCGGCCCTCCAGGCGGGCGGCCCGGCCTTCAGCCAGATCGCCGACTTCGCCGCCGAGGTGATCTTCCGGGGCTACGGCCGGACCCAGGAGATCGAGGCGGACAAGGTGGGCGCGGAGTACGCGTCCCGGTCCGGCTATCACCCCGAGGGATTGGTGAGCTTCCTGGAGGCTTCGTTGGCCCGGAGCCAGCGGAACGAGGAGGCGGTCTCCACCGGCCTGATGCGCACCCATCCGATCCACGCCGAGCGGATCGGAGAGCTGCGGGCGCACATCCGGGCGACACTTCCCGGGTTCGATGGCTCACCCCGCCTCGGAGATCGGTACCTGCAGTGGACCCGGGGCCGGATCTGAGCCCGGCCCGAAGAAGTCAACCGCCATGCCGCCAAGGTCACCAAAGATACAATGTTCGGAGCTCTCCACCGAAGTGCGTCAAACCCGACTGAAGGAGCATTTAGACGTTTCGGTCGTTCCCCCAAATGAGCCGTTCGGCCTTGGTGTTCTTGGCGCACCAACGGCGATGCCGTTGGTACCGGCGGTTAAAGATTGGGGATGAGATGCGGCTGCCGATCTCGGTCAAAGGGGTGGTGATCCGGCGAGGCCGCGTGCTCGTCCTGCGAAACGAGCGGGACGAGTGGGAGCTCCCCGGCGGGCGGCTCCTCGAGGGGGAAACGCCGGAAGAGGCGCTGGTGAGGGAGATCCAGGAGGAGACCGGTCTCTCCGCCTCCGTCACCTCCCTGGTGGACGCCTGGGTCTACCGGGTCTCCCCACGAGAGAAGGTGCTGATCCTCCAGTATGCGTGCCGATTGAAGCGCGTGCGCGCCGTGACCATCAGCCACGAGCACACCGAATACACCTGGCTGCGCCTGGACGCGCTGGTCGGCGAGCCATTGCCGGAAGGATACCTGCGGGGGATCCGGCGGGCTGTCCGGCTCCTCCGGCGCCGACTCTCACACTTTTGACCCGGGTTCCCCCCATCCTCCACTTGGATCGTTCGTGAGAGGGTGATCCGCACGCTTCCTCACTGGGCGCGCGCCGCGGAGCGTTGTTAGGGTCTTCGCCGCCTCCCAGGCCCACCCCTCGATCGCGAATCTTTCAGTTTCCCGCTGGCCCGCGCGGCCTTCCGGGGCTTTACGGGGGCTTCCGGATCGACCGCCTGATGGTGAGCGATAGGGCGTCCCGCTCTGGCGGCCGCGCCGTTGGGCGGCGGAACCAGCGCGATCAGGTCCGAGTCGGTTCCGTACTCCATGAGCGCAAGAGCCAAGTCGTCTAGGAGGGGGGCCTCCCCGTCCTTTGGCGCTCTCGCCGGGAGGCCGAGATCTGTGAGTTCCTCGAGGTCGAGGATGAAACCATGGGAGGGATAGGCATGCACCAAGTTGTGGATGATCTTCCGCCCCTGTTTGTCCTCAATCTCCGGCCGGTAGCGAGTCAGGAGCCTGACGGCGTATTCCGCGCCCAGCTCTAGCCCTCGCACGCACTCCGCGACCCGCGTGGGGTCCACCTGTAATGGGGGACGTTGTGTCCCGACGCTCCTTGTGCTAGGATCTCGCCTGCCATGCCCCGCCAGCCCCGTCTCGATGCGCCGGACGCCCTCCACCACGTGATGGTGCGGGGGCTGGAGCGCCG